>NZ_CP038436.1:2445761-2751481 GCF_004683965.1 Nocardioides seonyuensis
GTGTTCTCCTCGCGCACCCACCAGTGCTTCGGCCACTGGTCAGGGCGCGTGCGCGACGAGTCGGGGGAGTGGGTGCACCTCGCCGACCTGGTCGGGTGGGCCGAGGACGTGCGCAACCGCTGGTGAGGGGTACCGCGCAGGCATGGACACACGGCGCGTGCTGGACGGCCTCGAGGCAGTGACCCCGTGGCAAGAGGAGCTCTACGCCCACCTGCACCAGAACCCCGAGCTGTCCATGCAGGAGAAGGAGACCGCAGCAGAGGTCAGCCGCCGCCTGGAGTCCTTCGGGTACGACGTCCAGCAGATCGGCGGGGTCGTCGGCGTGCTCGCCAACGGGGAGGGACCCACCGTCCTCTTCCGCGCCGACATGGACGCGCTGCCCGTCAAGGAGGCGACCGGCCTGCCCTACGCCTCGACGAGGACGGCCGTCGATCCCCAGGGCGTCACCGTGCCGGTCATGCACGCGTGCGGCCACGACCTCCACGTCGTGGCGGCCCTCGGGGCCGCCAGCCTCCTGGCAGGTCATCGGGACGCCTGGTCCGGGACCTACGTCGCGCTCTTCCAGCCGGCCGAGGAGACGGCGGCAGGCGCCCGGTCGATGGTCGATGACGGACTGGTCGAGAAGATCCCGAAGCCTGACGTGGCCCTCGCCCAGCACGTCATGGCAGTCCCGGCGGCAGGAGAGGTCGGCACCACGGCCGGGCCGATGATGTCGACGGGCGCGTGCATCCGGGTGAAGGTGTACGGCGAGGGCACCCACGGGTCCATGCCACACCTGGGCATCGACCCCGTCGTGCTCAGTGCCGCCATCGTGACGCGACTGCAGACGATCGTGGCGCGGGAGATCGCGCCGTCTGACTTGGGGGTCGTGACCGTCGGCAGCCTGCAGGCCGGGACGAAGGCCAACATCATCCCCGACGACGCGACCATGCTGCTCAACATCAGGGCCTACGACCTCGACGTGCGCGAGAAGCTGCTGACCGCGATCGAGAGGATCGTGCGAGCCGAGTGCGAGGCAGCCGGCAGCACACGGCCGCCGGAGATCGAGCTCTACGAGAGCTTCCCGCTCACGGACAACGATGCCCCGGTCAACGCGAAGGTCACCGAGGCCTTCGTCGCGCACTTCGGACCAGACCGGGTCAAGCGCCTCGACCCGCTCACCGGTCCGAGGACTTCAGCGTCATCCCGGACGCGTTCGGTATCCCCTACTGCTACTGGGCCTTCGGCGGCTTCACCGCCGACCAGCGCCCCGTCCCCAACCACAACCCCGGCTTCGGGCGGCGATGCAACCCACGCTGACCACGGGCACCGAGGCTGCGGTGACGGCCGTGCTGTCGTACCTCCAGAGCTGAGGTTGCGGGTCCACGCCGACAACTGGGTCTCGTGACACGACTTCGTCGTTCCTCGACCATCGGGTGAATTCGTCGTTCAGGCGAGCCCGTGCTCGTAGGCGTACGCCGCCGCGGCGGTGCGGGAGCCGACGTCGAGCTTGCCGAAGATGTTGGAGAGGTGACGTGCGACGGTCTTCTCGCTGAGGACCAGCTCGGCCGCGACCTGGGGGTTGCTGCGTCCCGCCGCGACCAGGCGCAGCACCTCCGCCTCGCGGGCGGTCAGGCCACCGGGGAGCGCCGCCGGTGCCAGCAGTATCGAGGCGAGGTCCGCCATCGGTGTCGCTCCCAGCCGGCGGAAGACGGCACGCGCGGCGGTCAGCTCGCGCTCCGCCGAGGAGTCGTCCCCCTGTGCCAGGAGACAGCGGGCGGCCAGCAGCCGCGCCACGGCGGCGTCGTACGGCGCAGTCGCCTGCGCGTAGAGCTGGTGGGCCTTGCGCAGGTAGGGGAGGGCGCCGGCGGGATCCCCGGCGGCCAGCTCGACGGCACCCATCGCCCGGGCCGCGGCGGCGGAGAGCACTCGGGCGCCGAGCGAGGCCGCCACGTCCGAGAGCTCCTGGGCCAGAGGGCGCGCGCGGTCGACGTCGCCCGACGCGAGCAGCACCTCGATCGCAGCGGGCAGCAGACGGCAGCGCTGCACCGGCCCGGCCGGCGCGCCGAGCAGACGATCGACCGCCGCCAGCGCCGCCGTACTCCTGCCACTCGCCAGCCAGAGCAGCGCCAGGCCGGGCTGGGGGTCCAGGCCGAGGTCGGCCGCACGCTGGTAGGCGGCGTCGGCGCCCTCGAGGTCGCCGCGCAGGCGCAGGAGGTCGCCGGTCTCGACGGCGGTGAGTCCCACGGCGTCCGGCGTGCCGAGCTGGCGGTAGCGGTCGGCGGCGAGTGCGTACTCCCGCAACGCGTCGTCCCAGGCCCCCTTCAGACGCAGGAGCTGACCGCGGTGCACGGCGCACTGGCCGGTGAAGGCGAGCAGCCCGGGTTGCGCGTCGCACCACCGCTCCAGGGCGGCCGTCCACTCGGCGACCCGGCTGAAGTCGCTCACCTCCTGACAGCCCTCGATGGCGGTGCAGAAGACGTGGCCGGCGATGAAGGGCGAGACCTCGCCCGAGACCACCCGCACCATCGCGTCGTCGAGCAGGGCGAGACCTTCGCCGAAGTCCCCGGAGTAGAGCGCCACCCGGCCACGGGCGCAGGTGCTCATCGCGAGCAGGTCGGTGTCGTGGAACCGCCGGGCCGCCTCGTAGGCGTCCTCGGCCCGAGACCCGGCCGTCTCGAAGTCGCCGGCGCCAATGGCCTGGAACATCAGCAGGAACGCCACCCAGCCGCGCTCGGCGCAGTCCTCGCCGACCTCGTCCACCAGGGCCACGGCCCGGCGGCACCAGCCTGCGGCGAGCGCCGGCTCTCCGTGGGCTGCGGTGTTCATCGATAGGTGGAAGGCGCACCGCGCCGCTCCGCGCAGGTCGCCCGCGGCCTCACACGCGACGACGGCGCGCTGCAGGGCGAGCACGAGGTCGTCGTGCCGGCCGACGAGCCCGGCCGTCGTGCTGAAGTGGTCGAGCTCGGCGGGGCTGAGCCCGTCGAGGCCGGTGTCGGACCATGCCTCGTAGGCGGCCTGCCAGTCGCCGCGCGCGAAGTGTTCAGCGGCCTGCTCCACGGTCCTGAGCGTACGGCGGATCAGGCCGCGTGGGGCAGGTCTGCCGTCGACTTCGCCCGGGTGCGCGAGCGTCGTACCACCTGGTCCGCGACGTAGGCGGCGTCACGGCCGACCCCGGGCAGCAGCATGGAGCTGAAGGAGTACTGGAAGGACATGCCGCAGAAGAAGAGGCCGGGGGCGTCGGTGGCGACGCCCCGCTTCTCGCGCGGCCAGCCGTCGTCGCCGGTGATCGGGAGGTCGATCCAGCCGAGCTCCTGGCGGAAGCCCGTCGCCCACACGACGGTCGCGACATCGCGGGGAACGCCGTCGACGACAGGCCGGCCGTCGCGGACCTCCTCCACCCGGCTGGTCACGCGCTCGACCCCTCGCTCGAGCAGGTCGCGGCGCTTGACGCGCAGCATGGGCCCACCGTGGTGTCGCACGTGAGCCATCACCTTGCGACCCAGCGGAGTACGGCGCGTGAGCACGTGCCGCCACGCGAAGAGCACCACGGGGAACAGCACCTGGAACAGGGGTGACTCCAGCCGGGGTGGGATCTCCCCGCAGTCACGCCCGGCGAGGATCGTCGGGTGCGTCTCGACGAGCTCGTAGGCGATGTCGGTGCCCGAGTGGCTGGCGCCCACGACGAGCACCGAACCCTCGCCGAGCTGGCTGGGTCGCCGGTACTCGCTCGAGTGGAGCTGCAGGATCGCCGGGTCGAGATCGGCGGCGACGGCCGGAATGCTCGGAGTGCGGCCGAACGTGCCGGTGGCGACCACCACGCTGCGGCACCGCAGTCGTCCGCGGTCGGTGGTGACGACGTATCCGTCGTCGTCGCGGTCCAGGGCCTGCACGCGGGTCTCGAGCCGCACCGGGAGGTCGAAGGTCCGGGCATAGGTCTCGAGGTAGTCGCCCACCGCGTCCTTGCCCGGGAAGCTCCATCGCCGCCCCGGGAACGGCAGGCCGGGGAGGCCGTCGACGTGGGCAGGGGAGTAGAGCCTCAGGCTGTCCCACTGTCGACGCCAGTTGTCACCGATGCGCGACGCGGCGTCGAGGATGACGAACGGGATGCCGCGCCGCTGGAGGTGGTAGCCCGTCGCGAGCCCGGCCTGGCCGGCGCCGATGACGACTGTGTCGATGTCAGTGTCGAAGGTGTCCATGCGTCGAGGATTCGTCCCGGGGCGCCGACGGCGCATCGGGCGCGATACCCATTCCCGGCACGTGGAGCATGGGTGGGTCTACCCAGGTCTCGTGACACGACTTCGTCGTCACTCGACCACCGGGGCTGGGCGGCGCCAGGCCGGGGTGCTGTCCACCTGCTCGAGGATCCGGAGCAGCACCCGGTCGGTGTCCGCCACCGTCGTCTCCGTGGTGATGGGAGCGGTCAGAAGCTCGTCCACACTCTCGGGAGGGGTCGCGCCGGCCGCGCGCGCGGTCGCGACGACGACTCGGGCTGCGGTGAGGGCTGCGGCCCGGCGCATGCTGATCACGGCTTCGTACGTCGCGGGCCCGCCTGCGGCGGCGGGCACCTCCCACGCGGCCAGGACGGCTGCGAAGCCGCGGCTCACGGTGACGACCGTCCACTCACGGCGCATCGGCGAGTCGGCCGGCAGCTGGCAGCGCGCAGGTCGGGCCTGAGGGTCGGCGGGGAGGTCGGCGTCGAAGTCGGCCAGCACGGCCGACCACGTCGCCGTACGGGCCAGCTCGTCCCACCGGTGCCGGGAGCGGGCGAACACGTGCCCCTCCTGGAAGGTGCCCAGGACCACCGAGCGGTCTGCGCGAGCCAGGCACTCGTCCTCGATCGCGTGGGAGGCAGCCAGCAGGGTGGCCTTGGCCAAGCGCTGCGGGCGCAGGTCGGGGAACTCGCGGATGAGCGTCGCATGCACTGACTCGTCGTGCTGCTGGCGGGATCGCTGCAGCACGCCGTCGACGGCGAGGTTGAGGGGGACTCCTCGCTCCCGGGCCTCGAGCACCTCCTGGACGAGCAGGACGTCGGCGTCGGTGAAGCGTCGATGACCCGACGTCGTACGACGACCCGTGGGAAAGCCGAAGCGGTTCTCCCAGGTGCGCAGCACGTTGGGAGTGACCCCCGTCCGCTGTGCCAGGACGCCGATGCTGAAGTCGTCGGTCACGTGCGCTCTCCGAGCTGGTAGGCGAAATCTCTGGTCGAAACCACTGGTCAAAACCCCTGCAGAGAGTTATACATGTTTGTAGAGATATCTGCAATCCAACCCTCAGGAGCCCGCCATGTTCACCATGATCCTCATCAGCTCGGTCGCCGTCTTCGTCGCACTCCTCGGCAGCGCCCTCATCTGGGGCCTGGACGCCCTTCGCGCCGACGAGATCGAGCGTGCGACGCTCCCTGCCGTCGACCCGCCCGCAGCACTGCCTAGTCGAGCTCGCTGAGGTCGGGGGGCACGTCGACCGAGTGCGCCCGCAGCACGTCGAGGGGTACGACGTCGAGCGCGCGCTCGGAGGTGGCGGCCAGGACGACCGGGGCGGCGACTCCGGCGTCGTACGCCTGCAGCCAACGGACCGCCACGACGCACCACCGGTCGCCCGGGACCAGCCCGGGGAAGCCCCACTCGGGGCGGGCCGTCGAGAGGTCGTTGCCGACCGAGCGTTGGTGGGCGAGGAACTCCTCGGTCATGACGGCGCAGACGGCGTGGAGGCCGACGTCCTGCGGCCCGACCGTGCAGGTGCCGTCGCGGTAGAACCCGGTGACGGGGTCGGTGCCGCACAGCTCCAGGGCGCCACCGAGGACGTTGCGCTCGTTCACGGGCCAAGCATGCCGGACTGCCGGTCGGGCTAGTCGCGGTCCCAGGGAGCCTCGTCGCCCATCTTGGCGTAGTACTTGGCGAGATGGCTCTTCACGCGGTCGACGTCCTTGGACGGCAGGTCGACGCCGCCACGACCGCCGGCCATCACGTTGCCCGCCGCCATGACGCCCCGAGGGACTGCGTGGAGTCGACCGTCGACCACGTCGGCGACGAGCAGCTTGTAGGCGGTGAAGTTGTCCTTGTTGTCGGCGTCGTACCAGACGTGGGCGTCGCGGTACTTCTCGTTCGGCTCGTCCTCGGCGCCGGCCCACTCGCGCACCCTCTTCTCGGCGGCATCACCGTCCCACTGGCGGTCCCGGTCGGCGAGGGGCAGGTCCTGGAAGCTCGTCACGGCCATGCCTCCAACATGCAACGGTCCTCGTCGGGACGCAACCCTCCGGCTACGGTCGAGGGATGGACGTACGCGGAGTGCTGACCGAGGGGTTCGGGCGGGTCGCCGAGCTCTACACCGACATCGCCGACGGCCTCGACGGGGAGTCGTTGCACCACCGCCCCGACGGGGGAGGGAACCCGATCGGCTGGCTGCTGTGGCACCTGGCCCGGATGCAGGACGCCCAGGTCGCGGACCTCGCGGGGGAGAGTCAGAGGTGGCAGAGGTTCCAGGACAGGTTCGGCCTGGACAACGGCAGCGACGACGTCGGCTACGGCCACACGAGCGAGCAGGTGGACGGCATCCGGATCGAGGACCTCGACCTGCTCAGGGAGTACCACCACGACGTGACGCTGGCGACCGCCCGCTACCTGCAGACCGTCGACGAGGCCGAGCTCGAGCGCGAGGTGGACCAGTCCTACGACCCGCCGGTCACAGCCGGGGTGCGGCTGGTGAGCATCCTGGCCGACGCCCTGCAGCACCTCGGCCAGGCGGCGTACGTCAAGGGGCTGCTCGGGCGCTAGGTGGCCGATCGTGCACGCCAAGGGCACGGATTGGTGCACCTGCACCATGCGTCGAGCGGGTCGCTGCGCCCACCCTCGGCAGCATGACACTCACCCGTGAACACACCACGACCACCACTCCACCTCTCTCCCGCGCGGCGCGCATCGGTGCCGGCACCTGCCTGGTCGCCGCCGGCCTCACCAACGGCCTGGCTCAGTACGTCGGCGAGCTCCTCACCTCCGACCTCGACGACTTCAGCGACCAGATCCGCTGGGGTGCCGAGCACCCCGTCGTCCACACCGCCGAGCAGACGGCGTTGCTGGTCAGCATGCTCGTGCTGCCACTCGGCCTGCTGGGCCTGGCCCACGTGACCCGCTGGGCCTCGCCACGCCTGACCGCCGTGGGGATCGTCCTCGCGCTCTGGGGCATGTGGGGCTTCCACAACATCGTCGCGCTGGGGTACGCCGCCGGCACCGTGGCGCCGGGAGCCATCGGGACCGACTCCGCGGTCGCGCTCAACGACGGATTCCTCGACCACCCCGGCACGATCGTCATGGCGCTCTTGCCGCACCTGCTGGGGTCGTTCCTCGGTCTGCTGCTGCTCGCGATCGCCGGCCTGCGCAGCATCTCGCTCCCCAGGACCCCGCTGCTCCTTCTCGTGGGCTTCCTCGTGTGGGACTTCCTGCTGCCCTCGTCCGGGCCTCTCGAGCCGCACCTCCTCCTGGCGGTCGCGATGTGTTGGCTCGGTGTCGCGGTGCTGCGGATGCCGCAGGCCGAGTGGGTTGATCCGGGACACGAGACCGGGGACAGGCCGATACTGGCCGGGTGACCCCACGCCATCCGGTCCTGGCCGTGGCCGCTGCCGCGGTGATGCTCGGAGCCGTGCTGGCCACGATCGCCACGAGCTCCGAGGGTGCCCTGTGGAAGATGTTGCTCGTCGCACTCGCGCTCGGACTGCCAGGAGCCTTCGAGGCCACCGAGCACCCGCGCAACCCGGTCGGGTGGCTGCTGCTCGCCGTTGCGTGCGTGCTGTCGGCGAGCGCAGTGGCGGCACAGGCCGACTGGTCGGGATCCGCCGGCGAGTGGACCGCGTGGCTGGTCGAGCGCGGGGGAGCGATCGTCGTACCGCTCATGTTCCTCGCGCTCGTGCTCCTGCCCGATGGCCGTCTGCCGTCGACGCGGTGGCGTCCGGTCGTGGTGGCGGCGGTCGGGGTGCAGGTGGCCGTCATAGCCGCCTGGAGCATGGTGGAGGCGGCGTCCGGTGTGCCGAACCCGCTCGGCGTCCTGCCGGCGTCATGGTCGGACGAGCTGGACGCCGCGGCCGTGTGGCTGCTGCAGGCTCCGTTGCTGCTCGCGGGGGTCGTGATCGCCGTCCGGCTGCGGCGACCGGCCGAGCGGGCCGGGCTGAGGTGGCTGCTGGGCGGTGCGCTGGGCTTCGCTGTGCTCGCCGGCATCGGACATTCGTTGCTGCCGTCGGCGGCGGACGCCCTCGACGTGCTGGGTGCACTGGTGCTCGGCGGTGGACTGGCCGTGGCGCTGCTCCACCGCTCCGCACCGGCTGCCGCGTCCACGTCGTCGCAGGTGGAGTACGACGACGAGCGGCTGTCGGCGCTGTCGGCCCGGGAGCGGGAGGTGCTCGCCCTCGTCGCAGAAGGACTGACGAATCGCCAGATCGCTGAGCGCCTCTTCATCTCCCCGGTGACCGCCCGCAACCACGTGAGCCGGATCCTCACCAAGCTCGACCTGGAGAACCGGACCCAAGCCGCCACGTGGCTGTCGCGGAGGGCGGTGGACTGATGTGACCATTCACCCGAAAATATGATATCAATTTGTCATCACATTCCGACGAGTCACATCTCCACCGGGGGGACGAACCATGGACGACCAGCACACGACCCAGGCCAACGAGAGCCAGGCCAACGAGAGCCAGGCCGACGAGACCGAGGACAGCGCCCCGGCCGGACACCCGGTGGGGCACGACGGCACGCGGGTGGACGTCACCGAGCGCACCGCCTGGTCGGTGGACGGCTTCGCCGGACTGGCGGTGTCGCTGCTGCTCCTGGGGCTCGGCACCTGGCTCTTCGTCCTGGGTGTGCGGGCCGCTGAGGCCGACGAGGGCGGGCTCGGCGGCATGGTCGGCGGCGTCGTGCTCTTCGTGGTCGGCTGCGTGCTCGCCGCCTCGCTGACCATCGTGGCTCCCGGCCAGACGCGCGTGGTGCAGTTCTTCGGCCGCTACGTCGGCACCGTCCGCAAGCAGGGGCTGCGGATGATCGTGCCGCTCACGACGCGGCGCAACGTGTCGGTGCGGGTGCACAACTTCGAGACCCACGAGCTCAAGGTCAACGACGCGGACGGCAACCCCGTCAACATCGCGGCGATCGTCGTGTGGCAGGTCGCCGACACCGCCCGGGCGACGTTCGCGGTCGAGGACTACCCCGACTTCGTGGCAGTGCAGTCGGAGTCGGCGCTGCGCCACGTCGCGATGAGCCACCCCTACGACAACGCCGCCAACGAGGTCACCCTGCGCGGCGACACCGAGATCATCTCCGCCGAGCTCGCCGCCGAGGTCGCCGAGAGGATCGCCCTGGCCGGGCTCGAGGTCATCGAGGTGCGCATCTCGGCGCTGGCCTACGCCCCCGAGATCGCCCAGGCGATGCTCCAGCGCCAGCAGGCCTCCGCGGTCATCGCGGCGCGCGAGAAGATCGTCGACGGCGCAGTCGGCATGGTCGAGAGCGCCCTGGCACAGCTGGAGCAGAAGCAGATCGTCGACCTCGACCCGGAGCGCCGGGCCGCCATGGTGTCCAACCTCCTGGTGGTGCTGTGCTCCGAGCGGGGCACGACCCCCGTGGTCAACACCGGGTCGCTCTACACCTGATCGGGCCGGGACATGGGCGAGGACGCGGGGACACCCAAGCGGGGCCAGGAGCGCAAGTCCGTGCTCCTGCGCCTCGACCCTGCCGTCCACTCCGCCCTCCAGCGGTGGGCCGCCGACGAGCTGCGCAGCGTCAATGCCCAGGTCGAGATGGTGCTGCGGGACGCCCTGGCCAAGGCCGGCCGCGCGCCCCGCGACGCCGGGCCCGTCCCGCGGCGTGGTCGACCACCCAAGGGTCCGGACGGAACGGACAGCGACGAGCGCTAGGAAGCCCTTGTCATGCCCCGCTCCGCGGCGCATCGTGGGACCAGCAACCACGTGGGATCTGCAGCCACGTGGGATCTGCAACCGAGCGAGGCAGGTGATCAGCGATGCAGGCTCAGGTCGGTGACCGGCTGGTGGCCGAGAGCAACAGGGTGGACTCGCCACGGCGCGAGGGCGAGATCGTCGAGGTGCGAGGCGAGGGCGGTGGCCCGCCGTACGTCGTGCGCTGGGCCGACGGGCACGAGGGCCTCGTCTATCCGGGGGACGACGCCCACGTGGTGCACGCCCAGGACTGACAGGGACACAGCCCTGACGGCTCACCTGCGGGCGACGACGGCCTCCCACACGCGCTCACCACGGTCGTGCCCGCCCAGCTGCCGGGTGACGTAGGCGGCGCCGTAGCCGGCAGCGGGATCGGCCCAGGCGGAGCTGCCGCCGGCCCCGCCCATGCCGAGCTCGACGATGCCGTCGTCCTCGCTGAGCTGGAACCCCAGGGTCCACGTGACCGGACGGTCCAGGAGCGCGTCGTGTCCTGTGACCGCGGGGGAGACGTAGGCCTGCCACAGGTCGTGCCCGAGGCGCCCGGCCACCGCGCCGTCGGGGCGCACCACGTCGTCGTAGAAGCGGGCCAGCGCCACGGCGGACGCGTGCAGCGCCACGGCGGGGAAGGGAGTACGACGCAAGCGCGCGGAGCTCAGCACCGCGGGGTCGAGCAAGCCGGGCGGTCGACCCAGCGCGGGCCCCCAGCGGTCGTCGCGGAGATACCCCGACCGCCACGAACCGTCGGGGTCGACCATGCTCGCGACGCGGTCCAGGTCGCGGTCCTCGACCCGCAGGTGGAGGTCCCACCCACCGGCCGCGGCGATGCGCGCGAACCGGTCGGCCAGCGGCTCCCCGGTGGCTCGGCGCAGCACCTCGTCGAGGAGGTGGCCGTAGGTCAGGGCGTGCTCGGCGACACCGGCACCCGGGGCGTGCGCGGGGGCGGCTGCCGCGAGCATCCCGACGAGGGTCTCGCGATCGTCGTACTCGACTCCGGTCGCGGCCTCGGGGAACGTCGGCAGCCCCGCCTGGTGCGAGAGCAGCTGGCGCATCGTCGTGCCCTGCTTGCCCGCCACCGCGAACTCCGGCCACACCGAGGCGACCGCCTGGTCCAGCGCGAGGTGTCCCTCGGCGACGGCGTCCAGGAACGCGAGCGCCGCGAACGGCTTGGCGACCGAGAACGTCATCACCAGCGTGTCGGAGGTCATGGGCTCGACCCCGTCCCGCGTCCCGGCGGCGTGGTCGACCTCGAGCACGCCGCCGCGGACGACGGCCACCGCCGCACCTGACTCGCGACCCGAGGCCACGAGGTCGTCGAGGACGCGGGCGGGATCTACGTGCACGAGGCAGGACGGTAGTCGTCGCCGTCCAGCAGCCCAGCGCGACCTACTCGAGCAGGTGGTCCAGGACCCTCCCCATGACCTCGTTGCGGTCCGCCGGTGTGGCGATGCCCTCGAACCCGAAGCCCATCAGCAGCGAGTTGGGCGTCGTGATGGCGGCGCCGACGGGGAAGCCGCTGGCGTCGGTGGCGATCCAGTCGTTCGCGTTGGCCGAGCTGCCCTCAGGCGCCCCGGGGGTGGTCCAGCCGTCGAGGCCGCTCTCGAAGGACGTCGAGGTGCCGTCGGGGTGGGTCACGTCGTCGACGAAGGCGCCGAGGTTCTGCGTGCCCCAGTCGCTGGTGTAGGTGATCGAGACCTCCACCTCGCCGCCGGCCCAGTCGCTGAGGTCGACGCTCCACTCCTGCCACCCGGCCGAGTTGCCCGAGCTGGCGTGCCACTCGCCGGTCGAGCCAGTCGGCGTGCACGTCTCCGTCGCGGGGTCGTAGGTCTGGTAGTGGTCGAGGTGCGGGTGCAGCTCGCGCCAGCCCGAGGCGCAGCTCTCGCCCGTCGCCTGGCTGGTGTGGCCGTTGGCATCAGGCAGCGTCGTCCAGTCGTCGCCGTTGGGCGTGCGGGCCTCCACGAAGACGTAGTCCCAGTCGGCCTCGGTGTCGAAGGACGTCCAGAAGTCCAGGCTGCCGCCGCCGGCCGGCACGGTGACCGTCCTGGTGAGGCGCTTGTAGGACACGTCGGCGATCTGGCTGTAGACGAACTGCTCGCCCGTGTGGGGGTCGAACGGCCCGCCCGGCTTGGCCCAGCGTGCCGACGGCGCGCTCTCGAACTGCGGGAACCGGTCCACCGGCAGGATGCCGCTGGTCGCGATGAACGACGCCGTCGTGGTCTGGTTGTCGGCCGACTGCGGTCCGTTCATGGCCCAGTCGAGCCCGGTGAGCGGGTCGTCGATGCCGGTGACGCCGTGGATGCTGCCGTCGTCGGCGTGCCCGTCCCCGGGGATGGCGAGGTAGCCGCCGAACCAGTACTGCAGGACGTCGTTGGTGCCGTCACCGGATCCGCGCAGTCGCAGGCAACGACGTGTGTCGACGCCCTCGGGGAGCGGGTTGCAGGCGATGGTGCCCTGCGGGTCGTAGAACTGCGTGCCGACGGCCGCGGTGTACTGCTGGCCGGCCCAGTCGCCGGTGTAGAGCACCTTGCCGCCTTCGTTCATGTAGGCGCGGAACTCCAGCATCTCGTCGAGCGCGAGCCGGTCGACGTTGCCGGCGCCGCGGCCCGCCGTGCGGGTCACGATGTCGTCACCGGTGTACCAGATGACACCGTCGTAGTGGCTGAGGACGCCCAGTGCGTCCGGGGCCACCCGACCCTGCGCGTCCACGTCGTAGACGTCGGCCGGCTGGCCGTTGGCCGTCAGGGCGTTGAGGTAGTAGTCGAGGTAGTGCGGGCCGGGCGACTGCGCGGGCGAGGCGCCGGTGTAGTCCTCGGCGGCGACGACCAGGATGCGGTTGTCGTTCTCGGACACGGCCTTGTAGGTGAAGGACTTGCTCCGCTCGCCGCCGCCCTCGAACCACACCTTCACCGAGTCGCCGGGTTCGGTGCCGGTCACGGTGCCGCGCACCTGGTGGTAGTGCGTGGAGGTCATGCCGAAGCGCTCTCCGCCCTCCCACTCGGTGGTGGGGGAGGACTGCGTCGGACCGCCGTTGATGCTCCACTTGGCAGTCACCGCGCCGAGGCTCCGCTTGGCCAGCACGGCGACCGGTTGCGGGTCGCCGTAGGACTTGGCGAAGCTCAGCTGCACGCTCGGGATGCCGGACTTGTAGGCGTCGTCGCTCTCGAGGTAGAAGGGCTTGGTGTCGATGCCCAGGGTCGACTTCGGGTCGTCGGGGTCGGCCGCGGAGGCGGCCACCGACTCGGCGAAGGGCAGGTTGCGCTCGAACTCCTCCTGGACGAGCTGCTCGTCGTCGGGGAAGACGAAGCCGCAGCCGGGGCAGCCGGGCGAGAGCTCAGGGGTCCATGCGAGGGTGCCGGTCGCCTCCTGGGCGTAGCCGTCGACCTCGCCGTTGGTGATGTAGAGGACGTCGGAGGACAGGCCGGGGTGGAAGTCCTCGATGGCGGGCTCGTCGAGGTTGCCCGAGAGGGCGTAGTAGATCGGGTCGTCAGCGGTGGGGGTGCCGATCTGCCAGCCGTCGTTGTAGAGCAGCCAGCGGCCGTTGGAGTGGTAGTTGACCATGAACTCGGCCTTGGCCGTCTCGAAGAGCTTCATGGCTGCCTTGGTCTCCGGCTCCGAGGCAGGGGAGGGCCCGCGGTAGGTCTCGCTGCTGGGGATGTCGGAGGACCCCTCGTTGTCGTAGCCCCAGTGGGAGGGGAAGTTGCGGTTGGGGTCGACGCCGTCGCCGACCTGGGTCGTGCCGTCGCCGTTGTTGTCGCGCAGGTTCTTCCGCCACAGCCGCTCGTGGTCGAAGGTGTACTGGTAGCCGTCGGGGTTCATGACCGGCACGAACCACAGCTCGGTCTTCTGCAGGAGCTTCTTGGTCGCCTTGTCGTTGGACAGCCAGCGCTGGAGGTAGGTGTCCATCAATCGGCGGGTGACCTCGGGTGCGATCCACTCGCGGGCGTGCTGGGTCGCGCTGAAGATCGCCGCCGGGCGCGAGCCGTCCTTCTGGCCGCGGGCGCCCTGGGTCATCTTCAGCGCGAGGATGTCGCGGCCCTGGTAGGTGGTGCCGAGCTTCACCAGCTTGGTGACGCCGGGGTACTTGCGGGCGGTGGTGGTGAGGATGTCGTGGTAGCCGCCGGGCTCGTCGTAGGACCGCCACACGTTGTAGCCGCTCGCCGCCTGTGCGGCCGCGAACTGGCGCACGGTCCTGCCGCCCTTGACGCGCGCCAGTCGTACGTCGATGCCCTCGGCCCGCAGCTTGGCGGCCTCCCGCCTGGTCAGGACCAGGTCGACGCGCGTCGTGTCGCCGGTGGGGTGCGCCTCGTGCAGGTCGTAGCCCTGCTGGGCGAGCAGGGTCAGCTGCTCGGCGGTGACGCCGCTGGCTGTGTAGCCGTCGAGCCGCTGCTGCTCCGCCGGCGCGGCTGACGGGGCGGGCGTCGTGGACGACGGCGGGGCGAGGCCGACCCCGAGGGCGGCGACCACGGCCGCGACGACAGAACCCGAAATGAGACGACGCATGACTACCTCCGAGGCGGTGTGATGCAGGTCACAATGCCACGCGAGGGTCCGCCCGGATAGCCCCAAAATGCGGGGCCTACTGTGGCGGCGTGGACCACGTCTCTCCCGCCGCCGCTCGTGGGTCGCGCCGACGCGAGCGCACGCGGGCCCTCCTGATCGAAGCCGCCGAGCAGCTGATGTCGCAGCGGGCGCCCGAGGAGATCCGCATCGAGGACGTGGCCGCGCAGGCCGGGATCTCGCCCGCCTCCGTCTACGTCCACTTCGGGACCAAGGACGCGCTCATGGCTGCGGTCACCGAGCGACTGCTGGCGGTGGCGACGGAGTCGCTGCGCTCGGCCTACGCCGCCCAGACGTCCCCGCTCGAGCGCTTCGCCGGTGTGGGGGCCGCCTACCTCAGGCTCCTGCTCGACCACCCCGCGGTCGTGAAGTACCTGACCGTCACCGGTGAGCGCGGCCCCCGGACGGCGGTCGAGACCGAGGTGGTCGAGCGGTTCAGCCGGCTCCGGGGCGAGTTCGAGGAGAGCATCCGGGCCGCGGTCGAGGCCGGCGCCATCCGACGCGTCGACCCCGAGCTGATGTCGTACTTCCTCTTCGGCGCCTGGAACGGCGTGGCCGCCCTCGGCCTGCGGCGCGACGCGCTGGCGATGTCGGCCGAGCGCGTGGAGCAGGCCGTGGTCGAGGCGGGACTGGTCCTGCTCGAGGGCCTCATCGTGGAGGTGCCGCAGACCTGAGCGAGGCCCGGTCTTGGCGAGACGGGTGCGCACCGAGTTAACTGGAGTCCAACTCCAGATCTCCGCCCTCCGAAAGTGAACGCCCACATGACGCAGACCGAGACGCCCCGGACCAGTCCCGACGAGGGCCGACACCGCGCGGTCGAGACCTGGGACGTCGTGGTGGTGGGCGCCGGACCCGGGGGGCTCACGTGCGGCGCCTACCTCGCCGCCAACGGCAAGCGGGTGCTCGTCCTCGAGGCCAACCAGGTCGTCGGCGGCAGCACCCAGGTCTTCCGGCGGGCGGGCAACAAGTTCGAGTTCGACGTCGGCACCCACTACGTCGGCGAGTGCGGCCCCGGCGGCCGGATGCAGACCGCGCTGTCGGGCCTGGCCCTCACCGAGCGCATCAAGTGGCTGCGCCAGCGCCCCGAGGGCCACTGCCAGATCATGGTCCCGGGCACGACGTTCCAGACCCCCACCGGCTGGGACACCTACCTCGACCGCCTGGTCGCCGCCTTCCCCGAGGAGGAGAAGGGGCTGCGCCGGTGCGTCAAGGTCATGCGCACCGTCGCTGCCGGCGAACGACCCATGGCGAGGCCGTTCGCGCTGCTGCGGTGGGGGGTGCGACCCATCACCACGCTGATGGCGGCCTGCGGGCTCAGCGCCGACGCCCAGGCGGTGATCCTGGCGGAGAACGGCGACTACACCTGGCCCCCGCACCGGACCCCCACCGCCATGCACGCCGGCTTCCTCCACCACTACCTGCAGGCCGGCGCCTACTACCCGCGAGGCGGTGGCCAGGTCATCGGCGCCCACCTCACCGACGTCATCTCCACCCACGGCGGCAGGGTCCGCACGAAGGCCCGGGTCGACCGGATCCTCATCGAGGACGGGCGCGCGGTCGGCGTACGACTCCACGGCGGTGAGGAGATCCGTGCCGGCGCGGTCGTGTCGGCGGCCGACTTCAAGAAGACCTGGGCGGAGCTGGTGGGCGAGCAGCACCTGACGCGCCGGCTACGGCGACGCCTCAAGAGCCTGGAGATGACGCTGCCGATGTTCGCGGTGTACGTCGCCCTCGACGTCGACCTGCGCGAGCGTGGCACGCCGCCGCTGGCGTGGGTGTGGCCCACGAACGACGTCGACGGCTACTACCGGGAGGTCGCGGCCGGGCGCTGTCCCGAGCTGATGCCGGTCGGAGTCAGCTGCCCGACGGCCAAGGACCCCGAGGGCACCCACTCCGCGCCCGAGGGCTACTCGACGCTCGAGCTGGTGAGCTGGGCACCGAAGGACCACGAGTTCTGGAACGTCACGTCCGAGCCCACCGACGGCAACGGCTACGGTCGCGACGAGCGCTACCTCGCGCTCAAGGACGAGCTGACCCAGCGGGTGCTCGACACCGCGGAGCTCCTGATCCCCGACATCCGTGAGCGCATGGTGTTCTGCGAGGCGTCCACCCCCATCACCCAGGAGCGCTTCACGCTCACCACCGACGGGTCCTGCTACGGCATCGCCCCGCTGCTGCGGAACCTCGGTCCGTTCCGCCCGCGCGTGGTCACCCACATCCCGGGGCTCTACCTCGCGGGGGGCAGCACGGAGCACATGTTCGGCATCAACGCGACCATCTGGGGAGGGATGGGCACCGCCGCTGCAGTCCTGGGACGCGACCTCGTCGGCGAGGTCCGGGAAGGGGCGGTCTTCGTGGACGAGTCGCGCCTGACCCCGCTCACCGACGACTTCGACCCGCTCCTCGCCTCCAAGCCCGGGTCCACCATCCGGCGCCCCGCCCGCCGCCGGCCGAGGGCGGCCGTCTCCGGCTGACAGGGCCCCCGGCTGACAGGGCCCCGGCTGACAGGGCCCCGGCTGACAGGCCCCCCGGCCGAAGTCATGACATTCGGCCCTGTCCCGGCGCCCGCGCCGTCCCTAGCGTTGGGGGCACGAGAGGGGGGACGTGCCGATGGCAGACGTGCTGGTACCCGACGTGCTGGTGGTCGACTCGCTGGTCCGCAGGTTCGGAGACCTGACGGCGGTCGACGACGTGTCGTTCCGGATCGCCCCGGGCGAGACCTATGGGCTCCTCGGTCCCAACGGGGCCGGGAAGACGACGACCATCTCGATGATCGCCGGCCTCATCGCCGCCGACGAGGGGACGGTGACGGTGGCGGGGGAGGCGATGACCCCACGGACCACTGCGCCCAAACGCCACCTCGGCCTGGTGCCCCAGGACCTGGCCATCTATCCCGACCTGACCGGTCGGGAGAACCTCACCCTCTTCGGCAGGCTCCAGGGACTGACTGGCAGTGAGCTCAAGTCCAGGGTGGGTGAGGTGCTCGAGCTGATCGGGCTGGCTGACCGGGCCAAGGACCGCAGCAAGGAGTACTCCGGCGGCATGAAGCGCCGGCTCAACATCGGCATCGGGCTGCTCAACCGACCCACCCTGCTGATCCTGGACGAGCCGACCGTCGGGGTGGACCCGCAGTCCCGCAACGCGATCCTGGAGTCGGTCGAGGCCCTCGCGGTCGAGGGCATGGCGGTGCTCTACACGACGCACTACATGGAGGAGGCCGAGCGGCTCTGCGACCGCATCGGCATCATCGACACCGGCCAGCTCCAGGCCGAGGGCACCCGCGACGAGCTGATCCGGCTCACCGGCGGCGTCGACACCATCCGGATCGGCGGGAGCGGTGACCTCTCCGGAGCGGCCCAAGAGCTGCGACAGCTTCCCGGCGTGGAGCGGGTCGACATCGAACGCCGGTCGGCGACGTTGACGGTCAAGGACGCCCCTGCCCTCGTCGCTCAGGTGGTCGGCACGGCGGCGTCGTACGGCGTGACGCTCTCCGACGTCGAGATCGCTCGGCCCGACCTCGAGTCGGTGTTCCTGCACCTCACCGGCAAGGCCTTGCGAGACTGACATGCGTCAGCTGCTGATCCTCGCCCTCGCCGACGTCCGTCAGCGGCTCCGCGACAAGTCGCTGTTCATCTTCGCGCTGGTCGTCCCACTGGCGCTGATGTTCGTCTTCAACCTGGTCTTCAGCGGCGTCGAGGACCTGGAGCTCGAACCCGTCAGCGTCACGGTCAGCGCTCCGGTCGGCGACAACCTCGCGCAGGTGGTCACCGACGTCGTCCGCGGGCTCGACGGGGCCGACGAGCTGGAGGTCACCGTCACCGAGGTCGACGCCGACACCGGGCGCCAGCAGGTGGAGGACGGCAAGGCCGCGATCGCGCTGCTGGTGCCCGACGGGTTCGGAGACGCAGCCCGGAGCGGGCAGCCGGTCACCGTCGAGGCGGTGCGTGGCGATGAGGCGGGGATCGAGGCGGACATCGTCCTGTCGGTGGTCGACGGCTTGTTGGCGGAGCTTGCGTCCGGCGCGGTCACCGCGCAGGCGGGACTGACCGAAGGGGTGCCCCACCAGGAGATCGAGGCGCTGGTGGCCGAGGCGACGACCGGAGGCCCGGCGTACGACCTGACCCGCGGTGAGACGTCCGACGAGCAGCTCGATGCGGGTGCCGCACTCGTGGCTGGCCAGGCGGGGCTCTTCCTCCTCTTCACTGTCGGCTTCGGCGTGACGAGCCTGCTGCTCGAGCGCGAGACCGGCACCCTGGCCCGGCTCCGGTCCATGCCGATGCCGAGGTGGGTGGTCGTCACGTCGAAGTCGCTGGTCAGCTTCCTGGTCGGGGCGGTGTCCACGTCGGTGTTGCTCGCTCTCGGCAGCGTCCTCTTCGACGCCGACTTCGGCTCGGTGCCGGCCGTCGCCGCGCTGGTCCTGTGCGCCGCGGCGGCAGGTACGTCGGTGATGTTCCTGGTCGTGCGGGTCGCCCGCACCAGCGAGCAGGCCAGCATCGCAACGTCGATCGTGGCGATAGTCCTCGGTATCGGAGGCGGTGCGTTCTTCCCGGTCAGTGCAGTCGGGTCCTTCTCGTGGCTTCTCGACCTCGGCCCCGTCGCCGCCTTCCTGCGGGGTCTCGGCATCACCTCCGGCGGTGGCGGCCTCCTCGACATCGGCACACCGGTGCTGATCATGCTCGGCTTCGCCGCTGCGATGGTGCTCGCCGCGCGCGTGGTCCCGGACAGGGGGGCGTTGTCATGAGGAACGTGCTGACGGTCGCCGGCGTGGAGCTCCGGCTCTTCCTGCGTGACCGGTCCAACCTCTTCTTCGTCTTCGTCTTCCCGCTGATGCTGGTGCTGATGATCGGCGCCCAGTTCGGCGAGGGAGCGCAGTCGGGCAGGGTCGCGGTGGCCGGTCCGGACTCCAGCCTGCGGACCGCGCTCGTCGAGGCTCTCGAGTCCGACGACGTGGTGGTGAGCGAGCCCGGCTGGGACAGCGCCCTGGAGCTGCTGGCCCGTGGGCGGCTCGACGTCGCCGTCCGGGTGGACGAGTCTGCCGCGGCGGCGTACGGCTCGGGGGACGCGTTGCAGCTGGAGGCGGTGCGCGGCTCGTCGGCCAACGCCCCGGTCGTCGAGCAGGAGGTTCGCACGGCGGTCGACGCCGTACGCGCCGGGCGCAGTCGGGTGCTCGCGCTGGAGGCTCACGGCGTGCCACCTGACCGTGCCGAGACGGCACTGGTGACGGCTGAGGGCCGGGCTAGCGCGCCCGTGCTCGAGGTGTCGTACGTCGACGAGCTGAGCCAGCAGTTCGAGGGTCTGGGGCAGTTCGACCTCGGAGCCTCCGGGCAGCTGCTGCTCTTCGTCTTCCTCACCTGCTTGGCCGGCTCGGCCACCCTCATCCAGGCGCGTCGTCTCGGCGTCGTGGCGCGGATGCTCGCGGGACCGATGACGGCCGGGCAGCTCGTCGCCGGCGAGGTGCTCGGGCGATGGGCGATCGGACTGTTCCAGGGCGGATACATCATGCTGGCGAGCAGCGTGATGTTCGGCGTCGGCTGGGGCAACCTGGGGCTCTCCCTGCTGGTGCTGGTGCTCTTCAGCCTGGTTGCCGCCGGTGCCGCGATCCTGCTGGGCACGCTGCTGGAGAACGAGGGAGCCGCGAGCGGAGCAGGGGTCGGCTTCGGCCTGGTGCTGGCCGCCCTCGGCGGCTCGATGATGCCGCTGGAGCTCTTCCCCGACACCATGCGAACAGTCGCCAACGTGACGCCGCACGCCTGGGCGTACGACGCCTTCGCCGAGATCCAGCGGCGCAGCGGCACGCTCCTCGACGTGCTGCCCCAGCTCGGCGTGCTGGCCGCCATGGCGGTGGTGCTCGCGGCGGCCGGGGCGTGGTCGCTGCGCCGGAGCCTGGCCCGGGCGATGTGACGCCTCGACCTCAGTCGGTCGGACCCATCCGGGAGTCGCGGATCAACCGGGACACGAGGGTCTGGCCGGTCTCGATGGTGTCGTTGAGGGTGCGCAGGCCGAGCTCGTGGTTGCCGGACTCCAGCGCCCACTTGGCGGCGGCCATGCCCTGCAGCAGGGAGTCGTTGACCTCCACCGCCTGGCGGTGGAGCAGCTCGCGCTCGCGCTGGTGGAGAC
This sequence comes from Nocardioides seonyuensis, assembly GCF_004683965.1. Taxonomy (NCBI): domain Bacteria; kingdom Bacillati; phylum Actinomycetota; class Actinomycetes; order Propionibacteriales; family Nocardioidaceae; genus Nocardioides; species Nocardioides seonyuensis. The sequence continues at coordinate 2,466,343 of NZ_CP038436.1, forward strand.
GCGCCCACTCCGCGCGCCGGAGACGGTCCGAGGCGTCGCCGAGCAACAGCCCGGCGAGGAGGATCGGCACCACCCGGGCAGCCCATCCGAGCGGGTTGAGGTCGACGCCCGCGACCAGGACCCACAGGACGAGGAGGGTGATGGACAGGCCTGCGGCGATGACCCCGGCCACGCGTCCCCAGGCCATGGCGCTCAGGCTCGTGGGCACGACGTAGAGCAGCGTGACACCGACGGAGGCGTCAGCGCCCAGCCAGATGCGCAGGACCGTGATGAGCACGAACATCATGGCCACCCCCACCAGGGCCAGGCCCGGTCGGCGGCTGAACCACGGCTGGTACGGCGTGGGCGCCGGCGGCTCGCTCATGGGACGACCACGGGCAGCACTGGCTGGCGCGGGTGGTTCTGGGACATGGGTTCGCCTCCTCCTCGACGAGGTTAGGCGAGGTCGAGCCGGCGCCACAGGGACGTTCGACCCCTTGAGAGGTGACTTCGGGATCCGCTTCGCCCGCGCCGGACCGCTGCGGACGAATGGGCGGCGGGCGAATGGGAGGCCCGGCATCGGGTACCACCCCGGCTCCCAACCCGAGGAGGAGCAGACGATGGTGGTCCGCAGTGCCGTGAGCCTTGCCGTACGACAGACCGAGGAGCTGGTCCTGCACCCGCGCCGCGCTGCCGGGCAGCTGGTCGCCGAGGTGGGCGGCGTGGTCAGCGGGGTCGCCGGCACGCTCGTGGGTGTGGGGGACGCCCTGGTGGGCCGGGTGCTGAGCACGCTCACCTCGACCGATCCCACCTCGATGGACCTCGCAGCGCCCAGCCACACCACCGCCGACCCGGCCCGCGCGGTTGATCCGGAGGACCTCCTGGACCGCCCCGGCCCCGTGCCGCCGGAGCTGCTCGAGGGAGCAGCGACCCCGGCGCCGCGTCCGGCCCCGCCGCGCGCGCGCCGTACCGCCCGCAAGGTGGGTGAGGAGATCAGGACACCGTCGGGGATCCCGGCGGCCGGGCCCGGGCTCAATCCCTCCACCGGCGAGACCGACCTCGTGCAGCCCGGCACCGAGCCGATCATGGACCCCGCGACGACGAAGGCCGTCGCCGCGGAGGCGCGGATGATGCGGCGAGCGGCGTCCACCGACAAGTAGACGGATCCTTGCGGTTGCTGACGGTCGGCCACGGCAACCTGCCGCAGGCCGACTTCGCAGACCTGCTCACCGGTGCGGGCGTGGACACCCTCGTCGACGTACGCCGCTTCCCGGGTAGCCGACGCAACCCCCACTTCGGCACTGACGCGATGTCCGGGTGGGTCGAGGAGGCCGGGGTCGCCTACCGGCTCGAGCAACGCCTCGGTGGCCGCCGGAGGGTGGACCCCGACCAGCGTGACGCCGACCCGTGGTGGAAGGTCGAGGCGTTCCGGGCCTACGCGGCCCACACCCGGTCCGAGGAGTTCGCCGCGGGGATGGGCGAGCTTCTCGAGGTGGCGCGACGCGGGACGGCCGCTGTGATGTGCAGCGAGAGCGTGTGGTGGCGCTGCCACCGGCGCCTCGTCAGTGACGTCGCCGTGCTGCTCCACGGCGTCGAGGTGCTGCACCTGGCGCACTCGGGCAGGCTCACGCCGCACGTCCCCGCCGCCGGGGCGCGCGTCACCGAGGACGGCCTGCGCTACGACGTCCTGCAGGAGTGATCCCGGCCGGTCAGCGGCAGGGGAGGGAGCCCAGTAGCGCCAGGCCGGTCAGGTCGCCCGGGCCGAATTCGGTCTGCCCGTCGTTGCTGGCGAACATCAGCTCCATGGGCTCGTTGACGTGGCCCAGCCCCACGAGGTGGGCGACCTCGTGCACCACGAGCGCCTCCATCACACGGGGAGACTGGGCGATGGTGGCCTGGGTGAAGGCGTCGGTGTCGAGGACGACGCCTCCGGTGACGTAGTAGCTGCCCTGCGACCCGTCGTCGGACGCGGACCCGCCACCGAGGCCCACCACCTGGCCGCCGAGCTCGGGCACCTCGCTGTCGTCCGCCCAGCCGATCACGACCGGTCGAGCGCCGAACGCGGCGACCTCCCCGGTGAACGGCCTGCGGTCGGTGTCCCCGACGTCCTCGAAGGCCAGGCCGGTCACCGCGGAGACACGCTCGAGGGCGCGTTCGACCAGGTCCCGGCCGCCCGCGGGCTCCCCGTCAGGGTTGACGGCGTAGCGGATCGTCTCGCAGGGGTCCCAGCCGACCGGGTCGGTCGAGCCCGGCTGGGTCATCGCGAACGCGAAGTCGCCGCTCGTCGGCGGAGCCGGGGGAGCGGGCAGGACGCGCTCCGGGGTCACTCCCAGCGTGCTCCGCAGCGAGCGGAACGCGTCGTCGGGACCGATCGCCAGCCCTGCACCCACCAGGACCAGCAGGAGCACGGCGACCGTGGCACCCGGGAAGCGGGTGCGGTCGAGGGCTGGCACGGCGTCGAGTATGGGGGCAACCGCTGCTCGGAGTCCCGGGATCCGGGTTCACCGCCGGACGTTCGACGAGATCGGTGTCATCTCCATGGATTCCCCGTGGATTCCGCGCAGGCGCGCGTCGCTCCCGCTGGACGGGCGCGGTCGGGTGCAGCATGCCCGACGCGTGACACGGGCCGGCGCCAGGACTGGGCGCAAGGACCGGCCGCGAGGACTGGGCGGGTCCGGTTGTGGGGGCCGGGCCCGTCCGCTCCGCGGGCGGGGGTCGTCAGGTCACCTGTCGCCACAGCGCGAGGTTGGCCTCGACCGCGCCGCAGTAGCGGGCACGTGCGTCGCTGCCGAGGGAGCGGAGGCCGGCCAGGGTCGTCGCCATCTCCTCGAAGGACCCACGCCACCTGGTGACGAAGTGCCCGTGGGCTTCGCCCGAGAGCCCCGACCAGTCCTGGTGCAGACGTCGGTGGGTGGCCTCGAGGGCGGCTGCCTGGTCGGCCAGGGCGCGACCGCACGCATCCATCGCAGCGACCACGGCGGCAAGCTCGTCGATGTCGATGTCGATGTCGACGTCGACGTCATGGCTCGTCATCCCAGCCGGCCCTGGAGGTGTGCGTGCTCCTCGGCGCGGTCGCGGTCGGCCGAGACCAGCTGGTCGCGAGCGTGGCGCAGCGCGGCTGCGCTCGAGGCAAGCGTCGTGACGGCCTCGTCGGCGCCGGCGGCCCACCTCTCCCAGAGGCGCGCGAACCTCGCTGCGGCCTGGCCGTGCCACGACGCGAGGAGGGACTCGACCGCGGAGTCGACCTCTGCGCGACGAGCCCCTATCTGGTCAGCCCGGCCCTCGACCTCGTCGGCGCCGGAGGACAGCTGGGCCGGGTCGAGCCGGATGTCGAGCGGGATCTCCATGCCCCTGATGCTTCCCGCTCGCGCACTCTCGCGGAACCCGCCCTCGGCGATCTGTGGACAACCGTGCCGGGCCCTCGGCGCGGAAGCCGCTGTCCGCCCGGGCCGTCGGTCACGGTTCCCTACAGTGACGGGATGCACCTGGACGGCACCCAGTTCTCGGAGTTCACCGACGGGCTCGACTTCCCGATGTACGTCGTCACGGTCGCCCGAGGCGTGGAGGCGGCGGACCGCTCCGGCTGCCTGGTCGGGTTCGGCAGCCAGGTGAGCCTGGACCCCCCGCTCTTCCTGGTGTGCCTGTCGAAGAAGAACCACACCCACTCCCTTGCGGTGGAGGCGGAGGTGCTCGCCGTCCACCTCCTGGCGGAGGACGAGCGCGAGCTGGCCGAGCTGTTCGGCGGAGAGACCAGGGACGAGGGGGTCGACAAGTTCGAGCGGTGCGCCTGGCGCTCCGGTCCGGGTGGCGTGCCCGTGCTGGACGAGTGTCCACGGGTGCTCGTGGGGCGCGTGGGGCAACGCCTCGAGCTCGGCGACCACACCGGCTTCGTGCTGGAGCCGCTCTCGCTCGTCGTGCGCGACGGTCAGCCGGGCCTGACCTTCCACGACGTCGAGGACATCGATCCCGGACACCCCGGCTGAGGACGTCGGTGAACAATCCGAGACAAGGGGTGGTGTTGCGGGTGTTGCCGGTGGGACACTCCCTGACCGGAGATCCTCTCCTTACACCCCCGAAGCATCAGTTCAGCGAAAACGCCACGGAATGTCGCGAGACTCTTTAGGTTGAGACTCGCCTCGGCACCCCGAGGAGACTTGCTGTCCAAACACTCGCGAGGCAGACATGACAAAGGACGCCGTCCGGGCCGGATCGGGATCCGGCCTTTCGGTCGCTGGGTGGCCACTGCGCCGCAAGATGGCGCTCGCCCTGGCCATTCCGCTGCTCCTGGCAGCCACGCTCGGTGGCCTGCGCGTGGCGAATGACCTCGTCGAGTCGAGCAACTCCTCCACCAGCGCCAACCAGGTGACCGTCATCCGGCCCGCCGTGGACTACCTCAGCGCCGCGGAGACCGCCATGGTCGCCGCCCAGGGTGCAGGGTCCACGAGCCAGGGCGACCTGATCGACGCGATCGACGACATCGTCTCCAACGCCGACGAGCTCGAGGACGTCGCAGCAGACGCCGACCTCACCGACCGCCAGGCCGAGCAGGTCTCGGCGATGCTCGACCTCAGCCAGGCGATGCGTGGCGAGGACGCCCGCACCCTCGGCCCGGCCACCTGGGTCGCCCAGGTCCGCCAGCTCGAGTCCAGCGTCAACCAGCTCATCTCCAGCCTCAACGCTGCCCAGAACACTCCCGAGCCTCGCCTCGAGCAGCTCTCCCAGGCCGTGAGCGGCCGGATGTCGCTGGCCATGCAGCAGGCACTCGTCGCCAACAGCGACCGCGCGCAGTCCGGGTCCCAGGAGCTCTTCTCCGAGATCGGCGTCGAGGCGGCCGCCATCGACCGTCTCGCAGCCGCCCTGGGCGAGGAGCCGGCGGTCAACGAGCTCCGCAGCGCCAACACCCAGCACGCCGGAGCCGTCCGCGACGACTCGGCCACCGACCTGGGTGGACGCGACGCCTACCTGCCCTACGACGACATCATCGACAAGCTCGTCTCGGGCGTGGCCAGCTCGCTGGACGCCGCTGCCGCCGACGCACGCCGCAGCGCCCTCATCGGCGCCCTGCTCACCCTCGTCGCCCTGGCGGCGGCCGTGCTGCTCGCGGTCGTCATCGCCCGCTCCCTCCTCGAGCCGATCGGCCGGGTCCGCGAAGGCGCCCTGGCCGTCGCACGCCACCGCCTGCCCGACGCGGTCGCCAAGATCCGCGCCGGCGAGGAGCCCGAGCCGATCCAGACGATCGACGTCCACACCAACGAGGAGGTCGGCCAGGTCGCACGGGCCGTCGACGACCTCCACCGCCAGGCGCTGCACCTCGCGGCCGGTGAGGCCCAGCTCCGCCAGACCGTGAACGCCATGTTCGTCACGCTCTCGCGGCGCAGCAACTCCCTGGTCAACCAGCAGCTCGCCCAGATCGAGCGGCTCGAGCAGGACGAAGAGGACCCCAAGCGCCTCGAGAGCCTCTTCCGCCTCGACCACCTCGCCTCGCGCATGCGCCGTACCGCCGACTCGCTGCTCATCCTCGCCGACGCGCCGAACCGCTCGGCCGGGCAGTTCAGCCTCACGGTGGGCGAGTCGCTGCAGGCAGCCACCTCCGGTGTGCAGGACTACCAGCGGGTGCAGATCCTCTCCCACCTGAGCACCCGTGTGAGCGAGGACGCTGCGGCCGACCTGGTCCACCTGCTCACCGAGCTCGTGGACAACGCGCTCACCTTCTCCCCGCCCGCCGAGCCGGTCCGACTGGACGCCAAGCTCGGTGCCGACGGGGCCACGATCACCGTGACCGACTCCGGCCTGGGCGTGCCCGCGGCCGAGCTCGAGTCGCTCAACGACGACCTCGCCGTCGGCTCCGAGGCGACGCCCGACACGGCCCGACGCATGGGTCTCTTCGTGGTCTCGCGGCTCGCCCGCCGCCACGGCATCCAGGCCAAGCTGGTCAGGAACCCTCGAGGCGGCATGACGGCCTCGATCCTCCTGCCGCCGGCCATCCTGCCCGAGCTGCCCCAGCCTGCCGCCGCGCCCGCACCCGCTGCGGCTGTCGCCTCGGCCCCCGCCGAGTCTGCCGAGGCAGAGGACAAGGCCCGCCGGACCCGGGCGGACAAGGCGGCCGAGAAGGCCGCCGCGAAGGCCGAGGAGAAGGCAGCCAAGGAGGCCGTCGAGGCACGGGCCAAGGAGGAGGCAGCCGCTCGCGAGGCACGCGCCGCGCAGGCCGCTGCAGCCACGGCTGCTGCCGCCGCGACGCCGAGCGCTCCGTCTGCCGGAGACCCCGACCGCCCGCCGTTGGAGTCGCTGCTCCCGCGTCGCGAGCCCGGCGCCAACCTCCCGCGCACCGGCGCGGAGGCGTTCCTCCCGCCCGAGACGTCCAGCGCCAGCGGACCCCTCTTCGGTAAGAAGGCCGCCTCGCCGGCGCCGGAGGCCTCCGACGACGAGCCCGCCGCCGAGGGTGGCGAGACCGCCGACCAGCGCGTCGCCCGCGTCGTACCCATCACTGCCCTGGCCGCTCGCCAGCGTGCGCAGGCCGAGCTGGAGGCAGCCGAGGCCCAGGCGGACGAGGCTGTCGAGGAGGAGCCGGCCGAGGACCCTGTCGTCGAGTCGCCTGCCGACGAGCCCGTCGAGGAGCCTCTCGCCGAGGAGCCCGTCGTCGAGGAGCCTGTCGCCGAGGAGCCTGTCGCCGAGGAGCCCGTCGAGGAGCCCGTCGAGGAGCCGGTGGCCCACCAGCCCCGCGCCCACGACCCGCTCAGCGACCCGCTGCCAGTCGAGGACGAGCCTGCCGCAGCCGTCGAGCCCGAGCCGGAGCCGGAGCCCGAGCCGGAGCCGGAGCCGGAGCCGGAGCCGGAGCCGGAGCCGAGCGCGTTCATCGAGGACGAGATCGAGGTCGACGCTGCTGACCCGCTCGGCCTGGGCCGCCCCGCCGTGACCCAGGAAGCCGAGCCGGAGCCGGAGCCGGTCGCCAGCGAGCCCGAGCCCGAGCCTGAACCTGAGCCTGAGCCCGAGCCGGTCGCGACCGAGCCCGCCGCTCGTGCCACCGAGCCCGAGACGGGTCTGGGTGCTGGTCTCGCCGACCTGGTGCGCAGCTCCTCGGGCGGTCCCAACGTCCCGACGGTCCCGGCCGCCGACGGCCTTCCCGCCGACGGCCACGCGGCCGACGGGCTGGCTGCCGGCCTGGCAGGTGGCCTGGCGGGTGGCCTTCCGAGCCGGACCCCCGGGGCCGCGGCCGAGATCAACCGCGACATGCCCGGGCTGCCTCCCGCGCCCGAGCCGGCACGTGCCGGTGGCGAGTCCCCCATCTTCAAGTCGATGCGTTCGGGGTGGCTGGCCGCCGAGGGCAAGGGCGAGTGGCACCAGACCGAGGTCGACCGTGGCTGGGAGATCGCCGAGACCGTGGCCGAGGAGGCTCCCGTCGCGGAGTCGACGAGTGCAGGACTTCCCGTACGACAGCCCGGATCCCGCCTGGTTCCGGGTAGCGTGACCCCACCGACAGAAGCCAAGGTGCGCGACCCTGAAGCCATCCGACGGCGACTCTCCGCCCACCGCGCGGGTGTCGCTCGAGGGCGACAGGCAGCCAACAGTTCCTCTCAGCACACGGAAGCAGGCCCAGCATGAGCTACGAATCCAGCAGCCCGGCCGGTGAGAACGCCACGGGCGACGAGCGCGACCTCGACTGGGTGATGTCGCGCTTCGTCGAGGAGGTCCCGGACGCCGCACACGCGATCCTGGTCTCCGCCGATGGTCTTCTCATGGCGTCGAGCACCAGCATCCCCGGCGAGCGTGCCGAGCAGGTGGCGGCCGTGTCCTCCGGCCTCGCGAGCCTGGCCGTGGGAGCAGCTCGCCTGTTCGAGGGCGGCTCGGTGATGCAGACCATCGTCGAGATGGAGATGGGCTTCCTGATGCTCATGAGCGTCGGTGACGGCTCCAACCTGACCGTGCTGACGACGGAAGAGGCCGACATCGGCCAGGTCGGCTATGAGATGGCCCTGCTGGTCGACCGTGTCGGTCGTACCGTCGAGGCCCAGGCCCGCGTCGGTGCGGGCAACTGATACGGAGTCGTCATGACACCCCCTGACGCACCGGACATGGACGAGGCTCCGCGGCCTCGCCTCATCCGGTCATACACCATCACCGCAGGACGGACGTCGACCTCCATCGAGCTCCCGATGGAAGCCACCCTCCGACTGCAGCCGGGCGTGGACTCGCCCGTCCTGGGCCACGCTGCGGTCCAGGTCCTCGAGGTGTGCGACCGGCGTTCCGTCGCAGAGGTCTCGGCGTTGACGAAGATGCCGATCGGTGTGACCCGGGTGCTCCTGGGTGACCTGATCGAACAAGGCCTGATCCGCATCCAGGCGACCATCACCGAGAAGACGTCGAATGATGAGCGTCTGGAGCTCATCGAAAGGACCCTCCGTGGACTACGAAACTACTAAGGCGCAGCGCCAGGCGGCCTCGACGAAGATCGTCATTGCCGGCGGCTTCGGCGTCGGCAAGTCCACCCTCGTGGGAGCGGTCTCCGAGATCGACCCGCTGCGGACCGAGGCGCTGGTGACCAACGAGTCGGAGGGCGTCGACGACCTCGCCGCGGTGCCGACCAAGGCGACCACGACCGTCGCCATGGACTTCGGCCGCCTCACCCTGGCCGAGGACCTCGTCCTCTACCTATTCGGCACGCCCGGTCAGCGACGGTTCTGGTTCATGTGGGACGACCTGTGCCGCGGTGCCATCGGCGCCATCGTGCTGGTCGACGTGGCGCGGCTCGACGAGTCGTTCTCCCCGCTCGACTACTTCGAGTCCAAGGGCATCCCGTTCATCGTGGCGGTCAACCAGTTCGACGGTGTGCCGCGCTACCCCGCCGAGGAGATCGCCGCTGCGTTGGCCCTCTCCCCGGACATCCCGATCATCACCATCGACGCCCGCGACCGCGAGTCGGCCAAGGGTGCCCTCGTGCGCATCACCGAGTACGCCCTCACGCGCCTGCGCGAGTCGCTCACCGTGAACGCCAACTGACCCTTCCACCCGCGATCCCGAACGCGACACCAAACCCCGCGCGGACCGATCCAGCGCGACCTCACTTGAAGGTGACCTGACACATGACCCCCGTGAGTCCTGCCCTGAACCGCCCCCGATCCCGCACCCGCACCGGGCTGGCGACGCTGGGCGTGGCGCTCCTCGTGGCCCTGACCGGCTGCGGCGGCGACGCCGCAGGCCAGTCGGGCGACACGCTGCGCGACCAGGACCTCGTCTTCGAGAACGCCCTGACGGTCTGCTCCGACATGCCCTACGAGCCGTTCGAGTACCTCGAGAACGGCCAGCCCACCGGGTTCGACATCGACCTGGTGCGCCCCATCGCCGAGAAGCTCGACGTCCAGCTCGACGTGATCGACGTGACCTTCGACGACATCACCTCGGGGACGGTCCTCAACGAGGGCCAGTGCGACCTGGCGGTCTCGGCCATCACGATCTCCGGCGAGCGGGCCCGCGTGCTCGACTTCTCCAGTCCCTACTTCGCCTCCAAGCAGGCACTGGTCGCTCCGCAGTCCTCCGGGCTGTCCTCGCTCGAGGCCCTGGCCGGGCAGCGGGTGGGCGTCCAGGCCGACACGACCGGCGAGACCTTCCTGCGCGACTTCGCACCCCAGGGCACCAAGATCGTGCCCTTCGGCGACGCGGCCGAGCTGACCTCCGCGCTGACCGACGGCGGCATCGAGGCGGCGATCTTCGACAACACCGTCTCGAACAAGATCGTCGAGGACAACCCCGGCATGAGCGTCATGAAGGAGTTCGACACCGGCGAGCAGTACGGCATGGCGGTCCAGAAGGACGGCAACATCCCGCTGCTCCGCACGATCAACGACGTGCTGGCCGAGCTGCGCGCCAACGGCGAGTACGACAAGATCTACAAGAAGTACTTCTGACCTGCGGCTGCAGGCCAGCGCACCTCAGCGCTGGAGCAGCAACAGCCCCACCACGGTCGGGAGCAGGCCGACCAGCAGCCACGGGCTGAGCAGGCGGCGGCCGTGGATGGCCAGGCCGACGACGACGGCGAGCACCCCGAAGGCTCCCGCGATCACGCAGAGGCCGACGCGCGCCCCGGGCTGGGGGTCGTCGATGGTGAGGGCGGCCAGGACGATCCCGCCCGCCAGGTGCCCGATGGTCGTGACCGCGAGGACCGACATCACCCATCGCTGGACCCGGCTGAGCGACCTGTCCTCGCGGGCCTGGTCCCGCGCCGGCCGGGGAGCGTCGGGGTCCATCAGGTGGCGAGCGCGCCGTGGCGTGACGGTGGTGGGCGTGGCGGTGGCGGGTGTGGCGGTGGTGTCGTCCATGGCACTGCCCAGTATCCGCTCACGCAGGGGCAATCCGAATTCGAGACCACTGCCCGGGCCCTCACTGTCCCCGAGAGGAGGTCTCCCGGGGGATGGTCATCCCTGCGCGGCGGTGAGCCTGTCGAGCCGCTCGCGCAGCCGGGGGACCCGGTGGCTGTTGCCCTCGAGGGTGACGTACTGCTCGCCGAAGATCGCGAGCAGGGCGTCGTCGAGGCGGCGTACGGCGCCAGCGGGGTACTTGTAGCCCATCCGGGCGATGATCGCGTCTGCGTCGACCGAGGTGAGCAGCGCGTCCAGCTCGTCCAGCGAGGTGATCCCGAGCTCGCGCAGGAGCCCTGCGATCCAGCCGTAGTGGTCGGTGTGGGACCAGCCGGCCTCGCTGTAGTGGCCGGCGAGGAACTGGGCGAGCTCCTGTCCGGCGACCTCGTCGTCCCCTGCTGTCTCCGCGCCGGTGCCCGAGGTGACCTGCTCGGCGGCACCGGGACCGGTCGGCGCGGCCTCCTGGATGCGCGCGCGGATCGTGGCGAACTCGCGGTCGGCGAGCTCGATGAGGCCGGCCGCGAGGGTGAAGCGCCGGTCGAGGTCGGGGGCCGCCTCCTCCGGGACAGTTCCCTTGTAGCGGATGTCGTGCTCGAACTCGGCCCACGCGTGCTGGAGGACGGTGCGCAGCTGGACGCTGACCCGCTGGCTGAGCTCCGACCCGTGGGGCAGGCCCGCGGGGACGTCGAAGCTCGTCGCGCCGTTCAGGTGGGAGTCGGGCCGGTCGACACGGACGAGGAGGTGGCGGCTGGCGTAGCCGAACCGGCCGGCCCGAGCGGTCTCCTCGCCGAGGTCACGGTCGTCGAGGACGGTGAACTCGTCGTCGAGGAGCTCGGCGACCGCCGCGACGTCGCTCTGGACGTAGGTGATGACGCGCACGCCGACCACGTCGGTGATCTGCTCGAGCGGGTCGGGGTAGAGGACGCTCCCGTCGCGGGTGCGGTGGGCCTTCGCGGCGAAGGAGGCGACGCTCTTGGTGCGCCCGTCGACGCTCAGGTAGTCGATCCCGGCGTCGTCGAGGAGCGTGCGGATGAGGTCGACGTAGCGCCCGGTGACCGCTGTGAGGCCGGGCTGCATGGCGGCGTATGCGCGCACCGCCTCGTGCACGGGTTCCTGGTCGACCATGCCGCCAACCTAGGGGATGGGGCCGCGGTCAGGGGATGGGCACCGTCGGCGTCGCGGTCGGGGTGGGCGTGGGAGTCGGAGTGGGGGTGGGAGTCGGCGGCGTGGTGGGCGGCACGACGGGCGGCACGACGGGGACGACCGGGGGCAGCTCGCCGTGGTAGACGACACCCAGACCGTTGGGGACCAGCCGCTCCGAGCCGTCGGAGGGCTCGTTGATGAGGCCGAGCTGGCCGGTGGCGGTGCGACCCCACATGGTGGAGGAGCCGCCGCCGTCGAGGTTCAGCGCGTTCTCGGCGCCGAGGGCAGTCATCATGGTCGCCAGCTCGACCATCGTGTAACCCCGGGAGGACGTCGAGCGCCCGTCGATGACGAGGATGAGCAGCTTGCGGCCGTCGGCGTCGATGCCGATCGCCGTGCGGGGGTGGGCCAGGCGGTCGTTGACGACGGTGCGCACGCCGTTGACGAGGATCGGGCGGTCGCCGGTGATGGCGACGTCGGGGTTGGCGCCCTCGAGGCGCTTCCTGAACGTGATCCGCTTGCCGACGCGGAGGTTCTTGAGCTTGGCGGCGTAGCGGCCGGTGCCGATCAGGACCCTGTCCTTGCGATGGATCTTGCGACCCTCGGACAGCTTGAAGCGGTTGGACACGACGCGGTTCTTGCGGATGACCACCTCCCGGGCGCGGCGCTTGCCCTCGGTGACGGAGTAGCCCTTGGTGCGGCCCCACTCGTAGGTGTAGAGCCCGAGCTCGCCGTTGGGGATGCTCGGGATGTTGACCCCTGCGAGCGGCCAGCGCTGGCGCTGGCGGATCGTCCACTGCACCGAGACCGGGCCCATCCCTGGCTCGTTGCCGTTGAACCACATCGACATGTTCTCGGGGATCCACCCCTCGCTGGGCCCCTGGACGAGACCCTTCCCGCGACGCACGCCTACGCCGAGCGGCGCGCCGGTGTCGCTGATGTCGAAGAAGTCGCCGTTGACGGCCGCGATCGCGCCCTCCATGCTGCCGAGCGCCGAGACCGGCTTGCGGGCCGGGACGTACTTGGAGGCGAGGTACTCGAAGGAGATGTTCGGGGCGTCGAGGTTGACGGTCACCAGGTTGGCCCGCACCTGACCCACGGGCTGGCGTCCGTCGACCTGGTCCCACTCGCGCAGCGTGATGCCGGGAGCGATCTCGTAGGTCGCGTCGTTGCGGGCACTGCCCCGCACCGCGCGAAGGCCCGTGCGCCCGTCGACGTCGCCCGCCACGGGCGGACCGACCACGATGCCGGGGACGCCGTCGGAGGTCTGCCGGCGCGAGCCGGGCCGCTCGTCGATCGGCCGGGGGTCGATCGCGGGCCGGGCGCGGTCGTCCCGGGCGGCGTACGACGTGACGGCCGTCGAGGACTGCGCCGGGAGCGTTGCGACCGTCAGCGCACACGCGAGCGACGCCACGCTCGCGGTGACTGCGAGGCGGCGAGAGCCCAGACGGGGGCGGGAGGTGACGCGGGTGAGAACTGACACGCGCTCCACGGTAGGTCAGATCTGGGGCGGATGTGAATCGTGGGACTGGCGTGTCCCCGCCCGTAGGCTGCGGCCCATGCAGCGCAGCCGACCGTGGAACAGGTTCCTCGAGGGTGACAACCTCGACGTGCTGCCGACGCTGGAGCCGGGATCGGTCGACCTGGTCTACGCCGACCCGCCCTACAACACCGGCAACGGCTTCGCCTACGCGGACACGTTCGGCTCCCACCAGGCGTGGGTGGCGTTCATGCGACCCCGGCTCGACGCCGTACGACGGGTGCTCGCCGACCACGGGGCGGTGTTCGTCAGCATCGACGACCACGAGGTCGCCCACCTGCGCCTGCTGATGGACGAGGTGTTCGGCGAGGCCAACTTCCTCGCCCAGGTCGTCGTCAACCTCAACCCCAAGGGCCGACAGCTCGGACGCGGCTTCGCCACCAGCCACGAGTACCTCCTGGCCTACGCCCGTGACCTGCGGCGGTGCGTCCTCGATGCGAGCTCGCCCGACACCGTCGACGCGGGGGACTTCCCGCTCGAGACCGAGGACGGCCGCCGGTTCCGCCACCTCCCGCTGCGCAACACCAACAAGAAGTTCAACCCCGTCACCGCGCCGACGCTGCACTTCGCGCTGTACGGCGACCCGGTCGGCGGCCGCGTCGGCACGGCTCCGTTCGCCGGGAGCGTGGAGGTGACCCCGGTCTTCGGCGACGGCCGGCCAGCGGTCTGGCGGTGGTCGCGGCCGCGGATCGAGGAGCGCCCCGACGACCTGGTCTGCCGGATCGTCAAGGGCCGGGGCGGCGAGCGCGCCGACGTCTTCCAGCGCGACTGGCTGCACCGCGACGGCGGACGGCGCAAGAAGCTCCGCACGATCTGGCTGGCCGAGGAGGTGGGCTCGACCGACACCGCGGTCGCCGAGCTCAAGCACCTCGTCGGGCACGTGTTCGAGTCGCCGAAGCCGACGGGGCTGGTGCGTCGGATCCTGGCGACCATGCCCCACGACGTCGTCGTGCTCGACCCGTTCGCGGGGAGCGGGACGACGGGGCACGCCGTCGCGCTGGCCAACGCAGCCGATGGCGGCACGCGTCACTGCATCTCGATCAACTCGTCGGAGCCGACCCGTCCCGGCTCCAACGCCCACCTGGCCGGGCTGGCCACGGTCGCGGACATCACCCGCACCCGACTCACGGCCGTGGCCGAGCAGGTGGGCGGGGGACTGGCGCTCAGCTGACGCCGGCAGCCTTCTCGAGGGCGGCCAGCTCGTCGTCGAGGTGGGTCAGCATCCGCTGGAGCGAGGGCAGGGTGCGCCGGCAGCCGGTGAGGCCGAAGCACATCTTGCCGTCGTAGGAGGCGCACGTGATGTTGAGCGCCATCCCGTTGATCGGGATCGACAGCGGGTAGGTGCCCGTCATCCTGGCGCCGTTGAAGTAGTGGGTCGTCCGTGGGCCGGGGACGTTGCTGATGATGACGTTGAAGGGCGGGTGGGGCATGTTGACCCCGAGCATCGGGAGCAGCGAGGGGGCCATCCCGAGCGCGCTCATCGCCAGGATCTGGGTGGGCGACATCGCCGCGAGCGCTGACTTGCCGGTCTTCATCGACGTGTGGACAGCGCGGAGCCGGTCGGCGGGGTCGGCCAGGTGGGTGCCGAGCTGCACCATGACCGCTCCCACGGCGTTGCCGCCCTCCGCGGAGGCGACGTCGGCCTGCTTGGCGTTGAGCCCGACCGGGACCATCGAGACCAAGGTGGTGTCGGGGAGCGCGTCGAGGTCGAGCAGGTAGGACCGCAGCGCCCCGCTGCACATGGCCATCACGACGTCGTTGATGGTCGTGCCGGTGGCCTTGCCGACGGCCCGGAGCCGCTCGACGGGCCAGTCCTGGGCGGCGAAGCGGCGCGACCCGGTGATCGACTGGTTGAAGATCGTGCGCGGGGCGAAGAGCGAGAGTGCGGAGGTGTCGTTGCGCAGGCTGCGGTTGAGGGTGCTGATCAGGGCCTTGGGCAGCCCGGCCGCCTCGGCGGCGATCAGCGCCGCGGAGTGCAGCGCGGCGGCAGGCGCCTCGGTCCACTCGACCTGGCGTGGCTCCCGCTCCCGCTCCGGGGGGCGCACGGACCACGGCGGCGGCAGGTCGCGTCGGTCGGGGTCGGTCGTGAGCACGCTCTGGAGCAGGCGCATGGCGGAGACGCCGTCGACCAGCGAGTGGTGGGTCTTGGTGTACATCGCCACGCGACCGTCGCGCAGGCCCTCGATGACGTGGGACTCCCACAGCGGGCGCTCCCAACCCAGCCGCTGGCCGTGGAGGCGGGAGCACAGGTCGAACAGCTCCCGGATCCGGCCCGGCTTGGGCAGGGCGCTGTGGCGCACGTGGTGAAGGATGTCGAAGTGCTCGTCGGGCACCCACACCAGCTGGCCCGCCGTACGGAGCGAGCGGTGGGGGTGCTTGAGGAAGAGCGGGGCGATGTCGTCGGCGTGCGACATCGTCTCGTAGAGCTCGGTCGCGTAGTGGCGACCGGCTCCCTCGGGCTTCTCGAACAGCTGCAGGGCTCCGACGTGCATTGGCTGGGTTCGGCGCTCGGCGAGGAGGAAGGCGGCGGACGTCGGGTCGATCAGGTTGACCACGTGGTTCCTCTCGCAGGGGTGGGGGCCGATGATCCCCGCACCGGGCACGGTCGGGCAAGGACGGCGTCCACGTCAGGTGTCGAGCGACGTCCGCAGCTCGGACACCACCGAATCGACGACGGCGACCAGGTCACCGCCGGACTCGTGCGCCACCTGGCGCTGGCGTTGGTAGGACGCGCCCCGCACGGGGATGTCTGCGACGGACCGCAGCTCTTCCTCACACCCCAGGCGCCGGGCGACGGGGGTGAGCCGCTCGAGCACGTCGCCCAGGTCGTCGGTCACGAGACGCTCGGTGTTCTCGTCGTCGAGGATCACCACGGCGTCCAGGCCGTAGCGCGCAGCGCGCCACTTGTTCTCCTGCACCGACCACGGAGGCATGGTCGGCAGGGTCTCGCCGGCCGCGAGGCGGGTGTCGAGGTCCACCACCAGGCAGTGGACCAGGGACGTGAGCGACGCCAGCTCGTGGATGTCGGACATCCCGTCGCAGACCCGGTGCTCCAGGGTGCCGAGGTGCGGGGCGGGCCTGACGTCCCAGCGCACGTCGGACATCGAGTCCACCACCCCGGTGGTGGTCTGGTCGGCGATGCACGCCTCGAACTCCTCCCACGTGTCGAAGGCGAAGGGGAGCCCGGCGGTCGGCAGCTGCTGGAACATCAGGGACCGGTTGGAGGCGTAGCCGGTGTCCTGCCCGGCCCACACCGGCGAGCTCGCGGACAACGCGAGCAGGTGGGGGTAGGTCGTCAGCAGCGAGGCGAGCACCGGCATCACGCGGTCGCGCTCGGGCATGCCCACGTGCACGTGCACGCCCCAGATCAGCATCTGGCGTCCCCACCACTGGGTGCGGTTGATCAGCTCGGCGTAGCGGTGGCCCTCGGTGAGCTGCTGGTCGGACCAGTCGGCGAAGGGGTGGGAGCCTGCGCCCATCAGGTCGATGCCGAGCTCGTCGGCAGCAGGGACGACCACACGCAGCGTCCGGCTGAGGTCCTCGACGGCCTCCGCGGTCGTCGTACAGATGCCGGTCACCACCTCGACGGTGTTGCGCAGCAGCTCCTTGTGGAGGCGCGACGGGTCGTCGAGCCGCGCACTCGCCAGCTCGAAGAGGTCGGAGGCCCTGCTCACCAGGTCACGGCTGGTCCGGTCGACGAGGGCGAACTCCCACTCGACGCCCAGGGAGGGCTCGGCGGAGGCGTGGAAGTCGAGGCGCACGTGACAACTCTGCCACCATGACCCGGTGGCGTACGACGACCGGCAGGACGAGGAGACGACGGCCGAGCGTGCCAAGCGGATCCACCTCACGATGGACCTGTGCCTGCGGATCGGCGAGCTGCTGCTCTCCTCGGGCGCCGGTGCCGCCGACGTCGTGGCCACGATGACCGCCGTCGCCCACCACCTCGGGCTGCGCCAGGCCGACGTCGACGTGACGTTCACGGCGCTGTCCATGAGCTACCAGAGCGGCCCCGACGAGGTGCCGATGCTCCTGATGCGCCACGTCCGCCAGCGCGACATCGACTACCAGGACCTCACGGCGGTCGACCACCTCGTCCGCGACATCCTCACCGACCGGGCGGACCTCTACCTCGGCCGCTCGCGGATGGCGACCATCGTGTCGCTCGGCCACAACCTCCCCCGGTGGGGCGTCACGCTCGCGTGGGCCGTCATGGCCGCCGCCGTCGGCCTGTTCCTCGGGGGCGGCGCGATCGTGGCCGTGGTCGCGTCGGTCTCCGCCGTGGCGATCCACCGTGTCCAGCTGTTCCTCGGCCGCCGACGCCTGCCGTTCTTCTACCTGCAGGTGGCCGGCGGCGCGATCGCGACGCTGATCGCCGCCGGCGTGGCCGCGACCGCCGTCGAGGTCGACACCTCCGTCGTCGTGACCGCCAACATCATCATGCTCCTCGCCGGGATCGGGACCATGGGCGCGGTCCAGGACGCCCTGACCGGCTTCTACATCACCGCCGGCGCGCGGTTCATCGAGGCGATGATGGCCACCGCCGGCATCATCGCCGGGGTCGCGCTCGGCATCTCCCTGGCCGAGTTCGCAGGTGCTCCGCTCGGCCTCATCGAGCCCGGCGAGGCCGGCGAGCTCGGCGACCTGCCGCTGATCATGGTCGGGGCCGCGGTCTCCGCCGCGGCGTTCTCCGTGGCCTGCTACGCCCCCTGGCGCGGCGTCGTGCCGATCGCGGCGCTGACCGCGGTCGCGGCCGCGATCCAGCAGGGCTTCGCCGTCAACGGCTTCGACCGGGTGACGGCCGCCGGGGCGGCGGCGTTCTTCATCGGCCTGGTGGCCTACGCGGTCGCCGGGCGGGTGCGGGTGCCGCCGCTCGTGGTCGCCGTGCCCGCCATCGTGCCGTTCCTCCCCGGGCTCTCGATCTACCGCGGCCTCTCGCTGCTCGCCGACGGCGGCGCCGCGACGTCCCAGGGCCTCCTCGCGCTGGTGACGGCCGTGTCCGTGGCGATCGCGCTGGCGTCCGGGGTGATCCTCGGCGAGTACGTCGCCCAGCCGCTCAAGCGCGAGGCGCGCAAGCTGGAGGACCGGCTCGCCGGGCCCCGGCTGGTCGGCCCCTTCCGCGCGCTCTCGCGCGCCGAGCGGCGTGCTCTCCGACGCGAGGCCTGACGCCGAGTCGGCGCCAGATCCCGCCGAGTCGGCGCTAGATCCCGCCGAGTCGGCGCTAGATTCCGCCGAGTCGGCGCTTGATCCCGCCGAGTCGGCGCTAGAGGCCCGTCGAGTCGGCGCTAGTGCTCACGCCAGCGGTGGCACCAACTCGAGCCAGCGTCGGTGCGAGCCGTCGTACGGCGCCTCTCCCGCGAGCACCGCGGCCAGGACGCGGTCGCAGCTCTGCCGGGCATTGCTGACCACCTCGTCCGGGTAGTCGAGCGCCACCTGGTGGGTGACGAACTCGTCCTCGTCGTCGACGAAGACCTCGCCCGCCGGGTCGGTCAGGCGTATGACGTCGAGGTCCAGGTCGACGGCCCGGAGCACGTCGCCGTCCCACACGGGTGGACTGCTTATGTCGATGTAGAGGTCGCACCAGATGCCCGGTTGGTGGAAGGTCGCGAGGAACCAGCCGTCCCGCGGCACGAGGGTGACCGAGTCCACCTCGGACTCGAACTCGAACCCGGGGCGGGCGTTGTGGGTGCGTGCCGGGAAGCCGACCCAGTCGCCGTGCTCGTCAGAGCCGAGGTAGGTGCCGGTGAAGCGCCAGTGCGGGGCATCGCCCCACTTGGTCATCTCGACGCGGACAGACGCGCCCGGCTGGTGGGGCATGGCGCGATTCTGGCAGGCCGCCCCCGCCGTCGTACGAACCGCGGCCGCGCGACGGGCTGACGTCACCATCATGTGTCGTCCGGCCGCAGTTCGTCTCCTCGTTAGCGCCGACTCGACACCGCGTTTGCGCCGCCTCGGCGGAGGTTGGCGCCGACCCGGCGGAGGTTGGCGCCGACTCGGCGTGTGGTTGGCGCCGACTCGGCGGTCAGACCACGCGCGGGGCGATGCGGGCGACGACGTCCTGGTAGCGGGAGCCGGCGAGCTTGGCGAAGTGGTGCATGGCGTGGGCGTCGGCCCCGACGAGCACGCGCGCCTTGCCGGCGAGGGCGCCCTTGAGGATGATCCCGGCCGCCTTGTCGGCCGGCATCCGGGCCAGCTTCTCGTCGAAGGTCGACACCAGCGACGCCTGGTCCTCGTGGGCGGTGGTGCGGCCGTTGCGGGCGATGCCGGTCTTGATGCCGCCGGGGTGGACGCACGTGACGGTCACGGGGTGGCGGTTGACGAGCATCTCCTCGCGCAGCGCCTCGGTGAAGCCGCGGACGGCGTACTTGGTGGCGTTGTAGGCGCTCTGGCCGGGCATCGAGATCAGGCCGAACAGCGAGGAGATGTTGACCAGCGCGCCGTTGCCCGAGGCGATGAGGTGGGGGAGGAACTCCTTGGTGCCGTTGATGACGCCGTTGAAGTTGATCCCGACGATCCAGTCGAACTCGTCGTAGGACATGTCCTCGAAGTCGCCGCTCATCGAGACGCCGGCGTTGTTGACCACCATGTTGACCCGGCCGAACTGGCCGACCACGTCGGTGGCCCACTGGCCGACGACGGCCCGGTCGGAGACGTCGACGACGTCGCTGCGGACCTCGGCGCCGAGCGCCTTGACGATGTCGACGGTCTCGGCCAGGGCGTCGGCGTCCCAGTCCGACAGGGCGAGGAGGGCGCGCTGGCTGGCTGCCAGGCGCGCCATCTCGCGGCCCATCCCGCCGCCGGCTCCGGTGATGACGACGACCTTGCCGTTGAGGGTCCGAAGGCTCATGCGAGTGCTCCCTGCTGGTCGGTGGTGCTGGGCTGATCGGTGGTGCTGGGCTGTGCGGTGCCTGGCTGGCTGCGGGCGGGCTCGACGTCGTACGCCTCCACGTCGAAGCGGGACAGGAGCCTGCGGAAGGTGAAGGTGGCGCGCGGCCACAGGGTGGTGTTGTTGCCGTGGTCGTCGAGGTACCAGCTCGAGCAGCCGCCGGTGTTCCACACGGTGCGGCCGAGCCGGCGCTGCATGTCGGCGTTCCAGTCGTCCTGGGCGACCCGCTGCGGCTCGACCGCGGCGAGGCCGCGCGAGCGCATGGTGCGCAACGCGTCGACGACGTAGGCGATCTGGCTCTCGATGATGAACACCATCGAGGAGTGGCCCAGGCCGGTGTTGGCCCCGACGATCTGGAACAGGTTGGGGAAGCCGCGTGTGGTGGTGCCCTTGTAGGAAGCCATGCCCCGCTCGGCCCAGACCTCGGCGAGCGTCCGGCCGCCGCGGCCGCGGATGTGCTCGGCGATGGGCTGCTCGGTGGTGTGGAAGCCGGTCGCCACGATGAGCACGTCGATCGGTCGCTCGACGCCGTCGGCGGTGACCACCGCGTCGCCGGTGACCTTGGTGATGCGGTCGGTGACGAGGTCGACGTTGTCGGCGGCCAGCGCGGGGTAGTAGGTGTTGGAGATCAGGATGCGCTTGCAGCCGATCTCGTAGGTCGGCTGGACCTTGTCGCGCAGCTCGGGGTCGGCGATCCCGCGGGCGATGTTGGCCTTGGCCAGCGCGCGGCTCGGCGCCGCCAGCCTGGGGCTCACCGTGAAGCCGGGCACGAGCATCTCGCGGCTGAGGTAGACGCCGGTGCGGTAGGCCTTCTGCACTCCCGGGACGTGCTTGAGCGCGAGGCGCTCGAGGCGGGAGTAGCGACGGTCGAGGCGGGGCACGACGTAGGGCGCGGTGCGCTGGTAGACGTCGAGGTGGGCGACGTCGGGCTGGATCGAGGGGACGATCTGGATGGCGGAGGCGCCGGTGCCGATGACGGCGACCCGCTTGCCCTTCAGGTCGATCGAGTGGTCCCAGCAGGCGCTGTGGAACAGCTCGCCCTGTAAGGTCTCGAGCCCCTCGATGTCAGGGAGCTTGGGCTCGGAGAGCCCGCCGGAGCCGGAGATCAGGGTGCGTGCGAGGACCGTCCCCCGGGAGGTGCGGACCTCCCAGTGCTGGGCGTCGTCGTCCCAGTGGGCGTCCTCGAGAGCGGTGCCGAAGGCGAACCTGTCGAGGACCCCGGACTCCCGGGCCACCCGCTGGAGGTAGGCCTCGATCTCTGGCTGCGCCGAGAACGAGCGCGACCAGTCGGGGTTGCGCGCGAAGGAGAAGGAGTAGAGCTGGCTCGGCACGTCGCACGCGGCACCGGGGTAGGTGTTGGCGCGCCACGTGCCTCCGACGCTGTCGGCCTTCTCGACGACGAGGAAGTCGCGCTCGCCCGCCTCGTCGAGCTTGATGGCGGCGCCGAGGCCGGCGAACCCGGCTCCGACGACCAGGTGGTCGACGCGGGCGGGCAGGGCATCGGGAGAAGAAGAGGGCAGGGGGCGGTGGCTCTCGCTCATGCGGCGAGCCTATTGGCGTTATTGAACATCCGTCAATAGGCTGTCCACATGACCACCCGGCGCACCCGCCTGTCGCCCGAGGAGCGGCGCACCCAGCTGCTCGACCTCGGCGCCCACCTGTTCGCCACCCGGTCGGTGGAGGAGATCTCGATCGACGTCCTCGCCGAGGAGGCCGGCGTCTCGCGCGGGCTGCTCTACCACTACTTCGGCAACAAGTCCGACTTCCGTGAGGCGGTCATCCGGCACGCCGTGGAGGACCTCGTCGCCCAGACCGCGCCGCCCGCCGAGGGGGAGCCGGTCGAGCGGCTGCTGGCCTCACTCGGCGTCTACGTCGACTACGTCCTCGCCAACCTGACGCTCTACCGCTCGCTGGTGCGCGCCGCTGCCGGTGGCACCGACGAGGTGCTGGCGCTCTACGAGGAGGGCCGCGCCGCCCTGACCGACCGCATCTTCCGCGAGGACGCCCAGGGCGAGATCCTCGTCGACACCCCGCGCACCCGGCTCGTCGTACGCGGCTGGTCGGCGATGACCGAGGAGATGGTGCTGTCCTGGGCCGAGGACCCCGCGGGCATGACGCGCGAGGAGCTGCTCGGCGTCCTGGCGCTCTCGCTGCCCGCCTTGGTCGAGCTGACGCCCTGACCCGCTGACGCCCTGACCGGCTGACGCAGGCACGGGCCGACAACCCGGTTGCGCCCGTGGGCGAGAATGTCGCCCGTCGTGAAGATCACCTACCCGCCCGAGCTGCCGGTCAGCGCCCGTCGCGATGACATCGCGGCGGCCCTGCGCGACCACCAGGTCGTCATCGTCGCGGGCGAGACCGGGTCCGGCAAGACGACCCAGCTGCCCAAGATCTGCCTGGAGGCCGGCCGCGGGAAGGGGCCGGCCGCCGGTGGGCAGCTGATCGGCCACACCCAGCCGCGGCGCATCGCAGCCCGCGCGGTCGCCGAGCGCATCTCCGAGGAGCTCGGCACGACGCTGGGCGAGGAGGTGGGCTACCAGGTGCGGTTCGCCGACCACACCGGCAAGGCCAGCCGGGTCAAGCTGATGACCGACGGCATCCTGCTCGCCGAGCTCCAGCGCGACCGCGACCTGCGCAAGTACGACACCCTCATCATCGACGAGGCCCACGAGCGCTCGCTCAACATCGACTTCCTGCTGGGCTACCTCAAGCGGCTGCTGCCGCGGCGGCCCGACCTCAAGGTCGTCATCACCAGCGCCACGATCGACGTCGACCGCTTCGCGGCCCACTTCGACGCGCCGATCATCGAGGTCTCCGGGCGCACCTACCCCGTCGAGGTCCGCTACCGGCCGCTGCTCGAGGTGCCGGAGGACGACGAGGAGGGCGAGGTCGTCCAGCGCGACCAGACCGAGGCGATCCTCGACGCCGTCCGCGAGCTGTCCGCCGAGGGCCCCGGCGACGTGCTGGTCTTCCTGCCCGGCGAGCGCGAGATCCGTGACACCGCCGACGCGCTCGAGGGCCTCGAGAGCCGGCCGGGGTCGCGGCTGGAGGTCGTCCCGCTCTACTCCCGCCTCTCTGCCGCCGAGCAGCACAGGGTCTTCAGCAGCCACCCCGCCACCGTGCGCCGCGTCGTGCTCGCCACCAACGTCGCCGAGACCTCGTTGACGGTGCCCGGCATCAGGTACGTCGTCGACACCGGCGTCGCGCGGATCAGTCGCTACTCGGTGCGCACCAAGGTGCAGCGGCTGCCGATCGAGCCCATCAGCCAGGCCTCGGCCAACCAGCGCTCGGGCCGGTGCGGGCGCGTCGCCGAGGGCATCGCGATCCGGCTCTACTCCGAGGAGGACTTCGAGTCTCGACCGGAGTTCACCGACCCCGAGATCCTGCGCACCAACCTCGCCAGCGTCATCCTCCAGATGGCCTCGCTACGCCTCGGTGACATCGCGCGGTTCCCCTTCGTCGAGCCGCCCGACAAGCGCAACGTCAAGGCCGGCACGGACCTGCTGGAGGAGCTGGGGGCGGTGGACGGCCCGCGGTTGACCAAGCTGGGCCGCCGCCTCGCGCGACTTCCCATCGACCCGCGCCTGGGGCGGATGATCCTCGAGGCCGAGCGGCTCGGCTGCGTGCGCGACGTGCTCGTCATCGCCGCGGCGCTCTCGATCCAGGACCCGCGCGAGCGTCCGCAGGAGCAGCGCGCGCACGCCGACCAGCTGCACGCTCGGTTCACCCACGAGTCGAGCGACTTCCTCACCTGGCTGAACCTGATGAGCCACATCCGCGAGCAGCAGCGCGAGCTCTCCTCCAGCGCCTTCCGGCGGATGTGCAAGCGCGAGTTCCTCAACTACATGCGCATCCGCGAGTGGCAGGACTACGAGTCCCAGCTGCGCCGCGTGTGCAAGGAGATGGGTCTCACCGTCGAGCCGCGCCGCCCCGACGACTCGGGCGCCCACGACGAGGACGGGATCCACCAGGCACTGCTGTCGGGCCTGCTCAGCCACGTCGGCGTGCTGGAGGAGCGTGACAAGGGCAAGCCCAGCTCCTCGGGCAAGGGTGAGCGCCGGCCCATGCGCGAGTATCTCGGCGCCCGCAACGCCCGCTTCGCGATCTTCCCCGGCAGCGTGCTGAAGGGCCGCAACCCTGCCTTCCTGATGAGTGCCGAGCTGGTCGAGACGAGCCGGTTGTGGGCGCGACAGAACGCCGCGATCAAGCCGGAGTGGGCCGAGCGGCTGGGCGCCCACCTGGTCAAGCGCTCCTACTCCGAGCCGCACTGGTCGAGCAAGCGGGCCGCGGTCATGGCGCGCGAGCGCGTGACCCTGTACGGCGTCCCGCTCGTCGCGGACCGCCTGGTCAACTACGGTCGCATCGACCGCGACCTGGCCCGCGAGCTGTTCATCCGGCATGCGCTGGTGCAGGGGGAGTGGCAGGCCGCCGAGCAGGGCCGACACGAGTTCCTGACCAGGAACGCCGAGCGCCTGCAGGAGGCCGAGGAGCTCGAGCACCGTGCGCGGCGCCGCGACATCGTGGTGGACGAGCACACGCTCTTCGACTTCTACGACGCCCGCGTCGGCGCCGAGGTGGTCAGCGGCCAGCACTTCGACCAGTGGTGGAAGCTCGAGCGCCGCAAGCACCCCCACCTGCTCGACTTCGATCCGGCGATGCTGACCCACGACGCTGCCGGGGAGGTGCGGCAGGCCGACTTCCCCACCCAGTGGCACGACAGCGAGGAGGCCGGCCTGACCTTCCCGATCAGCTACCACTTCGAGCCGGGCACCGTGGACGACGGGCTGACGATCGAGGTCCCGGTGGCCACCCTCAACCGCGTCGACGCCGACGACTTCTCCTGGCTCGTGCCGGGGCTGCGCGAGGAGCTGGTGACCGAGCTGATCCGGTCGCTCCCGAAGACCCTGCGGGTGGGCCTGGTCCCGGCGCCCAACACCGCTCGCGAGTTCCTCGCGTCGACGCCGCCGGGAGCCGAGCCGCTGCTTGCCGCCCTGGAGCGCTTCGCCCGGGCGACCCGCAGCCTGGTGATCCCTCGGGAGGCGTGGGACTGGTCGCGGATCCCGGCCCACCTGCAGCCGACGTTCCGCGTGGTCGACGAGACCGGCGCCGAGGCCGGTCGCGGCAAGGACCTCGAGGCGCTCAAGGAGCCCCTGCGCGAGACGTTCGAGCAGGCGATGGCTGAGGTGGCGGCCGACTCCGGCGCCACCGCGACCGGGCAGACGTCGTGGACCTTCGGCACGCTGGAGGAGTCGTTCGTGCAGCGCCGCGCGGGCCACGAGGTGCGGGGCTTCCCGGCCCTTGTCGACGAGTTCATTCACGTGAATGAACCTCCGGGGACCCCCACCGTCGGCCTGCGCGTGCTCGCCACGCCGGAGGAGGCCGCAGCCCACCACCGCCTGGGCGTGCGACGGCTGGTCCTGGTTGCCCTGGTGGGCGGCGGCCGGAGCACCTACGAGACCCGCTTCGCGAGGACGGCCACGACCGAGCAGAAGCTCGCCCTGGCCGGCTCGCCGTACTCCTCGGTCGCCGAGCTGCTCGCCGACCTCGAGGCCGCGGTGGTGCTCGACGTCGTCGACTCGCGGCCGCCGGTCCGTGACGAGGCGTCGTACGACGACCTGGTGACGCAGGCGCGCAACGCGCTGGAGACGTCGTACGACACCGCCGTGCTCGACCTGACCCGCCTCCTCGCGGCCTGGCGCGCTGCCGACAAGTCGCTGTCCGGGCGGGCCGAGCTGATGACCCTCCCCGCGCTGACCGACATGCGCTCACAGGTCGGCCGCCTCGTCGGCCGCGGCTTCGTCGGTGACGCAGGCGCGAGCCGGCTGCGCGACATCGCCCGCTACCTCACCGGGGTCGTGCACCGTCGCGAGCGGCTCGAGTCGCAGGTTGCCCGCGACCGCCAGCTCATGGACCAGCTCTCCGGGGTCCAGGCGGCCTGGCTCCACGCCGTCGCCGCCCTTCCTGAGGGTGCGCCGCTCCCGGCACACCTGCGCACCGCGCGCTGGATGATCGAGGAGTACCGCGTGTCCCTGTGGGCCCAGCAGCTCGGCACCCGCGAGAAGGTCAGCGACCAGCGCATCCGCAAGGTGCTGGGCGCGGCTGGTTGAGGAACGACGAAGTCGTGTCACGAAACCAGGTCGTGTCGTCGGTGCCGCGACCTAGTCTGGGGAGATGACCGATCGTCCCCACCACCGCCCGATGAAGCCGGGCGCCGAGTTCTTCACCGAGCTCGGGGGTGGGGCCGACCCTGCCCTCATCCGCGAGGCCGGCGACCTCGCCGCGACGCTGCTGGTGCGCGGGGTGCGCGAGTCCGACGACTCCGACATGGCCGAGCGCGTCGTGCGGCTGGCCGAGACAGAGGGTCTCGAGACGCTCGCCCAGGTCTGGGCGGGCGCCCCGGCCGACACGCTGGCCGGGGCGTTGTGGCGCCTCTACGTCCTCCGGTCCTGGGTGCACGGCTCACCGCGCCTGGCGGCGCGGGAGTTCGACGCCGGCAGGCAGCGCGCCCAGGTTGCCCGGGTGGTGGCAGGCGTGGCCGAGCCGCCCGGTCCCGACGAGCTGAGGGCCATGGTCGACGAGGTGCTCCGCGGCATCGGCGCCGACTTCGCGATGACCCTGATGCGCGCGGCGGCCTTCGCCCGGATCATCGCGACCGGGCGTGCGGCGCTCGGGGTCGGGGACGCAGCCCACTCGGGCGGCACCCCTCCCGGCGAGGTCGGCCGGATGCTGACGCTGGCCGAGCAGCTCGAGACGGCCGGTCTGCTGGAGCTGCGCGCCGAGCTGGTCTAGCTGTGACGAGAGACTTTCCGCGGGCTCTCGCCGTTCGCACCCCCCGCGGCTGGAGCGGGGTTTTATACTGTGGGAGTGCGCCGGGTCGTGGCAGCCCCGGGTCCCAAAATTAGCCGCTACGAGCGGCCACGCGCCGTGAGGCGCTCCCGGCCCGGCGCACCCACCCGGCTCCTCGGGGCCCGCGCGGTCGCTACGTTGAGCGCGTGAGCGACTACCGCCCCGACATCGACGGCGAGCCCGACCCCGGCGAGATCGTGTGGGCGTGGGTGCCCTACGAGGACGACCCCGCGCAGGGGAAGGACAGGCCGGTCCTGGTCCTCGAGGCCGTGCCCGCCGACGACGGCTCCGAGACCTACGTGGGGCTGATGCTCACGAGCAAGGACCACGACCGCGACGCGGCCGACGAGGCCAGCCACGGCCGGTTCTGGATGGACATCGGCACCGGCGCGTGGGACTCCCGGCGTCGGGCGAGCGAGGTGCGCCTGGACCGGCGCATCGTGCTGCACCGCGATGCCGTACGACGCGAGGGTGCCGCGCTGGGTGAGGAGCTCTTCGAGACAGTGCTCGCCGCAGCCGCATTGCACGCCCGTTAGGGTTCCCGCTGTGGTCTTGACACGTGTGGCACTGGGCGCGGGGGCGTTGTCGTTGGCCCTCCTGGCTTCGGCGTGCACCGGCGACGCCGAGCCGCGACCCGCGCCCCCGACGTCGTCCGCCTCGCCCTCGGCCAGCACTCCGGCCCAGCCGCGCACCGTGACCTTCGGCATGTTCGGCTCGAAGGAGGAGATCGGCGCGATGAGGGGCGTCGTGGAGTCCTTCAACGCCTCCTCGACCACCCGCAAGGTCAAGATGGTGACCTGGCCCGACCACGAGTCGGCCCTCGACGACATCCTAGCCGGCAACGTGCCCGACGTCTTCCTCACCTCCCGCATCGACCTGGGGCAGCTGATCGACGCCGAGGTGCTGCGTCCGGTGAGCCTGCTCCTCGACGAGCGCGGCGTCGACTTCGGTGACCGGTTCTCGCGCGACGCCGTCGACGCCTTCGCGTTCGAGGACGAGCTGCAGTGCATGGCCTACTCGGTCTCGCCGATGGTCGTCTACTACAACGACGAGCTCGTCGACTTCGAGAAGATGGAGCGCCGCGAGCTGGAGGTGCCCTCCGAGAAGGCCGAGCGGTGGACACTGGAGCAGTTCGAGGCCGCGGCGCGTTTCGCCTCGCGCAGGGGCGACGTCCGCGGCGTGTGGATCGACCCCAGCCTTGCGGGGCTCTCCCCGTTCATCCACTCCGGGGGCGGCAAGGTCTTCGACGACGACGACGAGCCGACCTCCCTCGCCTTCAGCGACGACGACACCCGCGAGGCGCTCAGCCAGACCCTGGCCGTGCTGCGAGACCCGACGCTGACCCCGAACCGCAAGCAGCTGGCACGAGCGACGCCGCTCGAGCTCTTCAAGCGCGGTCGGCTGGCGATGATCGCCGGCTACCGCAACCTCGTGCCCGAGCTGCGCCGCGCCCCGGGACTCTCCTTCGACGTGATCTCGATGCCCGCCCTCGACGACAACGCCACCGTCGGCGACATCTCGGGCCTGTGCATCTCCTCGGAGACCCAGGTCGCCGGTGACGCCGCCGACTTCATCGCCTACGCCGTCTCCGACGCGGCCGTCGAGGCAGTCGCAGCCACGGGCTACATCGTCCCGGCCAACACCGAGGTGGCGTCCTCCGACGCCTTCCTCGCGCCCGCCGAGCAGCCCGAGCACGCCGAGGTGTTCACCAACAGCATCCGCCACATGGTCGTGCCGCCCTTCGTCGCCGACCGGGTGGCACTCGTGGACGCGGTGGAGCCCCTGCTGCGGCGCATGGTCACCGCACCGGGGGCGCTCGACCTCGAGCAGATCACCGAGGCCATCGACGAGGCGTCGCGCGAGGTGCTGAGCCCGCCCGAGGAGGAGCCCACCGAGCCGTCGGAGTCAGCCTCCGAGTGACTCCTGCGGCGTCTGCTCCGTCGGCTCCTCGTCAGCGGCCAGGATCGCGCCGGTGAGCGCGCCGACCACCAGCTCCTGCTGCCACGGCCGGGCGCCGTAGGCGGTGAGGCGCTCCCGCACGGCGGTGGCGAGGTCGGCGGCCTCGCGGGTCGAGGGCGGGTCCCACATCAGCCGCCGTACGTAGTCGGGAGTGATGAGGTTCTCGACCGGCACCTGGTGGGCCTCGGCGATGTTCAGCATCGACTCGCGGGCGGCACGGAAGCGGCGGTCGGCGACAGGGTCGCGGTCGGCCCAGGTGCGGGGGTGGGGCGGTCCGTCGCCACGCGGGGCACGAGCCGGCAGCTCGTCCTCCGGCATGGCTGCCACGCGTTGGAGCGCATCGACCCAGGTGGCGGCGTAGCGGGAGGCTCCACGACCGTGGAACCCCTGCGTGGCCAGGAGTGACCGGCGGTCGGTGGGGAGCGCCGTGGCGGCGGCGACGATCGCCGAGTCGGGCAGGATGCGTCCGGGCGTCACGTCGCGCTCGGCGGCCACCCGGTCACGGGCCTCCCACAGCGCGCGCGCCGCACCCAGGGCGCGCCGTCCGCGGAGCCGGTGCACGCCGGAGGTACGGCGCCACGCCTCCTGCCTGACCGTCGGCTCGAAGTCGAGCAGGTGGGCGAACTCCTGGGTCGCCCACTCGGCCTTGCCGGACGACTCCAGCTCGTCGGCGAGGTGGTCGCGCAGCTCGACGAGGACCTCGACGTCGAGGGCGGCGTACTCGAGCCACGACTCGGGCAGCGGCCGGGTCGACCAGTCCGCGGCGGAGTGCTCCTTGCGCATGCGCTGGCCCAGGACGGTCTCGACCAGCGTGGCGAGGCCGACCCGGGGATAGTTGAGGAGGCGCCCGGCCAGCTCGGTGTCGAAGAGCGAGGAGGGTCGCAGGCCCACCTCGCGCAGGCAGGGGAGGTCCTGGGTGGCGGCGTGGAGGATCCACTCGACGCCCTCGAGCGCCTCGGCGAGCGGGGCCAGCGTGGAGAGCGGGATCGGGTCGACCAGCCAGGTGCCGGAGCCCTCGCGCCGCAGCTGGATCAGGTAGGCGCGGCTGGAGTAGCGGTAGCCCGAGGCGCGCTCTGCGTCGATGGCCACCGGGCCGCTGCCGGCCGCGATCGCCGCGCTCACCTCGGCGAGCCCGGCGTCGGTCTCCACCACGGCCGGGAGACCGTCGCGCAGGACCAGCAGGGGCGCCTGGGGGTCCTCTGCCGGAGTGTCTGCAGGAACCTCTTCGAGGCCCTCCGGGTCGTCGGGGGACGGCAGGTCGTTCTCGAGTGGGGTGTCCGTCATGGTCAGGTGCCGCGCTGTCCCCGCCGACTGGGGATCGCGGTGACGCCCTCGGGGACGGGCGGGAGGCCGACTGCGGTGCACAGCAGCTCGCTCCAGGCCTCGACGTGCGCGGTCATGTCGACGTTGCCCTCGTCGTCGGCGCCGGGGGTCCACGACGCGCGGACCTCGACCTGGCCGGTGGGCGGCTCCTCGGCCATGCCGCCGAAGTTCTCGGTGGTCACGCAGGTCACGGTGCCCGACGCTGCGGCGTAGTCGGCACCGTGGGCCTCGAGGGCGTCGGTGAGCCACGACCAGCCGACCGCGGCGAGCATCGGGTCGGCGCCGAGCTCGGGATCGATGTCGGCACGGGCGTAGACGACGCAGCGGAAGGTGCCGCCCCAGGCGTCGTTGCCGGCCGGGTCGTGCAACAGGATCAGCCGGCCGGTGCCGAGGTCCTCGTCGTCGACGGTGACGTCGGCGCTCAGCGCGGAGGCCCACGGGGCGATGCGCTGGGGAGCAGGCATGTCCTCGCAGTGCACCTCCGGTCGCACCGGCGCAGCGCGCATCGTCTCGACAGCCGCGCGGAACTCCGCGGGGCCGGCGCCCGCGGCAGCGCCGGGACGGGTCTCGTGACGGGCCACCATGCTGTCCACAGTAGGCCAGCAGCAATGCTCACCGATGTGCCGCCACGCCGCCTGACCTGCGAAGATTCGTCGGTGACCAGTTCCGTCGCCGCACCGCACCCAGGCCTGTCCGACAGCCCCTTCCTGCGCGCCGCGCGCGGCGAGGAGCCCAGCCGGACGCCGGTCTGGTTCATGCGCCAGGCCGGGCGCTCGCTCCCCGAGTACCTCCGGGTGCGCGAGGGCGTCGGCATGCTGGAGTCCTGCATGGACCCCGCCCTGACGACGGAGATCACCCTCCAGCCCGTGCGTCGCTACGGCGTCGACGCGGCCATCTTCTTCTCCGACATCGTGCTGCCGCTCAAGGCGGTGGGCGTCGACCTCGACATCGTGGCCGGCGTCGGTCCCGTGGTGGCCTCGCCGGTGCGGACGATGGCCGACGTCGAGGCCATCCCCGACCTCACTCCCGACCACGTGCCGTTCATCACCGAGGCGGTCAGGTCCCTGGTCTCCGAGCTCGGGGCGACGCCGCTCATCGGCTTCGCCGGCGCGCCGTTCACCGTGGCGTCCTACCTCGTCGAGGGCGGTCCCTCCAAGGAGCACGCCAAGACCAAGGCCATGATGTTCGGGGCCCCTGACGTCTGGGACGCGCTGATGCACAAGATCGGCGGCATCGCCGCCGCCTACCTCTCCGTCCAGGTGGCCGCCGGCGCCTCGGCGGTCCAGCTGTTCGACTCGTGGGCCGGCGCCCTGACGCCCGAGGACTACCGCGCCTCGGTGATGCCCCACTCCGCCCGTGTCCTCGCGGCGGCAGGCGAGCTCGGGGTGCCGCGCATCCACTTCGGCGTCGGGACGTCCAACCTGCTCGGCCTGATGGGCGAGGCCGGTGCCGACGTCGTCGGCGTCGACTGGCGCACCCCGCTGGAGGCGGCGATCCCCCTCGTAGGTGACCGCGCCGTCCAGGGCAACCTCGACCCGACGCTCGTCTTCGCGCCCACCGAGGTGATGCTGTCGCGCGCCGAGGCGATCCTCGAGGCCGGTCGCTCCGCCCGAGGGCACATCTTCAACCTGGGCCACGGCGTCATCCCCTCCACCGACCCCGACCAGCTCGCGCGGCTGACCGAGTTCGTCCAGGGCTGGCAGCGGTAGGTCCCGGAGGTCAGGACTTCTTGGCCGCTGACTTCTTGGCGGGAGCCTTCTTGGCCGGGGCCTTCCTCGTGGAGCCCTGCTGGCCCTTGAGCCGCACCTTGCGCGTGAAGCCGTCGACCTCGGTCTCGAGGTAGGGCTGGGCGTCGACCAGCGAGCTGAGCTTGGCGTGGCCGAAGGTGCGTGGGTCGAAGCCGGCCTGGGTGCGGCTCAGGTGGCTGCCCACGTCGCCGAGGCCCGCCCAGCCGTCGTCGTCGGCGGTGGCGTTGACGGCCTTGCTCAACGCGCTCTGCAGGTTGATGGTCGGCACCTCGACCTCCGCCTCCGCATCGGTCCCGGCCTCCGGGTCCGTCTCGGCGTCCCCGTCGGACTCGGGGTCGGCCTCGCCGAGCACCTCCAGGGGGATGAACTTGTCGCAGGCGTTCTGGAGGGAGACCGGCGTCCGCTTGCGGCCCAGCCCGTAGACCACCTTTCCGGACTCGCGCAGCCGCAGCGCCAGGCTGGTGAAGTCGGAGTCGCTGGTGACGAGGGCGAACGCCTCGACGTTGCCGGCGTAGAGCAGGTCCATCGCATCGATGATCAGGGCAGAGTCGGTGGAGTTCTTGCCGGAGGTGAATGCGTTCTGGTGCATGCCGCGGATGGCCCGGAGGTTGAGCTCGCGGGTCCAGCCGCTCAGCCGCGGCGAGGTCCAGTCACCGTAGGCCCGCTTGATGGTCGGCGTGCCGTACTTGGCGAGCTCGTCGAGCAATGCCTCGGCGTACTTCGGCGAGGTGTTGTCGGCGTCGATCAGGACGGCGATGCGGACGTTGCTGGTGTCTGGCTCCACGTTGCGACTCTAGGGCTCGCCGACGGCGACGGTACGGCGGCGCGCACGCGAGCGTCGTACGACGAGCCACGCCGGCACTCCGACCAGCAATCCCACTGCGAGGAACGGAAGCAGCGCCCCGACGACCGTGGCGAGGGTGGTGGCCGTGGCCGACAGCGCCTTCCAGCCGCCGGCCAGACCGGCCAGGAAGCCGTCGTCCTCCTTCTCCGCCGCTTTGGCCTCCTCCGGAGCCCGGGTGATGTCGACGGTGATCGTGGCCAGCGACGTCTGGTCCGAGAGCCAGGCCTGCTGGGACCTCAGCGAGTCGAGCTCGGCCTGGCGCTGGGTGAGCTGCGACTCGATCCAGATGATCTCCTTGAGCGAGTCGGCGCGTGCGAGCAGTGCCTCGACCCGGGTGAGGCTGGCCTGCTGGGCGCGCACGCGCACGTCGTTGTCGATCACCTCGGTGGTGACGTCCTCCGAGCCGCGGTCGGAGGTCCGGAAGGTGGCGACCCCCTCGAGGGCTGTCATGGTCGCCCCGAAGGACTCGGCCGGGACCCGGACGACCAGGCGTGTGTAGGACAGCTCGCCGTCCTCGTCGGTCTCGGTCTGTTCCTCGCTGATGGCGCCGTCGCGGGCGTCGACCACGCGTTGCACGTCCTGGCGCGCGGTCCCCACGTCGTCGGCGGTGAGGCTGACGGTGCCCTTCGAGATGACCGCGCGAGCGCGCGGCTCCGGTGCTGAGCCGCCCGAGGCCCTCCCGGACGTCGAGGCGGTGTCTCGTAGCGACCCGTCGGCCTCGGCCGGGCTGCGGCCCGCCTCCCTCTCGGACACTGGGACGTCGGCGTCGACGCCCGCCGAGTCGTGGCTCGGCTCAGCGGCGTCCCCGCCGCCGGACCCGGAGCAGGCGGCCAGGGCGACCGTCATGGAGATCGAGGCGAGGGCCAGGCCGGTCAGTCGGCGGGCCCCGTGTCGAGAGGTCTTCATGTGGCTGCGACGGGAGCGGCCCGCGGCGCGTTCCCGTCGATGCCGGATCGTGACATGACAGGGTGGCGACGTGCATGACGTAGTGGTCGTGGGTGGCGGCGTCGCAGGCCTCGTGGCTGCGCGCGACCTCGCGCAAGCCGGACGGGACGTGCTGCTGCTCGAGGGCTCCGGCCGGCTGGGCGGCAAGCTGTGCACCGACACCGTCGCCGGGCTGCCCGTCGACGTGGGCGCGGAGGCGATGCTCGCCCGCCGCCCCGAGGGCGTCGGCCTGGCCGGCGAGCTCGGCGTCGCGGTGGTCCACCCGACGCCGGCCACGTCGCGCATCTGGTCCTACGG
This sequence comes from Nocardioides seonyuensis, assembly GCF_004683965.1. NCBI lineage: Bacteria > Bacillati > Actinomycetota > Actinomycetes > Propionibacteriales > Nocardioidaceae > Nocardioides > Nocardioides seonyuensis. Next base: position 2,500,202 of record NZ_CP038436.1, read on the forward strand.
TGCGCTGCGGCAGCTGCCGCGCTCGCTGATGGGGGTGCCTCTCGACGTCGACGAGCTCGTCCGCGCCCAGGTCCTCTCCGAGGCCGGCGTGGCCCGGGCCCGCCACGAGGTCGTCACGGAGGTGCCCGACGACATCAGCGTCGGCGACCTGCTCGCCGCGCGGCTCGGTGACGAGCTGGTCGACCGGCTCGTCGAGCCGCTGCTCGGTGGTGTCTACGCCGGGCACGCCCACGACATCTCGACCGCGGCTGCCGTCCCCCAGCTCCTCGCCATGGCGCGGCGGGGGTCGCTGCTCGAGCAGGCCGCCGCCATCCCTCGCTCCGAGGCGCCCGTCTTCGCGTCGTTCCCGGGAGGCATGGGCCGCCTGCCCGGCATCCTGGCCGACGGGGGTGGCTTCGACGTCGACGACTGCCACATGGTGAGAGAGCTCCGCAGCACGCTGCCCGGCTGGCACCTCAGCGGCGGCATCGAGGCAGCAGCGGTCGTGCTCGCGACGCCTGCCGCCACGACCGCTCGCCTGCTCGAGGACGTCGCCCCCGAAGCCTCCTCCGAGCTGGCCGCCATCGACTCCTCCAGCGTGGCCGTGGTGAGCCTGGCCTTCCGCGCCGCCGACGTCCCTGACCACCTCTTCGACGTCTCGGGCTTCCTGGTGCCGCCGGTGGAGAGCAGCGGTGACGCGGCACGCGCGATCAAGGCCGCCACGTTCTCCTTCGCCAAGTGGGCCTGGGTGCGTGAGCTCGATCCCGACGTCGTCGTGCTGCGAACCTCCCTGGGCCGCCACGGCCACGCGGTCGAGCTGCAGGTTCCCGACGACGGCCTGGTGCTGGCCTCGCTCGCGGACCTCGCCCGGATGGCGGGCATCACCGCCGCGCCCGTGGACAGCCACGTGCAGCGCTGGGGTGGCGGGCTGCCGCAGTACCCCGTCGGCCACCTCGACCGCGTCGCCCGGATCCGGGCGGCGCTGCCCGACGGGCTCGTGGTGTGCGGGGCGTCGTACGACGGTGTCGGCATCCCGGCGGTGATCGCATCGGCCCGGCAGGCTGTGGCCTCGCTCACGCAGGCACAATGAACCCATGACCGAGGAGTCCCCCCAGCAGCACCCTGGCCAGACCAACGCCAGCCGCACCCGCGAGCTCAACGACACCATCCGCTACACGATGTGGTCGGTCTTCAAGCTCCGCGACGTCCTCGGCCCTGACGCCGACCGCGCGGCCGAGGCGGCTGACGTCGACGCGCTGTTCGAGAGCCTGGCCGAGGAGGACGTCACGGTGCGGGGCCTCTACGACGTCTCGGGCCTGCGCGCCGACGCCGACCTGATGGTCTGGTGGCACGCCGAGGACTCCGAGCAGCTCCAGCTGGCCTACAACGCCTTCCGGCGCACGTCGTTCGGGCAGCGGCTCGAGCCGGTGTGGTCCCAGATGGCGCTGCACCGCCCCGCCGAGTTCAACAAGTCGCACATCCCGGCCTTCCTCGCCGACGAGGAGCCCCGCGCCCACATCTGTGTCTACCCGTTCGTGCGCTCCTACGAGTGGTACCTCCTCGAGGACGAGGAGCGCCGCCGGATGCTGGCCCAGCACGGGCAGCAGGCGCGTGGCTACGCCGACGTGCGAGCCAACACCGTGGCGTCCTTCGCGCTCGGCGACTACGAGTGGATGCTGGCCTTCGAGGCCGACGAGCTCCACCGCATCGTCGACCTCATGCGCGACCTGCGTGCCTCGGACGCGCGCCGGCACGTGCGCGAGGAGGTGCCGTTCTACACCGGTGCCCGCACCTCGCCGACCGACCTCCTCGGCCGCCTGCCCTGAGCGGAGCATCGAGAGGGAACCGCCGAGCTGCCGCTAACGTCGGACCATCATGAGGACGACGATCACCGCACTTGCCCTGGTCCTGAGCGGCTCTGCCCTGGCTGCCTGCTCCACCGAGGCGCAGATGCGCGCGGAGGACCCGGCCGCGCACAGCACCGGCGCGGCCTCCACCGAGCCTGCCGAGCCGGCCGAGGCCGACGCCGTACGCACCGCCGACCTGGCGACGGTGCTCGACGACGGCGACGGTGCCGAGCTGTGCCTGGGAGGGGTCGCGGAGTCGCTGCCCCCGCAGTGCTCCGGACTGCCGATGGCTGGCTGGGACTGGGCCGAGCACCCCGAGCACGAGGAGGCCGCAGGCGTGCGGTGGGGGAGCTTCGCGGTGACCGGGAGCTACGACGGCGAGACGTTCACCGTGACCGAGGCGGTCCCGGCCGCGCTCTACGACCCGATGGCCCAGGAGCCGGAGGAGCCGCTCGGGACACCGTGCGAGGAGGTCGGCGACGCGATCGACGCGAGCCGGGCGACCCCGGAGGCGATGGACGCCACCCTGAACGCTGCGGCCGCGCTGCCCGACGTGGCCATGGTCTGGCTCGACGAAGACCTCATCAACGTCGCCGTCACCGAGGACCCCGCCCGTGCCGAGGCGAAGCTGCGCGAGACGTGGGGCGGCCTGCTCTGCGTCTCCACCGCCGAGCACACCCAGCGCGAGCTCGAGGCGATCCAGCAGGAGCTCAACGAGCTGCCGGGGCTGCTGTCCTCGGGCTCGACCCGGCCCGACCACATCGGCGTCACCGTCGTCCACGACGACGGGTCGATCCAGGAGCAGGTCGACGAGGAGTACGGCGAGGGGCTCGTCGAGGTCAGCTCTGCTTTGGTGTCAGCCGAAGGCTGAGCGAGTTCATGCAGTAGCGGTCGCCGGTGGGGGTGCCGAAACCGTCGGGGAAGACGTGGCCCAGGTGCGAGCCGCACTTCGCGCAGCGCACCTCGACCCGCTTCATCCCTGCTGAGTTGTCCTCGACGTACTCCACCGTGTCGGTCACCGGCTGGTAGAAGCTGGGCCAGCCGCAGCCGGAGTGGAACTTCGTGTCGCTGGTGAACAGCTCGGAGCCGCAGGCGCGGCACTCGTAGGTGCCCTCGGTCTCGGTGTCGACGTACTCGTTCACGAACGGTCGCTCGGTCCCCGCCTCGCGGAGCACGGCGTACTCCTCCGGGCTCAGCTCGGCGCGCCACTGCTCGTCGGTCTTCTCCACCTCGTAGGCCATGGCGCAACGGTAACCCGGCGGTGGGAGGGTGGTTGCATGGAGACCACCCAGATCCGCCTGGCCGAACGACCGGTCGGCGAGCCCGACGACAGCACCTTCACCACCGCGACGGAGACCCTTCCCGAGCTGGAGGACGGTCAGGTCGCCCTCGCGATCCGCTACCTCTCGCTCGACCCCTACATGCGCGGCCGCCTGAGCACCGCAAGGTCGTACGCCACCCCGGTCGAGATCGGCGACGTGATGGTCGGCGGCACCGTCGGCGAGGTGGTGGAGTCGCGCTTCGAGGGCCTGGCCCCGGGTGACTTCGTGCTGTCGTACTCCGGCTGGCAGACGGCAGCGGTCGTCGACGGGCGGCACGTGCGCAAGCTCGACCCGTCGGTCGCCCCGGTCACGACGGCCCTCGGCGTGCTCGGCATGCCCGGCTTCACCGCCTACGCCGGACTGCTCGAGATCGGGCGACCGAAGGAGGGCGAGACCGTCGTCGTCGCCGCGGCCACCGGCCCGGTCGGCAGCGCGGTGGGCCAGATCGCCCGGATCAAGGGTGCGCGTGCGGTGGGCATCGCGGGCGGGCCCGAGAAGGTCAGGGCCCTCACCGAGGAGTTCGGCTTCGACGCCGCCCTCGACCACCGGGCGCCTGACTTCAAGGAGCAGCTCAAGGCCGCCACCCCCGACGGCGTGGACGTCTACTTCGAGAACGTCGGCGGCAAGGTGTTCGACGCCGTACGCCGCCGGCTCAACACCTACGCCCGCATCCCGGTGTGCGGCCTGGTCGCCAACTACAACCTCACCTCCCAGCCCGAGGGCCCCGACCAGCTCCCGGGCTTCCTCGGCCAGGTGCTCACCCAGAGCCTGACGGTGCGCGGGTTCATCCAGGACGAGTTCACCCGCAGCCACGGCCGCGACTTCGTGCGCGACATGGGGGAGTGGGTCCGGAGCGGGCAGGTGCGCTACCGCGAGGACGTCGTCGACGGGCTGGAGAACGCGCCCGCCGCGTTCACAGGGATGCTGCGCGGCGAGAACTTCGGCAAGCTCGTGGTGCGGGTCTCCCACTAGGGTCGGCACATGGCGAAGGCTTCGGAGGCGTACGTCCAGGCGGGGGAGCGCGAGGTCCGCATCTCCTCACCGGAGCGCGTGATCTACGAGGCGACCGAGACCACGCCCGAGGTCACCAAGCTGATGGTGGCCGAGTACTTCACCTCGGTGGAGGACGGCCTCATGCGCGCCCTCCGCGAACGGCCGACGGCACTCGAGCGCTGGACCTCGGGCGTGCGGCCGGGCATGAAGCTGGCCACCGGACCGCAGGACAAGGACGCCGATGCGTTCTACCAGAAGCGCGTCCCCAAGGGGGCTCCCGACTACGTGGAGACCGCGCGCATCACCTTCCCGAGCGGCAGGACCGCCGACGAGATCTGCCCGACCGAGATCGCCGTGCCCGTGTGGTGCGCCCACATGGGCACCCTCACCTTCCACCCCTGGCCGGTCCGTCGCGCTGACGTGGACCGGCCCGACGAGCTGCGCATCGACCTCGACCCCCAGCCCGGCACGACGTTCGCCGACGTGCGCCGGGTCGCGGACGTGGCGCGCGAGCTGCTCGACGACCTCGGCATGCGCGGCTTCGCCAAGACGAGCGGCAACCGCGGCATCCACGTCTACGTCCGGATCGAGCCGCGGTGGGAGTTCGCCGACGTGCGCCATGCGGCCATCGCGTTCGGCCGCGAGCTGGAGAAGCGTGACGGCGGCGTGACGACGGCCTGGTGGAAGGAGGAGCGGGGGGAGCGGGTCTTCGTCGACTTCAACCAGAACACCCGCGACCGCACCATCGCCTCGGCCTGGTCCCTGCGACCCCTCCCCGGAGCGCCGGTGTCGATGCCGCTGTCGTGGTCGGACCTGGCCGAGGTGACCGACCCGCGCGACTTCAACCTCTTCAGCGCCCCCAGCGAGCTGACGGTCAACGGCGATGCATGGGCCGAGATCGACGACGTGCACCACTCGCTCCAGCCCCTGCTGGACCTGTGGGAGGAGCACCCCGTCGAGCTCAACTACCCGCCCGACCATCCCAAGATGCCGGGCGAGCCGCCACGCGTGCAGCCCTCGAAGAAGGTCGCGGCCCACTGGGACGAGGACGGCAATCGCATCGACGACTGAGTCGTCGTACACCTCCGGACCAGGCGCGTCTGGCACTCGATGAGGGTGAGTGCTAAGTTCTGTGTTGGCACTCTCGACCCGAGTGTGCCAACGCTTGCGAGATGACGTGCGACCCCCGCGACGGCGCTCTTCCGCTCCGCAAGCCAACAACGTGTTCGTCTCGTGAGAGAAAGTGGAGGTTGATCCGAAGTGTCGGTCAACATCAAGCCCCTCGAGGACCGCATCGTCGTCCAGCCGCTCGACGCCGAGCAGACCACGGCCTCCGGCCTGGTCATCCCCGACACCGCCAAGGAGAAGCCCCAGGAGGGCGAGGTCCTGGCTGTCGGCCCCGGTCGTGTCGACGACAACGGCAACCGCGTCCCGATCGACGTCGCCGTGGGTGACAAGGTCATCTACAGCAAGTACGGCGGCACCGAGGTCAAGTACGCCGGTGACGAGTACCTGATCCTCAGCGCGCGCGACGTGCTGGCAGTCGTTTCCTGATTCCCTCGCCCGGGCGTCATACGCGCGTCGACCCATCGGTCCGACGACGTATGACGTCCGGGCGAACCTCTTTCACTAGGAGCAGTTGATGCCCAAGATCCTGGAGTTCGACGAGAACGCCCGCCGCGCGCTCGAGCGCGGCGTCGACGCCCTCGCCAACGCCGTCAAGGTCACGCTCGGCCCCAAGGGCCGCTACGTCGTCCTCGACAAGAAGTGGGGCGCCCCCACGATCACCAACGACGGCGTCACCGTCGCGCGTGAGATCGAGCTCGACGACCCGTTCGAGAACCTTGGTGCCCAGCTCACCAAGGAGGTCGCGACCAAGACCAACGACATCGCCGGTGACGGCACGACCACCGCAACGGTGCTCGCCCAGGCGATGGTGCACGAGGGCCTGCGCGCCGTCGCCGCCGGTGCCAACCCGATGGGTCTCAAGCGCGGCATGGACGCCGCCGCCGAGGCGGTCAGCGACGCCCTGCGCGAGGCCGCACGCGAGGTCGAGTCCCGCGAGGACATGGCATCGGTCGCCACCATCTCCAGCCGCGACAGCCACATCGGCGACCTGCTCGCCGAGGCCTTCGACAAGGTCGGCAAGGACGGCGTGATCACGGTCGAGGAGTCCAACACCCTGGGCACCGAGCTCGAGTTCACCGAGGGGATGCAGTTCGACAAGGGCTACATCTCGGCCTACTTCGTGACCGACCCGGAGTCGATGGAGGCCGTCCTCGACGACCCCTACATCCTCTTCCACCAGGGCAAGATCTCCTCGATCCAGGAGCTCCTCCCGCTGCTGGAGAAGGTCATCGCCGCCGGCAAGCCGCTCTTCATCCTCGCCGAGGACGTCGAGGGCGAGGCGCTCTCCACGCTGGTGGTCAACAAGATCCGCGGCACCTTCCAGGCCGTGGCCGTCAAGGCCCCGGCGTTCGGCGACCGCCGCAAGGCGATGATGCAGGACATCGCGACCCTGACCGGTGGTCAGGTCGTGGCCCCCGAGGTCGGCCTCAAGCTCGACCAGGTCGGGCTCGAGGTGCTCGGCCAGGCTCGCCGCGTCGTCATCACCAAGGACACCACGACCATCGTCGACGGTGCCGGTGAGAAGGACGCCGTCGAGGGTCGCGTCAACCAGATCAAGGCCGAGATCGAGAACACCGACTCCGACTGGGACCGCGAGAAGCTCCAGGAGCGCCTCGCCAAGCTCGCGGGCGGCGTGTGCGTGATCAAGGTCGGCGCCGCCACCGAGGTGGAGCTGAAGGAGAAGAAGCACCGCATCGAGGACGCCGTCTCCGCGACGCGTGCCGCGATCGAGGAGGGCATCGTCGCCGGCGGCGGCTCCGCCCTCATCCACGCGGTCTCCGTGCTCGACGACGACCTCGGCCTCACCGGCGACGAGGCTGTCGGCGTGCGCGTGGTCCGCAAGGCGGCCGACGAGCCGCTGCGCTGGATCGCCGAGAACGGCGGGGTCAACGGCTACGTCGTGACCACCAAGGTGCGCGAGATGGGTGTCGGCAACGGCTACAACGCCGCCACCGAGGAGTACGGCGACCTGGTCGCCCAGGGCGTCCTGGACCCCGTCAAGGTCACCCGCTCCGCGCTGGTCAACGCCACCTCCATCGCCGCGATGCTGCTCACCACCGAGACGCTCGTGGTCGAGAAGCCCGAGGACGAGGAGCCCGAGGCCGCAGGTCACGGGCACGGCCACGGCCACTGATCCACCCCCGAGTCGGCGCTAACACCTCGCCGAGTCGGCGCCAGCACCCCACCGAGTCGGCGCTTCTGCACGAGACATGTGCGAGAAGCGCCGACTCGGTGTCATTTCACGCCGACTCGGCGGGAGGCTGGCGCCGACTCGGCGGAGGGGTCAGAGCAGCTCGCCCAGCCAGGTCGTCGCGCCGGCCTGCCCGAAGTCGGGCACCTTGCCGCCAGCCGGTGTGTTCCACATGAACATGTCGCCGGGGGCTGGGCCGCCGGGGGCGGCCCACGGCGAGTGCCCGTCGCTGAGCCGCAGCAGCCGCTCGGTCTCGAAGTCGTAGACGTAGGTCCCGCCGGTGGCCCGGCCGTAGGCGCTCATCGTCATGAGGCCGCCGTCGTCGGTGAGCCGGCCGCCGTCCACGCCGTCGTCCTGGATCGTCACCACCTGCTCGCCGCCGAGTGTCATCACCTGGACGCGGTCGTCGCGGACGCCGCCCTCGTAGGTGCCGCAGTACTGCGACATCGCGATCCGCTCGCCCGCCACGCTCAGTCCCAGGAGGTTGCACTTCTCGCCGAGCCGAGGGTCGAAGGACGTCTCCTCGCCCGTCGCCAGGTCGCGGACGTGCACCTGGCCCGCGGCCCCGTTGGAGGAGTCCGTCCACACCATCGCGTCGTCGGTGAAGCCGACCGCTCCCACCCTCAGGCCTTCGTCGCGCACGTCGGTGGCGTCGGTGAGGGAGGCCGACCACAGGTCGTAGGTGTCGCCCTCGGCGTCGGCGTCGTCCGCCTCTCCGTCCGGTCCGGTCGGCCAGCCGCCCTCGGGCGGCTTGCCCTGGGTGGCCGGCACCCGCACGTAGAGCCGGTCCGCGGGTCCGAGGACGGCCCCGAAGGGGCTGTCGGTCCTCGGGAGACCGGGCCAGGTCATGGTGGTCCACGCGCCGCTGCCGCGATCGAAGACGTGGACGAGCAGGCTCACCTCCATGCCGCCGCCCCCGGTCCCGAGCAGCACCAGGCGGTCCGCGCTCAGCTCGAGCGGCCACAGCTGGTCCTGCTCGACACCCTCGATCCTCGGCAGCCACTCCTTCTCGCCGCTCGCCGGGTCCATCAGGGCATAGCGCGGCCAGAGCTGGTCCATGCGGGGCCCGTCGCGGAAGAGGATGAGCCCGTCGTCGGTGACCCCCTCGAAGTACTGCCCGTTGTCGTCGTTGAGGTTCTCGTTGGTGTACGACGCCAGCACGCGGTGGTCGGTGCCCTCCACCGAGGTCTGCGCGTCGGTCAGGCGAACGCTGGGACCGGACACGTTCGGCACCCCGGCGGCGGCGAGGTCGGGCGGTGACGGGTTCAGCCACGTCATCGAGGCGAGGGTGATCGCGCCGACGGCGAGCGAGGCCCCGCCCACGATCCCGGCGCGGCGGCGTCGTACGCGCTGGCGGCCGCGGCGCAGCACCGGGGACAGGTCCGCTGCCTCGGGTGGGGCCTGTCCGCTCGCCTCGCGCATCAGGTCGGCAAGGTCGTTCACCATGACACCGCTCCTTCGGTCGCCTCGCCCGAGGGCGAGTCCTCCAACATGGTCCGGAGCGAGAACAGCGCCCGCGAGGTCTGGCTCTTCACGGTCCCCTCGGTGCACCGCAGCAGCGCGGCGGTCTCCGCCACGCTGAGGTCCTCGAAGTAGCGCAGCACGACGCACGCGCGCTGGCGCGGTGCGAGCCTGGCGAGGCCACCCATCAGCGCCTCGCGAGCCGCCACCTGCGAGGCGACGTCCTCCTCGGAGGCCAGGCCGTGGTCGGGCTCGGCCGGGATCTCGGTGCTGGACCTGCGCCGCGAGTGGTCCAGGAAGGCGCTCACCACGGCCTTGCGTGCATAGGCGAGCTCCCCGCCGTTGCGCTCGAGCCGCGGCCAGCGCACGTAGACACGGATGAGCCCCTCCTGGACGAAGTCCGATGCCTGGTCCCAGTCCCCGCACAGGAGGAACGCCGTACGCCGCAGCCGCGCGCGGGCGGTCCCGGCGAACTCGACGAAGGACGCCTCGTCACGCACTCTCTTGCTCCATGTCATGGCAAACGGGGTGAACGGCCGGCGAGGTTGCCTCCCGTCCGCACATTCTCGCGCGTCCTAGGGTGAGGCGCATGCACGGTCGTCGGCAGTGGAGCCTCAGCATCCTGCTGGTCTGCGCCCTCGCCGTTGCGGGCTGCACCCCCTCGGACCCGGCAGCCCCGCTAGCAGCGCCCGACGAGACCCCGTCGGCGATCGACGCCCCGGGTGACGATGAGCTCACGCTGCCCGACGTCCTGCCGACAGGGGATCGACCCCGCCTTCCCTACGTGTCCGGGCGCGACCTGGTCTCGCCCGACGGATCCAGGCTCCGGCTGGCCCTGGCCATTCGGGGCCCGTGGGGCGTCACCTCGATCGTGCGGTTGCGCGACGGCTACCTCGTCACCGACGACCGATACTTCGAGGGCACCCTCGGCATGCAGCGGCTCGATGCGTCCGGTCGGTCACGGGACGCCTGGTCGACGACCGGCCCTGCCAGGCTCGGACCGTCCGGCCAGGTGGCGTGGCTACGCGTGCCTGTCCCCGAGGCCAACCAGACCTGGCCCGCGACGCTCCACGTCGACGGCAGGTCCCAGGAGCTGCGCGGGCACCTCGACCCGCGCATCGTGCACTTCGACGGTGCTCTGGTCGTCTACTCCGCATTGGTGGTGCACAAGGGGCGCGCCCGTTCGCGGACGTTCGAGACAGCCGTCCCGGGAGCACCGCGCCGGGTGCCGCGGCGGACCGAGTTCTTCGTCAGCCCCCGTCTGCGGCACTGGTGGCGCTGGTCCGACGACGGCCTGGAGGTGGGACGCGAGAATGCCGTGCTGGTCAGGCTGGACGACCCGGCGCTGGGCCGTGCCATGGCCGAGCCCGTCTGGGAGGACGAGCGGCACCTCCTGGTCACCGTGGTCCGAGGGCGACGACAGGCGCTGCTGCGGATCGGCGTCGACGGAGACGTCGAGAGGGCCACGCCCTGGTCGCGGGCGACGCCCGCAGGCCACGCCGTGCTCCGACGCATCACTGGAACGAAAGGCCGCTAGGTCCGGCCCATCACTCCACCGTCGGCCCGTCACTCGAGCGTCGGCTCGTGTCCAGCGTCGACCGGGCTCAGCGTCGTACGCGGAGCGTTACCCGCACCGGAGTGCTGACGCCGCGGTCGTTGCGTGCGACGGCGGTGATGACGTAGCGCCCAGCACGCAGTCGTGCCTTGCCCATCCGGGTGGAGATCGTGAGACGAGCCTCGCCCGCGGGCACCGAGCGTGCGAGGCGGGCCACGACCTTCCTCGACCCGCGCCGGCGCAGCACGACGCGCACACTTGCCGCGGAGTCCGTGGTGACGACGAGGCGAGTCCGCCGGGGAGCGCGGCTGGTGCGGATCTTCTTGCGCGTGAGGTCGAGGCCGAGGATCCTGGGCGCGCCCGCGGGAGCCGGTGCGGCGCCGATCGGCGCCGGAGGAACCGGTGCGGGGCCGGGGCCTGTCAGCGGCGGCACGGTGACCGTGACGTCGACGGTGCGTACGGCGACGAGGCCGACCGCGTCGACGACCCGGACGCTTGCGCGGTAGGTCCCGGGCACGGTGTAGGTGTGCTGCGCCGAGGCGCCCGTCGCGGAGGCGCCGTCGCCGAAGTCCCACTCGACGCGGTACGGGAGCCACTCCTCGACCGAGGCGCTGAAGGACAGGGGCTGTCCGACCGGTCCCGTGGGCAGGGTGAGCGACCGGATGACCGGAGCGGTCTCGTCCCATGCGGCAGTCTCGATCACCATGTCGCTGCCGACCAGCTTGGCGGTCGCCAGCACGACGTCGGTGCCGTTGACCCCTAGGCGCATCAGCAGCAAGCCAGAGGCGCCGGGGGAGCTGGAGAGCTCTCGCCAGGCGCCGCCGGGTTCGCGGTGGGTGACCACACGTGTGTAGCTCGGCCCCACGAGGTAGGTCATCACGACGTTCCCGGTGTCCTGGTCGATCACCAGGTCCTGGATCCAGGCGGTGCCGAGGTCCCGCGTGCTCCACGGCTGACCCGGTGCCGCGGTGCTGACCCTGCTGACGCCGTTCGAGGTCCAGGCGAGGGTCGCAAGTCCCACCCTGTCGACCACCAGCTCCGTGTTGGCGTTGCCCGTCCCGAGGAGCGACGGGCTCCACGAGCCCCCCGGTGACCGGTGCCACGTGGACAGGATCTCGGTGTCCTCGGGCACGCGCTGTGACACGGCGGCGGCGACGACGTGGCCCTCGGGACCGACGGCGATGCTCCCGAGGCGCGCCATGTGCTGGGGCGCTATCAGCTGGTCGGGCGCCGTCCACGCCGCCCGGCTGGTAGAGGTGATCGGTCCGGTGCTCGTGTGGAGCGAGGTGCCGGCCCCTGTGACCTGCCGCCACCCCACGGTCACCCGGCCGGCGTCGTCGAGACCGATGACCGGCCAGCGTGCGTCGGCGTCCGAGACCGTGATCTCCGGCCCCCACGCGGCGCCCGCGGGCCGCAGGCGGACCCTGATCGTGCCGCCCTGGCTCCAGGCCACGGCCAGGTCGCCGCGGGTGTTGCTGGCGAGCTCCGGCCAGGAGTCGGAGACCCCCGATCCGTCGCTGAGCGTCCTCGGGGCGAGCGAGCCGTCACCGGAGTCGTCGAGGGTCATCACCTGGGTCACACCGGTGGCGTCCTTGGTCAACCAGGCATGGACGGCGGTCCCGCCCGCGCCCTCGGCCAGCGTGAGGTTCTCCACCGATCCCGGGTATGTGTCCACGCGTCGTGCGGCCGACCAGGTGCCTCCGGCGGGTCGGTCCTTGACCATGAGCGACTGACCGCCGGCAGGTTCCTTCCTGGCCCAGGCCAGGAAGGTGGTGCCCTGACTGCCGAGCAGCACGGCAGGGGCAGTGGCGACGGCGCCGTGGGACGGTTCCGTCGTCCACTCGGCGTGAGCCTGCCCGCTGAGCACCGCAACGGGAGTGGAAGCCAGCGAAGCAGTGACGAGAGCTGCGACGAGGGGGCGCAAATGCATGGGCGACATCTTGGGCCCGACCACCCACCGCCGCGGTGGCGTCTCGCCCTCGTGTCGTGTGGGACGCCCCACATCCGACCGGCCGTGTCTTGAAGCCGCGTCACCAGATGAACCGGAAGTCGCGGCCGCACTCGATGTCGAGGTCGAGGTCCTCCACGGTGTTGAGGTGGTAGATCCGGTGCTGGTCGCACGCGGTCGTGACGAGCTCGTACTTTCGGAGCAGGTTCTGCTCGATGGGGCGCACCCCCAGCTCGGTCCAGGTGTCCGGGCGCACCACCTCGACCACCCAGGTGGGGGGCGTGGTGCCGGTCAGGAGGTCGCGGAGGTCGTCGTACCCCAGGTCCAGGGTGCGCATCGGGAGCGACCACAGGTGGGAGTAGGGCGACGGCAGCCCGCTGGCCCACTGGATGTCGGCGCGGCCGCCGAAGACGGTCAGCGTGTCGCCGGGTCTCGCCGCGTCGGCGATGGCGCGTCCGGTCTCGACCTCGACGGCGGTGCGTCCCGGCTCCCACCACCCCACGAAGCCGACCAGCGACATCACCGAGGTGAGGGCGACGAACCCGACCACGACCTTCGACAGGCGCGGCACCGCGGGCCGCTCCTCGAGGAGGTCACCTGAGAGCGCGCAAGCTGTCGCCAGGCCCAGTGCGGGGACCAGCACGAGGAGGTACGGCAGCCAGTAGCTGCCGCTGAGGATCACGCCCGCACCGTCGACGACGAGCATCACGAGCACCGCCGCGGCCGGGACGGGGAGCCGCCGCAGCAACCCCGGCAGCCGAGCGAGGAACCACGCCGTCGCGAGCGCCATCCCGGTAGCGATGAACACGATGAGCAGGATCCCCATCCGCTCGGTGGCGCCCTCGTTCTCCTGGCGGGCGATGACGGCAGCGGCGTCGGAACGGAACCCGATCACGGTGTAGGACAGGGTCTCCAGCCGCACGCCTGCCCACAGGGCCCAGGTGATCGTGGCCACCACGGGCACCAGCGCCCCTGCCGAGGCGGCGAGTGCCAGTCGTGCGAAGGCGCGGCCGGTGAGGTGCCCGGCCAGGAGCGACCCGATCAGCACCACGCCCCCGAAGGCGAGTCCTCCCACCAGGTTCTGCTTCATCCCCATCGCAGTCACGGCGACCAGTCCGCCGACGAAGGCGGTGGCGCTGCTCCGGGTCCTGGCGGCGCGCAGCGAGAGCCAGCACGCGGCGGCGACGAGCGGGATCCCCAGCAGCTCGCCCTTGGTCGAGATGGCGTCGATCTCGGCGTTGACGACCAGGGCGGCCGTCACCACGGCCGTCCACCCCTCCACGCGGCGTGCGGCCCCCGGACGGGTCAGCCCGGCGTGGCGGGTGATCTCGCGTGCCGCCGCCGCGACCGCGAGGACCAGCAGGCTGCAACCGAGCGCGCCGACCAGTCGGAGGAAGTACGGGCCTCCGACCCAGTCGGCGAGCCGCACGACCGCGATGATCAGCGGGTGCCGGTCGACGAAGTAGTGGCCGTAGACCGACTCGGGCCCGGGGTCCCAGGTCTGGGCGACGAGCAGGAAGCCGGCCTCGTCCGGCCGTAGCGGCCACATCACCGAGGGAAAGCGTCCGAGCGCGGCGAGGCACGCGGCGACCCAGACGAGGCGAGGCATGTCGTCATGGTGGCAGGAGAAGTTTTCGTCGGCGAAACACCACCGTCGACACCGCGCAACAGTGGTGCCGGAGGGTGGGCGCATGTTGTGGAGAGCCCGACTCAACCTGCCGGACCGACCGGGGACCCTCGCGACGCTCGCGCAGGAGTGTGGCGACGCGGGGATCAACATCATGGGGGTGCAGGTCTTCCCGGGCATCGACACGGTGACCGACGAGCTCGTGCTCGAGGTCCCGGAGGGCCTCGGTCAGGTGGAGATCGCCGAGGTCGTCGAACGCTCGGGCGCCACCGCGGTGACGTTGCACCGGTGCACGGAGGCGGCCCTGCTCGACCAGCCCACGCTCTACGTCCAGGCGGCGCGCGCGATCCTGGACCAGCCGTCCCGCTTCCCCGAAGTGGCAGCGCGCCTCTTCGACGGGGAGGCCGACCCGGGGCCGGACGCTCGTCTCGACGTGATGGAGATGACCGTCGGCGACGTCGTGGTGCAGGTGCGGCGCGAGGCGCCGTTCACCGCCTTCGAGCACGCACGCGGCGCGGCCATCGCCGAGCTCGTCAGCGACGTGCTGCAGGGTGCCCCCGCCGCGCACACGGCGTCGAGCGGGCGGCTCGGTGAGGGAGTGAGGCCGTCGTACGTCGTCCGCGGCCTCTCGGTCCTCGCCCTCGTGGACGGCGCGACGGTCGGGCGCGGACTGCTGATGGACTCCCCGGAGCCGGGCGCCCGCCGCCTGGAGCTGGAGGTCGACCCGCAGTGGCGACGACGCGGCGTCGCGTCCCGGCTGCTGGTGGAGGTGGCGCGCGTCGCCCACGACCACGGCGACGACGAGCTCACCCTGGAGACGTCGGCCGAGAACCGGGCGGTCCTGCCCATGGTGCTCGGCTGCGGCCTCCGGTGCCGGATCCGGCTGGTCGGGTCCCGGCTCCACGTCCGGGTGCCGGTGCGTCACCTGGAGCCCTCCCGGCTGTGACCGGCACGGCGGGCCCGTAGAATGTCGTCGTGGACGTCCCCGAGAAGTTTGCCGCGCTGGGCCTCACCTACGACGACGTCCTGCTGCTGCCGGGCGAGTCCGACCTCGCCCCGAGCGACATCGACACCTCCACCCGGCTGACGCGTGAGATCTCGATCAGGATCCCGCTCGTCAGCGCGGCCATGGACACCGTCACCGAGTCGCGCATGGCGATCGCGATGGCTCGCGAGGGTGGCCTCGGCGTGCTCCACCGCAACCTCTCGATCGACGACCAGGCCTACCAGGTCGACCTGGTCAAGCGCACCCAGACGGGGATCATCTCCAACCCCGTCACGATCGGTCCCGACGCGACGCTCGAGGACCTCGACCGCCTGTGCGGGGAGTTCCGGGTCTCCGGCCTTCCCGTCGTCGACTCCGACAACCTCCTGATCGGCATCATCACCAACCGCGACCTGCGCTTCACCCCCGTCGCTGAGTGGGCGACCACCAAGGTCGACGAGATGATGACGCCGATGCCCCTGATCACCGGGCACGCCGGCATCTCGCGCGAGGAGGCGACCGCGCTGCTGCGGGCCCACAAGCGCGAGCGGCTGCCCCTGGTGGACGACACCGGCCACCTCACGGGACTCATCACCGTCAAGGACTTCGTCAAGGGCGAGCAGTTCCCCCACGCCTCCTACGACGCCGACGGGCGCCTGATGGTCGGTGCCGCGATCGGCTACTTCGGTGACGCCTGGGAGCGCGCCACGCGGCTGATCGAGGCGGGTGTGGACGTGCTCGTCGCCGACACCGCCCACGGCCACGTCCACCTCTTGCTCGACATGGTCAAGCGGCTCAAGACCGACCCGGCCACGCGCCACGTCCAGGTCATCGGCGGCAACGTCGGGACCAGGGCGGGCGCGCAGGCGTTCGTCGACGCGGGCGCCGACGCGGTCAAGGTCGGTGTCGGGCCCGGCTCCATCTGCACCACCCGCATCGTCACCGGCGTGGGCGTGCCCCAGGTGACCGCGGTCTACGAGGCATCGCTGGCGTGCAAGCCCGCCGGCGTCCCCGTGATCGCCGACGGCGGCATGAAGCACTCCGGCGAGATCGCCAAGGCCCTCGTCGCTGGCGCCGACGCGGTGATGGTCGGCTCGATGCTCGCCGGCTGCGAGGAGTCGCCCGGCGAGGTGGTCTTCGTCAACGGCAAGCAGTTCAAGTCCTACCGTGGCATGGGTTCGCTGGCCGCGATGAGCAGCCGCGGCAAGAAGTCCTTCTCCAAGGACCGCTACTTCCAGGCCGAGGTCGCCAGCGACGACAAGATCGTCCCCGAGGGCATCGAGGGCCAGGTCGCCTACCGCGGTCCGCTCACCGCGGTCGCCCACCAGCTCGTCGGCGGTCTCCACCAGTCGATGTTCTACGTCGGGGCCCGCACCGTTCCCGAGCTCCAGGAGCGCGGGCAGTTCGTGCGCATCACCAGCGCCTCGCTCAAGGAGAGCCACCCCCACGGCGTCCAGATGACCGTCGAGGCGCCCAACTACTCCGGCATGTGAGGCGCGTCCGCGCGGTCGCCCGAGCTCAGGGCGCGATGCCGGCGCGGGTCGGGCCGTGGTCGCCGGTGAGCGCCGAGGCGGGTCGCAGCACCAGCGTCGCCGCGTGGCGGCGACCCTCGCTCGACATCACGTAGACCCCGGAGTTCGACCGCGTCACCAGGCTCGGCGAGCGGGTCGGGTCGGCTGAGCGCGCAGCGAGCTGCCGCAGCCTCGACGCGGTGCCGGGAAGCGCGGGCCGGACGAGCAGCCGGCCGCCCGGGGTGACCGCCGCCAGGTGGAGCTCGCCGTCCATCTCCTGGACGGCTGGCGAGCTGTACGGCGACCACTCGCCCTCCAGCGCCTCGGGACGCGACCAGCGGTCCCCCGCGAGGGAGCGGACGGCGACCACGCCGTCGTACCCCGTCTGGTGCAGGTGCAGCACGCCGTCGCCGTCGAGCGTGAGGGAGGGGGTGGAGGTGACCGAGGCGCGGGCGCCGCGCAGCGGGCGGAGTCGCGACCAGCCGCTCGGGCGGTCCGTGGCGGTCCGCTGGACATGGAGCCGGCCACGGCGGGTCATCGCGACCAGCCAGGTACGGCCGGACGCGTCCACGCCGGTGACGGGCGCGGCGTGCGTGGCCCAGGTGCCCGCCCGGCCGATGCGACGCGGTCGCGACCAGCGTCCGTCGGCCCTGCGCCGGCTGGTTGCCAGGGTGCCTGCCGCCGTCGTCGCGACGACGGCGGGACGTCCGCGATCCGACAGCGCCAGGGCCGGGCTGGCAGTCGGTGCCGACGATCCGACGCGGCGCAGCGTCCAGCCCCGCCGTCCCGGGGTGGCGACGACCACGTCACCGGTGCGCGTGGTCGCAGCGACCCAGGGGCGCCCGTGCTCGTCGAGCACGAGCGTCGGAGCTGCGAGGGGCGAGAACGACCCACGCGTGCCCACGACACGGGAAGGCCTCCCGGGCCGTGCCACGCGCAGGGTCCCGGAGTCCTCGACCCGAGCGGTCCACGCGTGGCCGCTCGCGAATCGGGCCTCGACCAACGGACGGTCGGAGCCGATGAGCGGGGAGGGCTCGACGTCTCGCAGGTGCAGGTAGCGGAACGTGTCGACGGGCACCGTGCGGGTGCCGTAGCCGCCCCGGACGGCGTGGTTGTACTCCTCGACCGTGACGGTGCCCGGCCCGATTCCGACGACCCAGGCGACGTGCCCGACCCGGCCGGCGTCCGTCTGGGCCACCGCGCCGATCGCGGGCACCCCGTCGACCCGGTGACCCAGCGCGCGGGCGGTGTCGTCCCAGTTGTGGGCGTCGCCCCAGTGCACGTCCTTGCCGCTGTCGTCGTTGGTGCCTGGCCGGTTCTCGAACGCCATCCCGTTGGTGCGGTTGAGCCGCCAGGCCACGAAGCTCGTGCAGTTGCGCAGTGCGAAGCCCCACTGGTCACCCATCGAGCCGTCGACGAACCACACCCCGCGCGCGCAGGTGGGCCGTGGGCCGCGGGGGTCGTACAGGTGGCCGCTGACCGGGTCGAGGACCGGCGGGGGCGGTGGTGGCGGCGGAGGCGGGGGAGTGGTCGGCGCCGTCGCGCCGGGGCCACCGGCCGCGCCTGCGGGAGCGCCCGGGGTGGGCGTCGGAGCCGGCGTCGGGGTCGGGGCGGGCTCCGGCTCGATCGGTTCCTGCGGAAGGATCGGGCACTGGCCCTGCCAGGCCCAGGGGTAGTCGTCTGCGGCCCGCGCCGACGGCGCGGCGACGCCCCAGGCACCCGTCGTGAAGACGATGCCCAGGAGCGCCGCGACCAGTCGTCGCGGGCCGCGACCCCTGCCTCTCACTCCCACTCGCACACGGTATGAGGCGTCCGGAGAGCCCGAGGCGTTTTGCCTGAATCGGGGTCACCGTCCCCGGCGGCCCGGGCGTGAAAGACTGCCCTCGTGACCGAGATCGAGATCGGCCGTGCCAAGCGCGGCCGCCGTGCCTACTCCTTCGACGACATCGCGGTCGTCCCCTCGCGGCGCACGCGCGACCCCGAGGAGGTCAGCACCGCCTGGCAGATCGACGCCTACCGCTTCGACATCCCGGTCCTCGCGGCGCCGATGGACTCGGTGATGTCACCCTCGACCGCGATCGCCCTGGGCCAGATGGGCGGCCTCGGCGTGCTCAACCTCGAGGGACTGTGGACGCGGTACGACGACCCCAGCGGGCTGCTGGAGGAGGTCGCCGGGCTGCGTGGCTCGGACGCCACCCGGCGGATGCAGGAGATCTACGCCGAGCCCATCAAGCCCGAGCTCGTCACCTCGCGGCTCAAGGAGATGCGTGCCGCCGGGGTGACCGTGGCGGGCTCGTTGTCGCCGCAGCGCACCAAGGAGCTCGCGAAGGCCGTGGTCGACGGCGGGGTCGACATGTTCGTCATCCGGGGCACCACCGTGAGCGCGGAGCACGTGAGCAGCCAGACCGAGCCGCTGAACCTCAAGGAGTTCATCTACGAGCTCGACGTCCCGGTGATCGTCGGCGGGTGCGCCACCTACCAGGCGGCCCTCCACCTGATGCGCACCGGCGCGGCCGGCGTCCTCGTCGGCTTCGGCGGCGGAGCGGCCCACACGACCCGCACGGTCCTGGGGATCGCGGTGCCCATGGCCAGTGCCGTCGCCGACGTCGCAGCCGCGCGTCGTGACTACCTCGACGAGTCCGGTGGTCGCTACGTGCACGTCATCGCCGACGGGTCGATCGGGCTCAGCGGAGACCTCCCCAAGGCCATCGCCTGCGGCGCCGACGCGGTGATGGTCGGCTCGCCGCTCGCTCGGGCGACCGAGGCACCGGGTCGCGGGTTCCACTGGGGCGGCGAGGCCCACCACGCCACCCTGCCCCGCGGCCAGCGCGTCGAGTTCGAGCCGGTCGGCACCCTGGAGGAGATCATGTTCGGCCCCTCGCGCGTCGCCGACGGCACGATGAACCTCATCGGCGCGCTCCGACGGGCGATGGCCACTACGGGCTACACCGAGCTCAAGGAGTTCCAGCGCATCGAGGTCGTCGTCGGCAGCTGATCACTCTGCCGTGGCGCCCGCGAGCGGCAGCGACCGCGCACTGACGAACCTCCTCGGGAGGCCGTCGACGGGGTCGGTGAACGCCAGCTCGCTCGCGAGCAGCTGGAGCGGTCGGGAGAAGTCGTCGACGGAGGTCTCCCGGACGACCGGGTAGAGCGGGTCCCCCTCGATCGGGATGCCCAGGCCGAGGAGGTGCAGGCGGAGCTGGTGGGTGCGGCCCGTGCGAGGAGTCAGGCGGTAGACCGCGAGGTCGTCGCCCACCCGCGAGTGGAGCTCGACCAGCGTCTCGGCGTTGACCGGGGCGCCCGGCACCACCTCGGCCTGAAACTCGCCGCGGGTCTTGCGGACGTGGTTGCGCACCGTCGCCGGCAGCTCCAGGTCCTCGTGCCAAGGGGCGAGCGCGAGGTAGCCCTTCTCGACCTTCCGGTGCTCGAAGAGGGTCTGGTAGGGCCCGCGCCACCGGCGCTCGGTGGCCAGCATGAGCACGCCCGAGGTCACGCGGTCGAGCCGGTGCAGCGACGAGAGCTCGGGCAGTCCCAGCTCGCGCCGCATCCGCGCGACGACGCTCTGCAGGACGTGCTGTCCCCGCGGGATGGTCGAGAGGAAGGGCGGCTTGTCGACGACGACGAGGCGCTCGTCCCGGTGGAGGACAGTCACCTCGCCCGGCACCTCGACCTCGTCGCGCAGGTCGCGGTGGAACCACACGAAGGTGTGGGGGCGGTAGCCGTCGTCGGGCAGCACCGGGTGCCCGTCGCCGTACACGAACCGGCCCGCGGCCAGCATCTGCTCCACCTCGACGGGGTGGGGCAGCCGGTCGCACAGCCAGGCCGCCATCGACGGCCACGGGTCCGGTCGCCCCGGGTCCCGGTCGGGCGTGCGCACCCACGCCGCGTCGAGCCCGTGGCGTCGGGGCAGGGGCGATCGCGGAGGCACCAGAGGATGCTAGGCGGAGGAGCGCGCTCAGGTCCCGCCGCTGGCGGCGTACCGGTCCAGCGCTCCCCGCCACACGCGGGGCAGCAGCCTAGGGATGGGGCCGTTGTAGAGCAGGAAGATCAGGGCACGCTGTCCACGCTGGCCGCCAGTGGCGTCCCACTCGGCGTGCACCCGGCTGCCGCCGCTCTCGAGCGGCTCGACCCTGATGACGCCGCTGCCGCCGCCGCCGTAGCTGCTCTCGACCACGTCCCAGCGCACCTCCCCGGGCTGGGACCAGTCGTAGTGGCAGACCACCCAGAAGGGCGACCCGGGGCTTGCCTCTCGCACGATCGCCCAGGTGTCACCGTGCTCGCGCAGCTCGTAGCGCCGGGGGTCCAGGGTGCGGCTCCAGGTCTGCAGTCGGCGCTCGGAGAAGTCCGTGAAGGCGCGCAGCGCCTGGTCCGGTGAAGCGACGGTCTCCAGCGTGAACCGCATCGACCCATGCCAGCACACGCGGGCGCGGGCCACCAGACGGTCCAGACCAGCCAAGGAGTCAGGGCGTGGCCAGCACTGAGAGAGTGGGTGCATGACCACGCCGATCGCACTCAACCCCGACTCGCGTGCCGCGGCCCTCTCTCACATGCAGACCCACGGCCTCGACGTGCTCGTCGTCGGCGGCGGGATCGTCGGGGTCGGTGCCGCGCTGGACGCCGTGACTCGGGGGCTGTCGGTCGGACTGCTGGAGCAGCGCGACCTCGCGTCCGGCACGTCGAGCCGCAGCAGCAAGCTCGTGCACGGCGGCCTGCGCTACCTCGAGATGCTCGACTTCGCGCTCGTCAAGGAGGCGCTCGAGGAGCGTGGCCTGCTGCTCACCCGGCTGGCACCCCACCTGGTTCGACCGGTGCCGTTCCTCTACCCGCTCCACCACGCCTGGGAGCGGCCCTACGTCGGCGCCGGTGTCGCGCTCTACGACGCCATGGCCATGACCGGCAAGTACGACATGGGCGTGCCGAAGCACAAGCACCTCTTCCGCAAGCAGCTGGCCCGCATCGCCCCGGACATCCGCACCGACGACCTTCACGGCGCGATCCGCTACTACGACTGCCAGGTCGACGACGCCAGGCTGGTGATGACGATCGCGCGCACGGCTGCCGACAACGGCGCCCACGTCGCGACGCGGACCAAGGTCACCGGCTTCCTGCGCGAGGGCGACCGCGTCGTCGGAGTCACCGCGCGCGACCTCGAGAACGAGGTCGACCTCGAGGTGCGGGCGCGGGTCGTCATCAACGCGGCGGGCGTGTGGACCGACCAGGTCCAGGAGCTCATCGGCGGAGAGGCGCAGCTCGACGTCGCCGCGAGCAAGGGCATCCACATCGTCGTGCCCCGCGACCGGATCCGCTCCGAGGCGGGCTTCATCACCAAGACCGAGAAGTCGGTGCTGTTCGTGATCCCGTGGGGCGCGTTCTGGATCATCGGGACCACCGACACCCCCTGGGACCTCGACCTCGCCCACCCGGCGGCGAGCCGGGCCGACCTCGACTACCTCCTCGGCCACCTCAACACGCTGCTGCGCGACCCCCTCGACCACGACGACGTGGTGGGTGTCTACGCCGGCCTGCGACCGCTGCTCAAGCCGGTCGTGCGCAAGGGGGAGCAGGGAGAGACCACCAAGCTCTCCCGCGAGCACACCGTCGCCAACCCCGTGCCGGGGCTGGTCCTGGTCGCCGGCGGGAAGCTCACCACCTACCGCGTGATGGCCAAGGACGCCGTTGACCACGCCACCCGCGACCTCGGTGCGGTCCCCGCCTCGATCACCGAGCGGGTGCCGCTGGTCGGCGCCTGGGGGCACGAGTCGCGCACCAACCAGCGGGTGGCGCTGAGCCGCTCGTCGGGGCTCCGGATCGGTCTTGTCGACCACCTCCTCGGCAGGTACGGCGGCCTGGTCGACGAGGTGCTGTCCCTCGTCGCCGAGCGTCCCGAGCTCGGCCGACCCCTGGAGGGCGCGCCGTTCTACCTCGCAGCCGAGGTGGTCTACGCGGTCACCCACGAAGGGGCGCGCCATCTCGACGACGTCCTGACGCGTCGTACCCGAATCTCGATCGAGACCTTCGACCGCGGGATCGCCTCGGCACGCCCTGCTGCCGTGCTGATGGCGACGGAGCTGGGCTGGGACGAGGCGCGGCTCGACGACGAGGTCGACCACTACCTGCGACGTGTCGAGGCCGAGCGACAGAGCCAGCTCATGCTCACCGACCACGAGGCCGACGAGGCCCGGGTCAAGGCGCCCGACATCGTCTGACGTCGCTCACGCGACGCCGAACGTCTCCCGCAGGTGGGACGACTGGCCGCGCTCCTCCAGGGCAGCGGCGACCTTGCCCACCGGTCGGGCGCCCGGCCAGACGTGGAGGAACATCAGGGCCAGCGAGACGATCGCGCCGAACAGGTAGGTGACGTAGCCACCCTCGGAAACGATGAACGCGGCGGCGATCGAGGCGATCGCGATGAACTCGCTCAGGGCGAACCGCAGGATCATGCCGGTCTGCCAGACCTCGCGCGCCTTCCGCGCGGCATCGTCCTCGGGGAGCGAGGGGTCCAGCGGGTCTGCGCGGTAGCCGACGGCCTCCAGGACGACGTGCACGGCGACGGCGGCGGCGACCTGGACGAGCGGGACCAGGAGCGAGGGTGCGGCCAGGCCGTCGTCCTGGGTGCCCAGCACGAAGAACAGCGCGATGCCGATGAACACCAGGGCGCCCATCAGCGTCGCGGCGAGCATGCGGGTGGACAGTGCGAACTGGGTGGCAGTGCCCGAGACGTCGGAAGTCATGGGCACGACCCTAGGGGTGAGCGACGACGGTGCGGTGGGAGGCTTGCGCCATGACCGATCCGGACTTCGAGGGTGACCTGGGCCTGACTGTCGACGGCCCTGTCGCGACCCTGTGGCTCAACCGACCCGCCAAGCGCAACGCCGTCACCCAGGAGATGTGGGGAGGCATCGCCGACCAGGTGCACTCGGTCCCCGAGGACGTGCGGGTGCTGGTCCTGCGCGGGGTGGGCGACCACTTCTGCGCCGGCGCCGACATCGACGGGCTCGGCGAGGTCTCGATGGCCGACTACCACGCGATCAACCAGCGCGCCGACGACGCGCTGGCCGGCTTCCACGGCCCCACGCTCGCCTACATCACCGGCTCCTGCGTCGGGGGCGGCGCGCAGCTGGCGCTGGCCTGCGACCTGCGCATCGCCGACGACACCGCGCGCTTCGGCATCACACCCGCCAGGCTCGGCATCCTCTACCCGGCGTTCGCCGTCGAGCGCGCGGTGCGCGTGATAGGCC
The DNA here is from genome assembly GCF_004683965.1 of Nocardioides seonyuensis. Lineage (NCBI taxonomy): Bacteria > Bacillati > Actinomycetota > Actinomycetes > Propionibacteriales > Nocardioidaceae > Nocardioides > Nocardioides seonyuensis. Next base: position 2,523,987 of record NZ_CP038436.1, read on the forward strand.
CCTCCGCGACCAAGCACCTGCTCTACACCGCCGAGATCGTCGACGCGGAGCGGGCGCTGCGGGTCGGGCTCATCGACGAGCTGCTGCCCTCGGATGAGGCTCCTGCCCGGCTCGAGGAGCTCACCGCGACCCTCGTGGCCCGCTCGCTGCTGACCCAGGTCGGCAGCAAGGCGATGGTCGACGCCTGCGTGGAGGGGGAGTCGATCCCCGCCGACCTGACGGGGAGCTGGCTCGACGAGCTCGACGCCGGTCCCGACTTCCCCGAGGGTCGTGCCGCCTTCGCCGAGAAGCGCGCCCCGCGGTTCTCGTGGCGGCCCGGCACCCACTGAGGCCGCACTCGCTGGGTGGTCCGCGCGTTTTACAAACAGAATCTCTGTGTCAAATGCCGGGCATCGCCTGTTGTGGGGGAGCGCCGCCGCCTAGTCTCGCTGCATGAGTGAGCAGACCCCCGGTTCCGGACACCTCGTCGACGGCCCGCACGACCCCGAGCTCGACCCTCGCGCGGCCTACGTGCTGGAGCGTGACTACGTCGCCTCGCTCACCGAGCGCCTGGTCGCCTCCACGGGCGAGACCGACGCGGTGAGCTCGCCGGTCGGGGGGCGTCCGCTCGCCCACGTGCCGCAGTCGAGCGTGGCCGACGTCGACGAGGCCTTCGCGCGTGCGCGCAAGGCTCAGGCAGCCTGGGCGCAGACCTCGATCGACGTGAGGGCCGCGGCCCTGCTGCGTCTCCACGACATCCTCCTCGACCGCCAGGAGGAGCTGATCGACCTGATCATCTGGGAGTCCGGGAAGGCCCGCAAGGACGCCTACCTCGAGGTGGCCCACCTGGCCCTCACCGCGCGCTACTACGCGCGGACCGCTCACCAGCACCTCGACACCACGCGGGTCGCAGGCATGTTCCCCGTCCTCACCCGGGCCGAGGTCAACCGCGTGCCCAAGGGTGTCGTCGGCATCATCTCGCCGTGGAACTACCCGCTCACGATGGCGCTGTGCGACGGGATCCCCGCCGTGCTCGCGGGCAACGCCGTGGTCGCCAAGCCCGACGCGCAGACCACCCTGACCGCGTTGCTGGCCGCCAGGCTCCTCGAGGAGGCAGGCGTGCCGCGCGAGGTGTGGCAGGTCGTGGCCGGCCCCGGTCCCGAGGTGGGCGGAGCGCTCGTGGAGCGCGCCGACTACATCTGCTTCACCGGCTCGACCGGCACCGGCCGGCTCATCGCCAAGGGGTGCGCCGAGCGGCTGATCGGCTGCTCGCTCGAGCTCGGTGGCAAGAACCCCATGCTGGTCCTGCGTGACGCCGACGTGCAGCGCGCCGCCGAGGGCGCGGTCCGTGCGGTCTTCGCCAACGCCGGGCAGCTGTGCGTCTCGATGGAGCGCCTCTTCGTCGCCGACCAGGTCTACGACCGCTTCGTCGACGCCTTCGTGTCGCGCACCCAGGCGATGACGCTGGGTGCCAGCCTCGACTGGTCCGTCGACATGGGCTCGCTGATCTCGCAGTCCCAGCTCGACACGGTGACCGCGCACGTGGAGGACGCGGTGTCCAAGGGAGCGCGCGTGCTCACCGGCGGCAAGCCACGGCCCGACCTCGGGCCCTTCGTCTTCGAGCCCACCATCCTGGAGGGGGTCACCGCCGAGATGAAGTGCTTCGGCAACGAGACCTTCGGCCCGGTGGTCTCCCTCTACCGCTTCCACGACGAGAACGAGGCGGTCGAGCGCGCCAACGACGGCCTCTACGGCCTCAACGCCTCGGTCTGGACCCGCGACGGCACCCGCGGCCGCGCGCTGGCGCGTCGCATCAAGTGCGGCACCGTCAACGTCAACGAGGCCTACGGCGCCACCTTCGGCTCGCTGGGTGCTCCGATGGGCGGCATGCGCGAGTCTGGCGTGGGTCGCCGGCAGGGGGCCGAGGGCATCCTGCGCTACACCGAGACGCAGTCCGTCGGGACGCAGCGACTGGTGCCCATCGCGCCGATGTTCGGGATCTCCGAGGAGCGGCACGCCAAGCTGATGACCTCCTCGTTGCGCCTGCTCAACAAGCTGGGCCGGGCATGAGCCAGTCCAGCCCGAGCCGGCACTACGACGTCCTCGTCATCGGGTCAGGCTTCGGCGGCTCCGTCTCGGCGCTCCGGCTGACCGAGAAGGGCTACTCCGTCGGGGTGCTCGAGGCGGGCGCGAGGTTCGAGGACGACGACTTCCCCGACACCTCCTTCGACGCCAAGCGCTACATCTTCGCCCCGGCGCTGGGCATGTACGGCATCCAGCGCATCGACATGGTCAAGGACTGCATGATCCTGGCCGGCGCAGGGGTCGGTGGCGGCTCGCTGGTCTATGCCAACACGCTCTACGAGCCGCTCGACCCGTTCTACCGCGATCCGTCGTGGGCGCACATCACCGACTGGAAGTCCGAGCTGGCGCCCTACTACGACCAGGCCAAGCGCATGCTCGGCGTCATCGAGAACCCCCTCATGACGCCGTCGGACGAGGTCATGAAGCAGGTGGCCGACGACATGGGGGTGGGGGACACCTTCCATCCCACGCCGGTGGGCGTCTTCTTCGGTGGTCCCGGGCAGACCCACCACGACACGGTGCCGGATCCCTTCTTCGGCGGCGTCGGCCCCGACCGCAACCCGTGCAAGGCGTGCGGCGAGTGCATGACCGGATGTCGCTTCAACGCCAAGAACACCCTGGTGAAGAACTACCTCTACCTCGCCGAGCAGAACGGCGCCGAGGTGCACCCGTTGACCACCGTCACCCGGGTGCGACCGCGCGCCGGGGGCGGCTACGAGGTCACTGCCAGGTGGACCAAGGCAAAGCTCTCGCGCAGCAAGGCGGTGAAGACCTTCACGGCCGACCAGGTGATCTTCTCCGCCGCGGCGCTCGGCACCCAGAAGCTCCTCCACAAGCTCAAGGGAGAGGGCGACCTGCCCGGCATCAGCGACCGTCTCGGGGTGCTGACCCGCACCAACTCCGAGGCGATCCTGGGAGCGCTCGCACCGGACACCTCGGTCGACTACACCAGAGGGGTGGCGATCACCTCGTCGTGGCACCCCGACGAGAGCACCCACATCGAGCCGGTCCGCTACGGCAAGGGATCCAACGCGATGGCCTTCATGCAGACGGTGCTGACCGACCAGGTCCCGGGTGAGAACCGCATCAAGTCCTGGCTCAAGGAGCTGTGGGCCAAGCGCAGGGAGGCCCTCGACCTCTACGACATGAAGCACTGGTCGGAGCGGACCGTCATCGCGCTGGTCATGCAGACCCTCGACAACTCGATCACCACCATCGGCGTCAAGGGCCGCTTCGGTTGGCGCATGTCGAGCAAGCAGGGTCACGGCGAGCCCAACCCGACCTACATCCCGGTCGCCTACGAGGCCACGCGCCGCATCGCCGACGTCATGGGCGGAACCCCCGGCGGCAACATCGGCGAGCCGTTCGAGCGACCGCTGACCGCCCACTTCATCGGCGGCTGCACGATCGGGGACTCCCCCGAGACCGGTGTGGTGGACGCCTACCAGCGGCTCTACGGCCACGAAGGGCTCCACGTCGTCGACGGGTCGGCCATCTCGGCCAACCTGGGGGTCAATCCCTCGCTGACGATCACCGCCCAGGCGGAGCGGGCGATGGCCTACTGGCCCAACAAGGGCGAGGTCGACCAGCGCCCCGCCCTGGGCCAGCCCTACGCCCAGCTCAACCCGGTGGCGCCGAAGAACCCGGTCGTCCCCGAGGCGGCTCCCGCGGCGCTGCGGCTCCCGATCGTCTCCGTCAGCTAGCGGAGCAAAGTTTCCTCGAACTTTCTTCGAAGTCGGCCGTAACCCCCGGCTCGGACCTGCGTTGCTACGGGTGAAGGTCACGGCAGTCCGATCTACCCCAAGTGCTGTGGCCCTCACCGTCCGGGAGCATGCCCCCCAGCGTCCCCGGACACTCCATCAGGGCCCGATCACCGTCCCTCCCCGGTCGGGCCCTGATGCATGCCCGGACGAGCTCGGTGCTTGTCCGGACGGGCCTGATCCATGTCAGGACGAGCCCGGGGGCCTCGATAGACTCGCTGCCCATGACGGCCGCCCATGACCACGACCTCGTCCTCGTGGTCGACTTCGGAGCCCAGTACGCCCAGCTCATCGCCCGTCGGGTGCGGGAGGCGCGGGTCTACTCCGAGATCGTGCCCCACACCATGCCGGTGGCGGAGATGCTGGCGCGGCAGCCCAAGGCGATCATCCTCAGCGGCGGCCCCTCGAGCGTCTACGCCGACGACGCCCCCGGCATCGACGACACGGTCTTCGCCGCCGGCGTCCCGGTCTTCGGGATGTGCTACGGCTTCCAGCTGATGGCCCGCGGCCTGGGTGGCGAGGTCGCCCACACCGGCGCCCGCGAGTACGGCCGCACCCCGGTGCGCATCGCCGAGGCCGGCACCCTGCTGGCCGGTGTGCCCGTCGAGCACAAGGTCTGGATGTCCCACGGCGACTCGGTGGCCCAGGCGCCCGAGGGATTCACCGTGCTCGCATCCACCGACGTGACCCCCGTCGCCGCCTTCGAGGACCTCGACCGGCGCCTGGCCGGCGTCCAGTGGCATCCCGAGGTCCTCCACTCCGAGCACGGCCAGCAGGTCCTCGAGCACTTCCTCCACCACATCGCCGGCTGTCGGCAGACCTGGACGATGCTCAACATCGCCGAGGAGCAGATCGAGCGCATCCGCGAGCAGATCGGTGATGAGGGGCGCGCGATCTGCGGCCTGTCCGGCGGGGTCGACTCCGCGGTGGCGGCCGCCATCGTGCAGCGCGCGATCGGTGACCGGCTCGACTGCGTCTTCGTCGACCACGGGCTGCTCCGCAAGGGAGAGGCCGAGCAGGTCGAGCGTGACTTCGTCGCCGCGACCGGCGTCAAGCTCCACGTCGTCGACGCCCAGCAGCAGTTCCTCGACGCGCTCGCCGGCGTCACCGACCCCGAGGAGAAGCGCAAGATCATCGGGCGCGAGTTCATCCGGTCCTTCGAGGGGGCCGAGGCGGCCGTCCTGCGCGCAGCCGGCCTGGGGGACGACACCGACGGCGGCAAGGTCGCCTTCCTGGTGCAGGGGACGCTCTACCCCGACGTCGTCGAGTCGGGCGGCGGTGCGGGCACCTCCAACATCAAGTCCCACCACAACGTCGGCGGGCTGCCCGACGACCTCGAGTTCGAGCTCGTGGAGCCGCTGCGCACGCTCTTCAAGGACGAGGTGCGCCTGGTGGGCGAGCAGCTCGGCCTGCCCGCCGAGATCGTGTGGCGCCAGCCGTTCCCCGGTCCGGGTCTCGGCATCCGCATCATCGGCGAGGTCACCGCCGACCGGCTGGAGATCCTGCGCGAGGCCGACGCCATCGCCCGTGAGGAGCTGACCCGCGCCGGGCTCGACCGCGACATCTGGCAGATGCCGGTGGTCCTGCTCGCCGACGTCCGCTCGGTCGGCGTCCAGGGCGACGGTCGCACCTACGGCCACCCCGTGGTGATCCGGCCGGTCACCTCCGAGGACGCCATGACGGCCGACTGGGCCCGCCTGCCCTACGACGTGCTCGAGCGCATCTCCACGCGCATCACCAACGAGGTCGCCGAGGTCAACCGGGTGACGCTGGACGTGACGTCCAAGCCGCCGGGGACCATCGAGTGGGAGTGACCGCAGCGAGGGACGAGCGGAGGTCGCTCCCGCTCCAGTGAGGATCGAGTGGGAGCGACGGCAGCGGCACGAGCGGAGCGAACAGCCACCGGTGACTGACACCCTGCCCTAGGGTGCGGTCATGGAGGGGCAGCCGCGAGCGCTCGACCTCGACGGACTCGTCGGGGATCTCGACGCGCGGTTGGAGGACGCCGACCGCGCGCTGGCCCGGCTCTACCCCGGCGAACGGTCAGTCCGCCAGCCGGTGCACACCGTCTACGTCCCCGCCGACAGGTTCCGTGCCGAGCTCGTGACCGAGTACGGCGACGCCGCGCTGGCCGCGGTCGCCGACCACGAGGAGGTCCTGCTCACCCTCCTCGACGGCGACGAGGACCTGCTCGACCGGGTCCGGCACAAGCTGGGCCACGAGCCCGTCGAGGACCTGCGGGTCGACTTCGAGGACGGCTACGGCTCGCGTCCGGACGACGAGGAGGACGACGCGGCGCGGGCAGCGGCGCGGGCCCTGAGCTCTGCGGTCGCCTCGGGGACCGCCGCGCCGTGGCACGGGATCCGGTTCAAGTGCCTCGAGCCTGCCACCCGGCGCCGGGGGGTCCGGACGCTGTCGATCTTCCTGGAGGAGTACGCCGGCGACGACGGGCTTCCGGACGGCTTCGTCCTCACCCTCCCCAAGGTCACGTCGGTCGAACAGGTCGGCGCGATGGTGCACCTGACGGAGCGGTTGGAGGCTGCGCTCGGGCTGGGTGACCGGGCCCTGGTCTTCGAGATCCAGGTCGAGACGCCGCAGGCCGTCCTGGGTCCCGACGGGACGGCGCTGGTCGCACGCATGGTCCACGCGTCTGCGGGCCGGTGCACGGGGCTGCACTACGGGACCTACGACTACTCCGCCTCCTGCGGGATCGCGGCAGCGCAGCAGAGCCTGGAGCACCCGGTCGCCGACCACGCCAAGGCCGTGATGCAGGCGGCCGCCGCGGGCACCGGCGTACGACTCTCGGACGGGTCGACGAACGTGCTCCCCGTGGGTGGCGCCGACCAGGTGCGGGAGGCGTGGCGCAACCACTTGCGCCTCGTGCGCAGGTCCCTGGACCGGGGCTACTACCAGGGCTGGGACCTGCACCCCGCGCAGCTGCCCACCCGGTTCGCCGCCACCTTCGCCTTCTACCGCGAGGGCTACGCCGCGGCTGCCGCACGGCTTCGCGACTACGTGCAGCGCCGCGAGTCCGGCGTCCTGGACGAGCCGGCCACCGCGCGTGCCCTCGCGGACTTCCTCCAGCGCGGCGTCGACTGCGGGGCCTTGGCACCGGACGAGGTCGAGGCCTCGACCGGTGTCGACCACGACCACCTGGCCGTGCTCGCCCGACGGACGCGCACGGCCGACACCGACGGCAAGGGAGGCTGAGGTCATGGGAATCGTCCTGGGGCCCAACCAGTACGGCAAGGCGGAGACGCGCGTCGTGCGCATCGTGCGTGACACCCCGCGCCACGAGATCCGCGACCTCAGCGTGTCCACGGCGCTGCGCGGGGACTTCACGGCGGCGCACGTCGAGGGCGACCAGTCGCAGGTGCTGCCCACGGACACCCAGAAGAACACCGCGTTCGCCTTCGCGAAGTCGCACGGGATCGCCTCGCCGGAGGACTACGGCCTGGCGCTGGCGCGCCGGCTGCTCGAGGCCGCGCCCTCCGCGACCGGCGCGACGGTCCGCGTCGAGGAGTACGCCTGGGACCGGATCCTCGTGGACGGCGTGGGGCACGACCACGCGTTCGTACGCCGTGGGGGAGAGGTCCGCACCACCGAGGTGGACGTGTCGACCTCGGGGGCGCAGGTGACCTCCGGCATCAAGGACCTGGTCGTGCTCAAGTCGACCGGCTCGGAGTTCAAGGGCTTCCTGCGCGACGAGTACACCACGTTGCCCGACGCCGACGACCGCATCCTGGCCACCTCGCTGGCGGCCACGTGGCGCTACGCCGATGCGGTGGAGCGGGACTGGAACGCGGTCCACGACGACGTGCGGACGCTGGTGCTGGCGACGTTCGCGACCACCTACAGCCGAGCGCTGCAGCAGACGCTGCACGCCATGGGAAGCGCGGTGCTGGAGGCCCATGGGGAGATCGCCGAGATCTCCTTCTCGGCGCCCAACAAGCACCACTTCCTCGTCGACCTCGAGCCGTTCGGGCTCGAGAACCCCGGCGAGGTCTTCATCGCCGCCGACCGGCCCTACGGGCTGATCGAGGCCACCGTGTGCAGGGAGGACCAGGGATGAGTCGCTCGCGAGCCGGGATCCCGGCCTTCAACGTGATGGACGATGACGAGGCCCGAAGGCACCTGCTGACCTGTCTCGACGTGCCGAGATGGGCCGACGAGGTGCTCGCGGGCCGTCCCTACGACCACCTCGGCCAGATCGAGGAGCGGATGACCGCCGCCGCCAGGACCCTCACCGACGACGAGCTCGAGCGTGCCCTCGCCCGGCACCCACGCATCGGTGAGCGTGCGGATGCCGCCACGCAGGACGAGCTGCTCTCGGCCAGGGAGCAGGCTGGTGTCGACCCCGCTGACGCCGAGCTCGCCGAACGGCTGGCGGCGGGCAACCGCGCCTACGAGGAGCGGTTCGGCCGGGTCTTCATCATCCGCGCGGCCGGACGCAGCGGCCGGGACATCCTCGACCAGCTCCGGCTCCGGATGGACAACAACGACGAGGTCGAGCGCGCTGAGACGATCGAGCAGCTGACCCAGATCGCCCACCTACGGATCCAGGAGGTCCTCGCCTGATGGCCGCACTGAGCACGCACGTCCTCGACACCAGCCGCGGGCGACCGGCCGCCGGAGTCCGCGTCACGCTCGAGTCCGTGAGCGGCACCGACCTCGGCGAAGCCGTCACCGACGACGACGGACGTGTCGCTTCGCTGGGCCCCGGCTGGCTCGAACCGGGCGACTACCGCATCCGATTCCACACCGGCGCCTGGTTCACCTCGGACGGCATCGACGCCTTCTATCCGGAGGTGGTGGTGGCCTTCAGCGTGGCGAGCGACGAGCACTTCCACGTCCCGCTCCTCCTGAGTCCCTTCGGCTACTCGACCTACCGTGGCAGCTGAGACCCTGTTGCGGGCGGTTCGCGCGGTTGTTGACGGGCGCGAGACGAGCGTCGCGGTGCGGGTTCGTGGCGGCGTCGTCGTCGAGCTGGCGTCGTACGACGCCCCCGCTCTCGGCGCGCGTGAGGTGACGCTGGCCGATGACGAGGTGCTGCTCCCCGGCCTGGTCGACACCCACGTCCACGTCAACGAGCCCGGACGGACCGAGTGGGAGGGTTTCGCGAGCGCCACCAGGGCCGCCGCGGCAGGGGGCGTGACGACGATCCTCGACATGCCGCTCAACAGCATTCCGCCGACCACCTCGGTGGCCGCCCTCGAGGCCAAGCGGGACGTCGCGCGCGACCAGGTCCACGTCGACGTCGGCTTCTGGGGAGGTGCGGTGCCGGGCAACGTGCCGGACCTGGCGGCCCTGCACGACTCAGGTGTCTTCGGGTTCAAGTGCTTCCTGCTCGACTCGGGGGTGGAGGAGTTCCCCGCGCTGTCCGCCGACGACTTCGCTGACGCGATGACCGAGGTCGCCCGCCTCGGCTCCCTGATGCTGGTCCACGCCGAGGAGGCCGACCTGATCGCGGACTGCCCGCACGGGACGCCGTACTCCGCCTTCCTGGAGAGCCGACCCGACGCTGCCGAGGAGCGTGCCATCGGCCTGGTGGTCGACACGGCTCGGGCGACGGGAGGTCGCGTCCACGTCGTGCACCTGAGCGCGTCCGGGGCGGTTCCCACCCTGCGGGCCGCTCGCGCGGACGGGGTGGACGTCTCGGTCGAGACGTGTCCGCACTATCTCTACTTCGACGCCGAGTCGATCGCCGACGGAGCGACCGAGCACAAGTGCTGCCCGCCGATCCGCGGTGAGGCCAACCGGGAGGCGCTGTGGGCTGCTCTCGTCCAGGGCGACGTGGACCTGGTGGTGACCGACCACAGTCCGTGCATCCCCGAGCTCAAGCACGCGGACAGTGGTGACTTCGCGGACGCGTGGGGCGGGATCGCGTCGTTGCAGGTGGGGCTCCCCGTGGTGTGGACGGCCGGTCGCGAACGTGGTGCCTCGCTCGTCGACGTCGCGCGCTGGATGGCCACGGCTCCGGCTCGGCGCGCCCGGCTGGGCGGCAAGGGCGAGATCGCCGTCGGCGCCGACGCGGACTTCTGCGTCTTCGCCCCAGAAGTCCAGCAGGTCGTCGACGCCGCAGCCTTGCACCACAAGAACGCCGTGACGCCCTACTCCGGGCGTACGCTCACCGGCACCGTGCGCCAGACCTGGCTGCGCGGCGTGCCGATCGACCTGGCCGGCGCCCCCCGCGGGCGGCTGCTGAAGAGGGACGACTCGTGAGGATGGTGTCGCTGTGACCTACTGGGTGCCGAACGGCGGTCATCCCGCCCAGACCGAGCTGACCACCGACCGGGCGGTGTTCACCGACGCCTACGCGGTGCTGCCGCGAGGCACCATGCGCGACATCGTGACCAGTCGGCTCCCGTTCTGGGACGACACACGCCTGTGGGTGCTGGCGCGCCCGCTGTCCGGCTTCGCCGAGACCTTCTCGTGGTACGTCGTCGAGGTGGCGCCTGGCGGCGGATCGGAGCGGCCCGAGGACGACCCAGCGGCCGAGGGCGTCCTGTTCGTGGTCGGGGGAACCCTCCGGCTGACGATCTCGGGCATCGACCACCGGGTCGGGTCCGGCGCCTACGCCTTCATCCCGCCGGGGACGACCTGGTCCCTGCGCAACGAGGACAGCACGGCAGCGACGTTCCACTGGGTCCGCAAGGCCTACGAGCGCGTCGACGGGATCGAGCCCCCCGAGGCGTTCGTGACGCAGGAGACCGAGGTCTCCGCCGAGCCCATGCCCGGCACCGACGGCGCGTGGAGCACCCAGCGCTTCGTCGACCCGCTCGACACCCGCCACGACATGCACGTCAACATCGTCAGCTTCGAGCCAGGTGGTGCGATCCCCTTCCCCGAGACCCACGTGATGGAGCACGGGCTCTACGTCCTCGAGGGCAAGGCGGTCTACCTGCTCAACAAGGACTGGGTCGAGGTCCAGGCCGGCGACTTCATGTGGCTGCGCGCGTTCTGTCCGCAGGCCTGCTACGCCGGGGGGCCGGGCCCCTTCCGCTACCTGCTCTACAAGGACGTCAACCGGCACCCGCGCCTGACCCTCTGACCGCGAGTGATCTTGTCGACGCCCTGAACTTCCACTCGTGCGAGTGGAAATCCCGCGCCTGAGGCCGTCGGTGAGCGTGGGAGCGAATGAACTTCCACTCCAGCGAGTGGAAATCCATCCGGGGGTCGCACGAAGGACAGGTGTGATCGCCGTCACGCCCGCGTAGAGTGTTCCTGGCAGGCCGTCGTTCGGCATGGACAACCGGCGGCCCGTGACTCCCACAACCATGCGACCGAAGGGAGTGACGTGCCTGAGCCGCAGATCGTCGTCAACGGCACCCCCCGCACCCTGGACGGGGTGCCCGCCTTCACCAACGCGCTCGACTTCCTCCGGAGCCTCGGCCTGACCGGCGCCAAGGAGGGCTGCGCCGAGGGGGAGTGCGGCGCGTGCGCGGTGCTGGTCGCCCGGCCCGACGGTGACGGCAGCAGGTGGACACCGGTCAACGCGTGCCTCGTCCCCGCGGCTGCGCTCGACGGGCAGGAGGTCGTCACCGCCGAGGGGCTCGGCACACCCGACGACCTGCACCCGGTCCAGGCGGAGCTGGCGTCGCGCGGCGGCTCCCAGTGCGGCTACTGCACGCCGGGCTTCGTGTGCTCCATGGCCGCTGAGTACTACCGCCCCGAGCGCCCGGACTCGCAGCCACTCGAAGGCGGGTCCGACTCCGAGCACGGTGCCGAGCGCGGGCCCAACGGCTTCGACCCCCACGCCATGAGCGGCAACCTGTGCCGCTGCACCGGCTACCGGCCCATCCGTGACGCTGCGTGGGCCCTCGGAGCGCCCGCCCCGGGCGACCCGCTGGCGGCGCGGCGGGAAGAGCCCGCTCCCGAGGTGTCCGCCACCAGGGTCGACGGAGCGGGGGGCGCGTTCGTCCGGCCCGGCAGCCTGGCCGAGGCGCTGGACCTGCTCCACGACCACCCCGACGCCACGGTGGTCGCCGGCGCGACCGACTGGGGCGTCGAGGTCAACCTGCGCGGTCGCCGGGCGTCGTACGCCGTCGCGGTCGACCACCTGCCCAGGCTTCGCGGGCTCTCGACCGGTGAGGTCATCGAGATCGGCGCCGGGCTCACCCTCAGCGAGGTCGAGGCCGGCCTGGGTGGCGAGGTGCCGCTGCTCGACGAGGTCTGGCCGCTCTTCGCCTCCAGGCTCATCCGCAACTCCGCGACGATCGGCGGCAACATCGGCACGGCCTCCCCGATCGGCGACCTGCCGCCGGCCCTCCTGGCACTCGAGGCGAGTGTCGTGCTGGCCTCGCGCGAGGGAGATCGGGAGGTCGCCCTCGCCGACTACTTCACGGGCTACCGCGAGACGGTGCTGAGGCCGGGCGAGCTGATCACGTCCGTCCGTGTGCCACGGCCGCTCGCGGCGCTCACGGCGTTCCACAAGATCGCCAAGCGGCGGTACGACGACATCTCCAGCGTCGCGGTCGGGTTCGCGCTCGACGTGGTCGACGACACCGTCGTACGCGCTCGGATCGGGCTCGGCGGAGTGGCCGCGACGCCGATCCGCGCCCTCGCCACGGAGGCGGCGCTCGAGGGCCGGCCATGGACCTTCGAGACCGTCGAGGCGGCGGCGGAGGTGATGCGTGGGGAGGGGACGCCGATGGACGACCACCGTGCCAGTGCGGCCTACCGCTCGGCGATGCTCGGCAACGCGCTGCCCAGGCTGTGGTCTGAGACGGGCAGGCTGCCGGCGGAGGTGGGCCGATGAGCGACCTGTCACGACGCCCGGACGATCCCGCGGTCGGGGTCGCTGTCGCGCACGAGAGCGCCGCCCTGCACGTCACCGGTCATGCGCTCTTCACCGACGACCTCGTGCACCGCACGCGCGACGTGGTGCACGCCCACCCGGTCTGCTCGCCGCATCCGCACGCCCGGGTGACCCGGCTCGACACGGCGGCGGCGCTCGAGGTGGCGGGCGTGGTTCGCGTGCTCACCATCGCCGACGTGCCCGGGGTCAACGACGCCGGGGTGAAGGGTGACGAGCCGCTGTTCCCCGAGGAGGTGATGTTCGTCGGCCACGCGGTCTGCTGGGTCCTCGGCGAGACCCTCGAGGCTGCCCGGCTGGGGGCCGAGGCCGTCGAGGTCGACTACGAGCCGCTGCCGGCGATCGTGGCGCTGACGGAGGCGATCGAGGCGGGCAGCTTCCAGGGCGGTCAGCCGGTGGTCAGCCGCGGCGACGTCGAGGCCGGCCTGGCTGACGCCGCCCACGTCTTCAGCGGCACCACGGAGATGGCAGGGCAGGAGCACTTCTACCTCGAGACGCACGCCGCGCTCGCGCTCGTGGACGAGAGCGGCCAGGTGTTCGTGCAGAGCAGCACGCAGCACCCCTCGGAGACGCAGGAGATCGTCGCCCACGTGCTCGGCCGCCACAACCACGACGTGACGGTGCAGTGCCTGCGGATGGGTGGCGGCTTCGGCGGCAAGGAGATGCAGCCGCACGGCTTCGCGGCGGTCGCGGCGCTGGGGGCGGTTCTCACCGGGCGACCGGTCCGGGTACGCCTCACCCGCACCCTCGACATGACCATGACCGGCAAGCGCCACGGCTTCCACGCGCAGTGGCGGGTCGGCTTCGACGACGACGGACGACTGCTCGCGCTCGAGGCGACACTCACCTCCGACGGCGGATGGAGCCTCGACCTGAGCGAGCCCGTGCTGGCACGCGCGCTGTGCCACGTCGACAACGCCTACTGGATCCCGCACGTCCTCGTGCACGGCCGTGTCGCGCGGACCCACAAGACGTCGCAGACCGCGTTCCGCGGCTTCGGCGGGCCGCAGGGCATGCTGGTGATCGAGGACGTCCTCGGCCGCTGCGCCCCGCTGCTCGGGGTCGACCCCCTCGAGCTGCGCCGCCGCAACTTCTACGTCGCAGGACAGGCCACGCCGTACGGCCAGGAGGTGCGTCACCCCGACCGGCTCGCGACGGCCTGGGACCAGGTGATCGCGTCCGGGCAGGTCGACGACCGGCTCCGGGAGATCGCCGAGTTCAATGCCGCCCACCCCCACACCAGGCGCGCACTGGCCATGACACCGGTGAAGTTCGGGATCTCGTTCAACTTCACGGCGTTCAACCAGGCCGGCGCGCTGGTGCACGTCTACAAGGACGGCTCCGTGCTGATCAACCACGGCGGCACCGAGATGGGCCAGGGCCTGCACACCAAGATGATCCAGGTGGCGGCGACGGCGCTGGGCGTCCCGCTCCATCGGGTGCGCCTGGCGCCCACCCGGACCGACAAGGTGCCCAACACCTCGGCGACCGCCGCGAGCTCCAGCGCCGACCTCAACGGTGGCGCGGTCAAGGACGCCTGTCACCAGATCATGGCGCGGCTCGCCGAGGTCGATGCCGGTCGCGGCCTCCCGTGGGAGGAGCTGGTCCGGGAGGCCTACTTCAGCCGCGTGCAGCTGTGGGCGGCAGGGTTCTACCGGACCGAGGGCATCCACTGGGACTCGACCGTGATGCAGGGCCACCCGTTCAAGTACTTCGCCTACGGTGTCGCGGCGACCGAGGTGGAGGTCGACGGCTTCACCGGGGCCTACCGCACCCGCCGCGTGGACATCGTCCACGACGTGGGCGACAGCCTGTCGCCGCTCGTCGACATCGGCCAGATCGAGGGCGGCTTCGTCCAGGGGGCGGGCTGGCTGACCCTCGAGGACCTGCGCTGGGACGAGTCCGACGGCCCGGGCCGCGGTCGGCTCACCACCCAGTCGGCCAGCACCTACAAGCTGCCGAGCTTCAGCGAGCTGCCCGACGAGCTCAACGTCGCGCTCCTCGAGCACGCCCACGAGGACGGAGCGGTCTACGGCTCGAAGGCGGTCGGCGAGCCGCCGCTGATGCTGGCGCTCTCGGTCCGTGAGGCGCTGCGCCAGGCGGCCGCGGCGTTCGGCCCTGAGGGCACCAGCGTCGACCTGGCGTCACCGGCCACCCCGGAGCAGGTGTTCTGGGCGGTCGAGCGGGCCCGTGGCGCCGACCCGGACCACGTGGCCGTGGGGAGTCCCGGGATCGCTCCCGAGAAGCCGGACCCGTCTGCGCCGCGCCTGCACCCGGAGTCCGAGCGGGTCTCTCGCGAGGCGGTCGGGCACGAGTCGGTGGAGGCCTGACGTGCACTGGCTTGCCGCTGTGGAGGAGCTCCGCCGCCAGCGTCGTGCCGGGGTGCTGGTCACGGTCGTCGATGTCCGCGGCCATGCACCGCGCGATGCCGGCGCCAAGATGGTCGTCGCTGCCGACGACACCTGGGGCAGCATCGGGGGTGGAAACCTCGAGGAGACCGCCGTCTCCCGGGCGCGGGCGATGCTCGACGAGCAGGTCGCCATCCCCGAGCAGCTCACGCTGGGCCTGACCGACAAGACCCGCACGGACCACGGACGCCAGTGCTGCGGCGGCGAGGTCACCGTGCTGCTCGAGCCGCTGGTCGTCGTACCCTCCGTGGCGGTCTTCGGCGTCGGCCATGTCGGGCTGGAGCTCGCGCGGATCCTGGCGCGACACGACCTCGAGCTGCACCTGGTCGACTCGCGCTCCGGTCAGCTCACCGACGAGCGACTGGCGTGCCTGGCCGATGCCGAGGCGCGGGTGCGTGTCCACCACTCGCCGGTCCCCGAGCTCGCTCTCGGCGCGGTGCCGCAGGGCACCCACGTGCTCGTGATGACCCACGACCATGCCGAGGACTTCGCCGTCTGCGACGCGGCCCTGCGTTGCGAGCACCTGGGCAGCGTCGGGCTGATCGGGTCGGCCGCCAAGTGGGCCAGGTTCAGGTCGGGCCTGCTGGTCGAGGGGCACGACGAGCAGACGATCGCCAGGATCCACAGCCCGATCGGGGAGTCTGGCCTGCCTGGCAAGGAGCCGGCCGCGATCGCGGTGTCCGTCGCCGCCGACCTGCTCCGTGAGATCGCGGCCGACTCCACCGAGGTCCGTCGGTGATCCTCTACCGCGCCCGGGTGCTCGACACCCCGGACGACCCGTTCGCTGGTGGTTCACTGCGCAGCCACGAGGACGCCGGCCTGCTCGTCGTCGACGGCGTCATCCGTGAGCGTGGCGGCTTCGAGAGCATCCGGGCGCGCTACCCCACCGGACCCGTCGTCGACCTGCGCGACGGCATCCTGCTGCCCGGACTGGTCGACACGCACGTCCACTTCCCTCAGGTGCGGATCATCGGCAGTCTCGGCCTGCCGCTGCTGGACTGGCTGGAGCAGTGCGCACTCCCGGAGGAGTGCCGCCTCGTCGACGTCGACTACGCCCGCGTCGTGGCGAGGGAGTTCGTCGACGGCCTCGTTGCTGCCGGGACCACCACCGCGCTCGTCTTCGGGTCGCACTTCGCACCCGCCGTGGACTCTCTCTTCTCGGAGGTCTCGAGGGTCGGCCTGCGCGTGACGTCGGGACTGGTCGTGAGCGACCGTGCGCTGCCGGATCCGCTGCTCACCACACCCCAGCGGGCGTACGACGAGGCGCACGCCCTGGCTGCCCGCTGGCACGAGGTCGGGCGGACGCGCTACGCCGTCACGCCGCGGTTCTCCTACTCGGCGGGCGAGGGGATCCTCGACGCGTGCGCCGCCGTCCTGAAGGACGTCCCCGGGGCGTGGTTCACCTCGCACGTCAACGAGAACCCAGCAGAGGTCGCCGAGGTGGCCAGGCTCTTCGCCGACGCCGAGCACTACGTCGGCACCTACGACCAGCACGGACTGCTGGGGGAGCGCTCGGTGCTGGCCCACAACGTCCACGCCAGCGACGCCGAGCTCGCGGTCATCGCTGGATGCAGCGCTTCGGTTGCCCACTGTCCTGCGAGCAACTCCGCGCTGGGCAGCGGGCTGTTCCCGATGCGCCGACACGTGGAGCACGGGGTCCGTGTCGCCCTCGGCTCCGACGTCGGCGCCGGCACCGGGTTCTCGATGTTCAAGGAGGGGCTCCAGGCCTACTTCGCCCAGCGACTCCTCGGTGACGCGGGCCTGCCGCTCACACCTGCCCACCTGCTCCACCTGAGCACGGCCGCAGGGGCCGCGGTCCTGGGGCTGGCGGACACCGTCGGCGACCTGTCGGAAGGCAAGCAGTTCGACGCCATCTGCCTGCGCCCGCGCGCAGGGACCTCGCTCGACATCGGCCTGCGCCACGCCGGCTCGCCGGAGGATGCGCTCGGCAAGGTGTTCGCCCTGGCCGGTGACGCCGACGTGGCGGACGTGTGGATCGGGGGCGAGCAGGTCTCCTCGGGCGGGTTCCGGCGACCGACCGGGCCTCAGAGCTGGAGTATCGCCGCGGAGACCAGGTAGGCAGCGGAGACGGCCTCCGGGTCGTGCAGGTCTCCCGGGTCCTCCAGTGCGGCCTCGGAGCGCGCGCGTACGGCGGCCCCCGGATCCTCGGCCACCAGGTCGACGCGCAGCCGCTCGATCACCGCGTCGGCATCGTGTTGGTCCAAGCCATCGAGCGCGAGTCCGTTGTGGAGCAGGGTGGCCGCTTCAGCCATGGCCTCCCGGGCCATCGCGGGGTCCGCGTCGGGCCGCGTCTGCGCGACCGTCTCGGCGGTGTCGAGGAATCGGCCGAGCAGCGGGTTCTCGTGGCTCGTGGACATTCCACTGAGGGTGCCAAGTGGTGGCGGTCGCGGCAACGGAGTATCGCGCTGCCACCTGAGGCGACGGTGTCGCACAACTTGTGCGCGGGGGTTGTCCGCGAGTCCTAAACGCACTAGAATCGAACACACGATCGAACCAGGAATCTCGAGCTCGGGCCCTACCTGATAGCCGATCCCACGCGGCTGAATCTTCCTTACTGAACTGGCCTCCACACCTGTTGTCGACGCGCCCTCCACAGGCGCGGAAGGGCCAACCCAGTGAGTATCTCCGCCAGCGACCCGCAGCACGGGTGGCGTGCGCCGGGCACCGAGCCGGTCGCCTCGCCGCACGTGGCTGGGGTGTTGGCGCGGGTGGGCGAGGCGCTGGACGACCTTGGCGCGCTGTCGCTGGGTGCGTTGTCTGATCCGGACGTGACGCGGGTGCTGGAGGCGGCGACCTCGGCTGTCGGTCGGGTGACCGCGCAGGCGTGCCGGGTCGGTGTCGAGGCGGACCGGCGTCGGCTGGGTGACGAGATCGGCGCCCGGCACACCCATCAGTGGTGGGCTCGTCGCACGCGTCTGACCCGTGGCGAGGCCGCTCGGCTGGTGCGACTGGGCAAGAGCCTGGAAGAAGACCTGCACGCGCCGGTGGGTGCCGCGCTAGCTGCTGGTTCGTTGCGGGTGGACCAGGCGCAGGTGATCGTGGCTGCGGTGGACGCGATCCCGGATGAGGTCGAGACCGCCGACGGGCCGGTTCGTCACATCGACGCGTCCGTGCGTGCCCAGGCGCGTGACCACCTGCTGGAGGTCGCGGCCGAGCACGACGCGAAGGTGCTGCGGCGGGTCGGCAAGCACATCCTCGACGTCGTCGCCCCCGAGGTGGGTGAGGCGTTGGAGCAGCAGCTCCTCGAGAAGGAGGCCCAGAACGCCGCCGCGACCGCGTTCCTCAAGCTCCACGACGACGGCCACGGCAAGACCTGGGGAAGGTTCGCCCTCCCCACCCACCAAGGCGCCGCACTCAAGCTCGCGTTGCACGCGATCGCCAACCCCGCCCGCCACGACCACGACGCGTTGAAGGACACCAAGACCGGTGAATGGCGCCCGACTCCACAGCGACTCGGGCAGGCGTTCGGCGAGTTCATCGAGCGCTATCCCGCCGACCGGCTCCCGCAGACCGCCGGTGTGAACGCCACCGTCGTGGTCACCCTCGACCTCAAGGCCCTCCACACCGGCCTCGGCGTTGCGACGTTGGGCAACGGCGACCGGATCAGCGCCTCCACCGCCCGCCGGCTGGCCTGCGAAGCAGGGATCATCCCGCTCGTCCTGGGCGGAAAGTCCATGCCGCTGGACGTCGGCCGCTCCAAGAGGTTCCACACCAAGTACCAGCGCATCGCCCTGACCGTCCGTGACAAGGGCTGCACCGCCGAGGGCTGCGACATGCCCCCGGACGCCTGCCACGCCCACCACGACCTCGAATGGTCAGCCGACCACGGCCCCACCAACGTCGACACCGGACGCCTGCTGTGCCCCCACCACCACAGGCGAGCCCACGACCCCCGCTACGAGACCCGCACCGGCCCCGACAACAAGGTCAGCTTCCACAGACGGACGTAAGCCGAAGGCGGATCTTCACTTCAATTCGCTCATTCACGGCGCAAGGGCGTGTGTGCACGATGCTCGCGGCGTGCCCGCCGCCGGACACATCCACGACCACATCGTCGTACGCCGCTCGGGACGTATGGCGTTGCGGCTGTCAGGACGACCGGCTCGTCATACGTCACTGGTCCAGGCGGGAATTCTGGGCGGAGTGAGCGCACTCAGTGAGCCGACCCCTGGACAGGGCAACTTCGACGAACACCCCGTGACGGCAGCTTCACCGAGAGCTCTCGCATGGACGACCGGGCTGAGGTAGGACCAGCGACGCCTTTACGCACAAGGCACGATCGAGTCCGGTCACTCTCCCGACTCGAGGATGACGTCGTACGCCGGGATCGTGAGGAAGTCGGGGAACTCCTCGCCCAACGCCGACTCGACGAACAGGCGACGGGCGTCCTTCCAGTGCCCCAACTCGAAGACCTCGACGCCGACCACGTCGCGGAGGGCGGCGTACTCCTCCTCCACGATGCGCTCGACCAGCTCGCGCGTGATGACGTCGCCGGTGTCGAGCACGGCGGAGCTGTTGATCCACTGCCACAGCTGGGACCGCGAGATCTCGGCCGTGGCGGCGTCCTCCATGAGGTTGTCGATGCCGGCGGCGCCGTTGCCGGAGAGCCAGGCCTGGATGTAGGTAATGCCGACCCGCACGTTGGTGCGCAGGCCGTGTTCGGTGCGTTCTCCCGGGGTGCGGTCCACGGCGAGCAGTTCGTCAGCTGTGACAACGACGTCGCTGCGGCTCACGTCGAGCTGGTTCGCCCGGTCGCCGAGGGTTGCGTCGAACACCTCGGCGCACAGGGGCACCAGGTCGGGATGAGCCACCCAGGAGCCGTCGAAGCCGGCGCGCGCCTCCCGCGTCTTGTCCTCACGCACCTTGGCGAAGGCCCGCTCGTTGACCTCGGGGTCACGGCGGCTCGGGATGAAGGCGGCCATTCCGCCGATCGCGAAGGCGCTCCGGCGGTGGCAGGTCTGGACGAGGAGGTCGCTGTAGGCCTTCATCATCGGTGCGTCCATGGTGACGGCGTTGCGGTCGGGCAGGGTGAACTCCGGACCGGCGTCGCGGAAGTTCTTGATGATGCTGAAGAGGTAGTCCCACCGTCCGGCGTTGAGCCCGGCCGCGTGGTCGCGCAGCTCGAAGAGGATCTCGTCCATCTCGAAGGCCGCGGTGATGGTCTCGATCAGCATGGTCGCCCTGATGCTGCCGTGAGGCACGCCCAGTGCGGCCTGGGCGTGGGTGAACACGTCGTTCCAGAGCCTGGCCTCGAGGTGGGACTCCATCTTGGGAAGGTAGAAGTACGGTGCGCTGCCACGCGCGAGGAGTGCGTGGGCGTTGTGGAAGAAGTAGAGCCCGAAGTCCACCAGGCTCCCCACCATCGGCCGCCCGTCGACGAGCAGGTGCGCCTCGTCCAGGTGCCAGCCACGCGGCCGCGGCAGGATCACGGGCACCCGGTCGGGGTCAGCGATCCGGTAGTCCTTGCCCTCGGCCGAGGTGAAGGTCAGCTCGCGGCGTACGGCGTCACGCAGCACGACCTGTCCGCCCACGACGTTGCGCCAGTGGGGCGTGTTGGCGTCCTCCAGGTCCGCCAGCCACACCTTCGCCCCGGAGTTGAGTGCGTTGATCGCCATCTTGGGGTCGGTCGGTCCGGTGATCTCCACGCGGCGGTCCCGCAGATCGGTCGGAACCGGCGCGACCGTCCAGTCGCTCGACCGGACGACCTCCGTCCCGGGCAGGAAGTCCAGGGCGCCGCTGGATGCGATCTGGGCACGGCGTCCCCGGCGGGCCGCGAGCAGCTCGTCACGACGGTCGTGGAACTTCGCGTCGAGCCCAGACAGGAACGCGAGCGCATCGGAGGTCAAGACCTCTTCGGACCTCGGAACCGAGGGTCCGGCGACTTCTGGAGTGACCATGTGCCACCGTAACGCTCGCCCAGCTCATCACAGTCGGGCTCAGTCGGTGAGCAGCGCGGTCCGCTCGGCGGCGAGCAGCACGGCGCCGACGAGCGAGGCGCGCTCACCCAGCTCTGATGCGACCACCGGCGTCGCGGCTGCGGCGTCGAGCGCATGCCGGCGCAGCCCGATCCGGGCGGAGTCCAGCAACAGGTCCCCGGCGCGGGCCATGTCGCCGCCGACGACGACCAGGCCGGGGTTGAGCAGGTTCACCACGCTGGCCAGGGCCCACCCGAGGTGGAGTCCGGCGTCCTCGATCGCGCGCAGCGCCGACACGCTGCCGTCGCTCGCGGCGCGGACGATGTCGTCGACGGAGGCGTCGGGCAGCTGGGTGTGCATCATCGCCTGCAGGGCGCCGGTCGAGGTGTAGGCCTCGAGGCAGCCACGGCTGCCACAGCGGCAGACCGGACCGTTCTCGTCGAGGGTCAGGTGCCCGATCTCCCCGGCGGTCCCGCCGCTGCCGCGGAAGATCTGGTCGTTCAGGACGATGCCCGCGCCCACTCCGGAGGACACCTTGACGAAGACCGAGGAGTCGACGTCGCGAGCCACTCCCTGCCGGTGCTCGGCCAGGGCGCCGAGGTTGGCGTCGTTCTCGATGTGGACCTCGACGCCGAAGCGGGTGCGCACTGCCTCGACGGCGTTCACGCCGACCCAGCCGGGGAGGATCGCCGACGACAGCACCACCCCGTCGGTCATGGGTGCCGGGAGGCCGAGCCCGACGGTGCGCAGGTCCTCGGGGTCGCGGGAGGCCTCGCCCAGGACCTCCCTCAGAAGCTCCAGTGCGGTGTCGAGGCCCAGGTCGTGGGGGTGTCCCGAGTCGAGGCGGGTGCGCCGCTCGGCGAGGAGGGTCCCGGTGACGTCGCCGAGCGCCACGGCGACGTGGCTGTGCCCGAAGTCGATGCCGGCGACGAGACCGGCCGACGAGGCCAGCGCGACCGTCGTACCCCGCCGCCCGGCGCCGGGCTCGGTCGTGACGAGGCCGGCGGTGGCGAGCTCGCGCACGATGCTGGACACCGTCGCCGGAGCCAGGCCGGTGCGCCGGGCGAGGTCTGCCTGTGCGACCACGCCGCCCCCGCGCAGCACGTCGACGACGCGGCGCTGATTGGCCGTGCGCAGCGATGCGGTCGATCCGGGAGCCGAGGGGACCGGCGGGGGACTCATGGAGGAACTGTGGGCTGTGGGGCACCTTGTCGTCAAGAACGACGTACAAATCGTGTCAATGGTCCCTCAGGTCACAGTTTGCATTCAGGTCTTGACGACAAGGGATGTGACTCAGCACACTCATCGTGTCCACCCGGCCTGTCCACCCGTGTGCTCACACAAGTCGTGGCAGAGCCGCCAGCTCAGGGAGAGTCCATGTCACGCAGCCCCATCCACCGCGTCGCCGCCGCCGGCGTCGCCCTGCTCTTCAGCACCACGGCGCTCGTCGCCTGCGGCGCCAACGAGGCCCAGACCGGCGGTGAGGACGGCGCCAGCGAGAGCCAGGTGATCGCCCTGCTCCTGCCCGAGTCCAAGACCACGCGCTACGAGACCTTCGACCGCCCGCTCTTCGAGGACAAGGTCGCCGAGCTCTGCGAGGAGTGCGAGGTCGTCTACTACAACGCCGACCAGGACGAGGCCAAGCAGACCCAGCAGGTCGACGCGGCGATCTCCGAGGGGGCCAGCGTGATCGTGCTCGACCCGGTCAACGGTGCAGGGGCGGGCGGCATGGTCCAGTCCGCCCAGGACGCCGGCGCCCAGGTCATCGCCTACGACCGGTTGATCAAGGAGGCCGACTACTACATGTCCTTCGACAACGAGACGGTCGGCAAGATGCAGGCCGAGGCGCTCGTCGAGGCCATGGGCGACAAGGGCAACATCCTGATGCTCAACGGCGCCCCCAGCGACCCAAACGCCGCTCAGTTCAAGGCCGGCGCCCACAGCGTGCTGGACGAGTCGGGGGTCAAGATCCTCGAGGAGTACGACAACCCCGACTGGAGCCCGGAGAACGCCCAGTCGTTCGTCACCGACATGCTCAGCAAGTACGACGCCAGCGAGATCCAGGGCGTCTACGCTGCCAACGACGGCCAGGCCGGTGGCGTCGTCGCGGCCCTGACCGGCGGTGGCGTCGCCAAGGACGCCCTGCCGC
Source organism: Nocardioides seonyuensis (assembly GCF_004683965.1). NCBI lineage: Bacteria > Bacillati > Actinomycetota > Actinomycetes > Propionibacteriales > Nocardioidaceae > Nocardioides > Nocardioides seonyuensis. The sequence goes on from NZ_CP038436.1 coordinate 2,547,119, forward strand.
CCATCACCGGCCAGGACGCCGAGCTCGCCGCCATCCAGCGGATCCTCGCGGGGGAGCAGGCGATGACGATCTACAAGCCGATCCCGATCGAGGCCGAGACGGCCGCCGAGGTGGCGGTCAAGCTCGCCCAGGGCGAGGACATCGGCGACACCAGTGACACCGGGATCGACCAGACCGAGTACGAAGGCGTCACGTCCTACATCTTCACCCCGATCGTGGTGACCAAGGACAACGTCAAGGACACCGTCATCGCCGACGGCTTCTACGAGACCTCAGACGTCTGCACGGGCGAGTACGCCAAGGCGTGCGAGGCGGCTGGCATCTCCTGATGTCGACCAGTGACACGTTGGCACCGGCCGGGGAGAGCGTGCTCTCCCTGGCCGGCGTCACCAAACGATTCGGGGCCGTGCAGGCCCTCACCGACGTCCACCTCGAGGTCCGTGCAGGCGAGGTCGTCGCCCTCGTCGGCGACAACGGTGCCGGGAAGTCCACGCTCGTCAAGGTGATCGCGGGGGTCTACACCCCCGATGCCGGGGACATCAACTTCGCCGGCAAGAAGATCACCGTGAGCGGTCCTGCCGAGGCCCAGTCGCTGGGCATCGCCACGGTGTTCCAGGACCTCGCCCTGTGCGACAACCTCGACGTCGTCGCCAACCTCTTCCTCGGCCAGGAGAAGCGGGTGGGCCCGTTCATCGACGAGGTCGCGATGGAGCAGGAGTCCTGGCGGCTGCTCAAGACGCTGTCGGCCAAGATCCCGTCGGTGCGCATCCCCATCGCCTCCCTGTCGGGTGGTCAGCGCCAGACCGTCGCCATCGCGCGCAGCCTCGTCGGGAAGCCCAAGGTCGTCATGCTCGACGAGCCGACCGCGGCCCTGGGCGTCGCACAGACCGCCGAGGTCCTCAACCTCATCGAGCGACTGCGCGAGACCGGCCTCGGGGTGATCCTGATCAGCCACAACATGGCCGACGTGCAGGCCGTCGCCGACCGCATCGTGGTGCTCCGGCTCGGGCGCAACGCCGCGGAGTTCAAGGTCGAGGAGGCCTCCACCGAGGACCTCGTCGCGGCCATCACCGGTGCCTCTGACAACGTCGTGTCGGCACGCGCGCAGCGGGAAGGCGGCCACCATGGCTGATGACGTCACCCAAGCGGCCGTGGCCGCCGACCTGGCCGACGAGCGGCTCATCCGCTCGCAGGGCCCGCGCGACATGCTGCGGACGACGTGGAACCGCCTGAAGTCCGGGGAGCTCGGGAGCCTTCCCGTCGTGCTCGGCCTGATCGTGATCGCGGTCGGCTTCTACGCGGCCGAGCCACGATTCCTGTCCTCACGCTCCATCGTCTCGATCACCCAGTTCGCCGCGCCCATCGGCATCATCGCGCTCGGCATCGTGCTGGTGCTCCTCCTCGGCGAGATCGACCTGTCCGTGGGCTCGGTGAGCGGCCTGGCCGCCGCCTGCGCCGCGGTTCTCATGGTCGAGAAGGGGCAGAGCGAGGTGGTGGCGATCCTCGCCGGGATCATGGTCGGGGTCGCGATCGGCGCGTTCTACGCGTTCCTCAACACCAGGCTGGGGGTGCCGTCGTTCGTCTTCTCGCTCGCCGGCCTGCTCGGCTTCCAGGGTGCACTGCTCTACGTCCTGGGCAGGAACGGCACGATCAACCTGCCCTCCGACTCGTTCCTCGTGCAGTTCACCCGCTTCGAGTTCGTCAGCCCGGTGCTGTCCTACGTCCTGGTCCTCGCGATCGTCCTCGTCTACGCCGGCTCCCAGCTGTGGGCCATCCGGCAGCGCAAGGCAGCCGGCCTCAGCGCACCAGCCATGGGGGTCGTGCTCGCCAAGGCCGGCGCCCTGCTGGTCGGGCTCGGGGCGGCGACCTACTACGTCAACATCGACCGTGGCTGGACCTACCTGTGGGTCTTCTTCGCCCTGCTCGTGGTCATCATGGACCTCGCGCTGCGCCGTACCCGCTGGGGACGCCACGTCTTCGCCGTGGGCGGCAACGAGGAGGCGGCCCGTCGCTCGGGCATCAAGGTGGACCGGATCTACGTCTCGGTCTTCGCGCTCTGCTCGACGTTCGCCGCACTGGGAGGCCTGTTGGCTGCGGGCCTGCAGACCTCGGTGTCCCAGGCCAGCGGCACCACCGACACCAACCTCACGGCGATCGCGGCGGCCGTCATCGGCGGCACGTCGCTCTTCGGTGGGCGTGGCTCCGCCTACTCGGCGATGCTCGGCATCATCGTGCTGCAGGCGATCCAGACCGGCCTCAACCTGGTGGGCGTCGACTCCTCGGTCCGCTTCATGGTGACCGGTGCGGTGCTCCTGCTCGCGGTGGCCATCGACTCCATCTCACGACGCGCGCGGGCCTCCAGCGGGCGAGGCTGAGGAGGGCTTGCCCCCGGGCGGCTGTCACGGTTTCCTCTACCTGTGAGTGCGACGAGCCAAGAGCCTGACAGCCGCCCTGCCGGTCCCGCGCGTCGCGACGTGCTCATGCTCGGGGCGGGGGCGGCCGTCGGGGCGGTCGCCGTCGGTGGCGGGTGGGCCCTCGCCGAGCGCGACGACGGGGACGAGAAGGCGGAGGCGAAGGCGCCGTCGGTGGAGGCGGACACGCCGCCCGCGCCCGACCTCCAACGGTTCGTCAGCACCCAGCTCGTGGCACCGAGGGCGTCCACCTGGCGCAAGGAGGGCGCGGCGCTCTCCGCGGGCCTGCTGCTGACCTGCTGCCGCACCCCGAGCTTCCGAGGCCTCATCTACGACGACGCCGGACAGCCCGTCTGGATCGAGCCCGACGGCAATGCCGGCATCGACCTGCGGGTGCAGACCTACCGCGGGCGTCCGGTCCTGACCTACTGGACCGGGCTCGTCCTCGAGGGGCTCGGCTTCGGCAAGGGCGTCCTCCTCGACGAGCAGTACCAGGTCGTCGCCGAGGTGCGTGCCGGCAACGGCATCCTCAGCGACTTCCACGAGTTCAAGCTCACCGACCAGGGCACCGCGCTGGTGACGGCCTATCCCGTGATGCCGTTCGACCTGAGCCCGATCGACGGTCCGGCCGAGGGGTGGATCTTCGGCGCCTGCGTGCAGGAGATCGACGTCGAGACCGGCGAGGTGCTGTTCGACTGGGACGGCATGGAGCACATCGACCTCACCGAGACCCACCGCAAGCGGGAGGAGGGCGAGGGGGAGTCGCAGGAGAAGCCCTTCGACCCGGTCCACCTCAACTCCGTCGTCCGCGACGGCGACGCCTACCTGCTCTCGGCCCGCCACACCAGCACGGTCTACCGCGTCGACCGCTCCGGCGAGATCCTGTGGCGTCTCGGCGGTGAGCGCAGCGACTTCGAGGTGCCCGAGGAGGGGCGCTTCGGGTGGCAGCACGACGCGCAGCGCCAGCCCGACGGCACGATCACGATCTACGACAACCACGACAACGCCACCGAGACCGACTCCGTCTCGGCGGCCCTGCGCTTCGAGGTCGACGAGGAGGCCCGTACGGCCACCCTGGTCCAGGCGCTGCGCCACGAGGACCGCTACGGCTACGCGATGGGCAACGCCCAGTACCTCCCCGACGGCCACGTCGTCGTGGGCTGGGGGATGGACCCGATCGTCACCGAGTTCGACGAGTCGGGGGAGGCCGTCTTCGAGCTGCGCGACCTTGCGCTGGGGTCCTACCGCGCCTACCGGCACGAGTGGACCGGTCGACCCCGGACCAGCCCGGACCTCGCGATCGGCCCCGATGGGTCGGCCCACGTCAGCTGGAACGGCGCGACCGAGGTCGCGCGCTGGCGCCTGCGCCAGCAGGGGGGAGCGGTCGTCGCGACGGTGGACAGGTCCGGCTTCGAGACGGCGATCCCACTCGACGGCGCCGGCGGCCGGCTCGTGGCAGAGGCGTTGTCGCGCTCGGGTCAGGTGCTGGGCCGTTCGCGGGCCGTCACCGTCTGAGGCCGCGCGACGCGGCTGACGCTGCCCGGACAGGGTCTGGCCCCGGGGGCCGCTGCGGGTCTACGGTCGCGAGATGACCACTCGCCGACGCCTGCGGGCGCTGCTCGCCACCCTGCCGCTGCTCCTCACCGCGCTGGTCCTTCCGGGTGCGGCGGCGAGCCCCCCGTCCTACGACCTCGACGTCCTGGGCGACTCCTACGGCTCGGGCTACGGTGTGCCGCCCTACGGGGCCTGCGGACGGTCGGACGCGGCGTACGGCGTCCAGATCGACGGCCGCATGCGCCTGCGCCTCGACGACTTCGTCGCGTGCGCGGGCGCCACGACGGCGAGCCTGGTCGCCGGAGGGCAGCTGGAAGCCCTCGACGAGGACACCGACGTCGTGACGCTCAGCATCGGCGGCAACGACATCGGCTGGTCCTCCGCCGTGGTGGCGTGCCTGGTCGGCGGCGACCCCCAGTGCGCGCTGGCGTCCGAGGCCGTGCGCACCCGCATCACCGACGACCTGCCCGCACTGCTCGACGGGTTGTACGACGACGTCCGGGACGCCGCACCCCGCGCCGAGGTGGTCGTCACGGGTTACCCGCGGCTCTTCTCACCCGAGTACGGCACGTTCGTCGCCATGTCTCCCGCAGAGCAGGAGGTGCTCAACGAGGGTGCCGACCTCCTCAACTCGGTCATCGCCGGCGTGGCCGACCAGCACGGGTTCACCTTCGTCGACGTGACCAAGCGATTCGTCGGGCACGGTGTCAACGCTGCGGATCCCTGGGTGCTCGGCCCGCTGGACCCCGGCGCCTTCCACCCCGACGCAGCGGGCTACGCGGCCTACACCGAGGCGGTGACCGCGGCGATCAGGCCCTCCCGCCTGCGCTGAGGGGCCGGCGCCGACGTCGTGTTGGCGCCCACCCCGGTCAGTGGACCGTCTCGATCGGAGCCCGGATCTCCTCCACGGTGAGCTCGTGGTCATCGCGGTCGAGGCGGCTCGGCCACCAGATCCTGCCGCCGAGGTCCATGTTGATGGCGGTGACCAGCACGGACCTGACGATCATGGTGTCGAGGATGACGCCGAGAGCCACGGCGACACCGAGCTCGGCCAGGAACACCATCGGGATGGTGCCGAGCACGAGGAACGTCGCCGCGAGCACCAGGCCCGCGCTGGTGATGACACCACCCGTGGAGGTGAGCGCGATCAGCGAGCCCTTGCGGGTGCCAGCGTTCATCGTCTCCTCGCGGACCCGGGTCATCAAGAAGATGTTGTAGTCGATGCCCAGCGCGACGAGGAACACGAACGCGAACAGCGGGAAGCTCGGATCGGCCCCGGCGAAGCCGAAGACGTAGGTGAACAGCAGCGACGAGAGGCCGAGCGCGGCTCCGAAGGACAGCACCACCGTGGCGATCAGGATCAGTGGCGCCACCAGCGAGCGCAGCAGCACCATCAGGATCAGCAGCACCACCACCAGGATGATCGGGATGATCACCAGGCTGTCCCGCTCGGAGGCCTGGAGGGTGTCGAGGAAGAACGCCGAGTTGCCGCCGACCAGTGCGTCGGCACCGTCGACCGCGTGCACGGCGTCGCGCACCCGCTCGACCGTGTCGAAGGCCGCCTGGGTCGACGGGTCGTGGTCGATCGTCGCCTCGATGAAGCCGACGCCGTCCTTCGTCAGCGGCTCCGAGGGCTCCTCCACGCCCTCGATGCCGTCGACCGCCGCCGCGACCGCATCGGCCTGCTCGGCGTTGGCGACGACCACGACCTTGTTGGACTGGTCGACCAGGCCGTGGTCGACCAGCACCTGCTGGCCGGTCACCGACTCGAACTCGGTGGTGTAGGTCTCCTCGGTCGTCAGGCCGTTGGTGTTGAGCGTGAACAGGCCCAGGCAGGCCACGGCGAGCAGGACCGAGGTGAGGATCCAGACAGGGCGCGGCCTCGGGGCGATGGCGCGACCGACCTTGGCCCAGATGCCCGACTGGGTCGGCTCGGGGGAGCCGAACGTCGGACGCCGGGGCCAGAAGACCCAGCGGCCGGCGATCACCAGCAGGGCCGGGAGCAGGGTCACCATCACCAGGAAGGTGACTGCGATGCCGATCGCGGCCACCGGGCCGAGACCTGCGGTGGAGTTCATCTCGGCGAAGAGCAGGCACAGCATGCCCAGGACGACCGTGGCGGCGCTCGCCAGGATGGCGGGGGCTGCCCGGTGGAGGGCGAAGGCCATCGCCTCGTGACGGTCCTCGTGGCGACGCAGCTCTTCTCGGTAGCGCGCCACCAGCAGCAGCGCGTAGTCGGTGCCGGCGCCGATCACCAGGATCGTGAGGATCGCCTGTGACTGGCCGTTGACGGTGAGGTCGGCGTACTTGGCCGCGAAGTAGATGATCGCCTGCGCGGTGAAGAGGGAGATGCCCGCGCAGATGATGGGGAGTATCCACAGCACGGGGCTGCGGTAGGTGAACAGCAAGATGATGATGACCACGCTGAGCGTGGCGAAGAGGAGCGTGCTGTCGATGCCCCCGAAGGCCTCCGCCGCGTCGGCCGCCTGGCCTCCGCCGCCTGCGATGTAGACCTCGACCCCGTCGATCTCCGCGATGTCGCGCAGGTCGTCGGCGATGCCGGGCATCTTGTTCCAACCCTCGGAGCCCAGGGCGAAGGTGACCTGCGTCTGGGCGACCTCGCCGTCCTCCGAGATCGCCGGGACGCCGATCTGCTGGGCGGCAGCAGGGCTCACCACCGAGGGCATCCCGCCCTCATCGGTCTCCTCGACACCGTCCATCGCAGCGATCTCGACCGCGTGCTCCTCGATGTCGGCCAGGTCTGCCTCGGTGAGTCCACCCTCGCGCTCGTAGACGACGAGCGTCGGGATCGCGTTGGGGTCCTGGAAGGGGCCCAGCTTCTCGAAGGCGCGCGTGGACTCCGCGGTGTCGGGCAGCCACGAGGAGGCCTCGTTGTTCTGGACGTCGGTCAGCTTGGCTGCGAAGCCTGCCGACCCGACGGCGATCAAGAGCCAGGTGACGAGGACGAGCCACTTGGTCACGCGGCCGGTGAGCGATCCGGCGATCTGTCGATGCATACCCACGAGTGAATCGGAAGGCACCGACTGTCCGCATCCGTGATTCCCCGGAGGTCTAGACCGGGTTCCACCCGGGCGGGGACGGACCTAGCGCGTCTGGAGGCGGAACGGGAAGGCGTCGTCCATCGACGCCTTCCGCGGCTCGACGGCGTACTCCATCGAGCCGTCGACGCCGAGCCGGACGATCGCCCACTTGCCGTCCTGGTAGGTCACCACGAGCACGTGGTCGGCGTCCTCCCACACCTCGTCGAAGTACGTCGCCGAGTGCTGGTTGCGGGCGTAGGTGAAGGCGCGGACGATCGAGCCGTCGCGGAGGTCGAGGATGTCGAGGGCGCCGGGACCGAACCCGTCGGCGTAGGCGGGCGTGCCCAGGACGTGTCGGTTCCCCGGGGAGATGTCCGACAGCTGGTTGTCGCAGGTGCGCCACTTCATCCGCCAGCTGCGCAGCATCGCGCTGCACGAGCCCATGTCGCTGAACGACGTGATGCCGCCGAGCCAGCGACCGCGGCCGGTGGTCGTCTGGCGCAGCCGGGGGACGCGGTCCACGATGCCGTGCGAGGTGGTGTAGAAGGTGCGGTGCGGCCCGTTGACGGCGATCGTGCACCCGCTGCCGGAGCCGCCCTCGCCCTCCTTGCAGCTCTCGCCCGTCACCGCAGCGGCGCGCACGGTGCGGTCCATCGGGACGCGGTTGAAGCGGAGGTGACGATCCCCCTCGGAATCGATGGCCCAGACCCGACCCTGCCTGCCTGCGAACGCGACGGCCTTGCCTCGCGCCGACACGGCCAGGCCGTGGCCGGTGCGCCACTCGCGACGCCCGGGCGCGCCGTCCGCGCCGATCCAGCGCACCGTCGTCGGACGCTCCAGCCCCGTCTGCACGACGTACCCGGAGCCCATCGGTGCGAACGCGACGAGGTTGTCCGCCACGGGGGTCGTCGTGCCGTCGGGTCCGTGGATGACCGTCCCGCCCGCCTTGCGCTCCGCCCACGCGATCGCCGGCGGCTCGCCCTGGTCGAGGCCGCGCACGTCGAGGACGGTGGGCCTCGACTCCGAGGCGGGCGCAGCACGCCCGGAGGGCAGCACGGAGGAGGCGAGGGCGAGAGCGGTGACAGCCAGCAGGACGGCCCGAGACGTGGTCTTCATGCTGTGTAGACGTCTGTCGCTGCCCCGAGGTTGCGTCATCCTGGAAAGGCCTCCGGCAACGTGCGGCCCGCGGCTGCCAGCACGCCTCGCAGCCGGTCGGGCCGGTTGGTGATCAACCCGTCCACCCCGAGATCGACGAGGTGCCGCATCGTCGGCTCGTCGTCCACGACGTAGGGGATGACCGCGAGCCCACGGTCATGGGCGGCGACGGTCATCGCGAGGTCCACGAAGGGGACGTACGACGCGTCGTCGACCCCGGCGAGGAAGGGGCTGCCGTGGATGGGCGAGATGGCGTCGAAGCCCGCCGCCGCGGCGGCCTCGACCCAGCCGCCGGGGACGTCGTCGATGTCGAGCTCGCCCAGCCAGGGGGATGCGCCCTGCCGCCCGGGCTGGAGGTACTTGTCGCTCGCCAGCACGTTGCGCCGCAGCCGCGGCTCGCACTCCTCGACCAACCGGAGGACGTCCCAGTCGAAGCACTGCACGCTGGTGCAGTCCACGAGGCCGTCGATCCGGATCGCGTCGACCACCACGGCGACGAAGTCCTCGCGCGAGGTGAGCTCGGCGGCCGCCACGGCGTCGTACTTGATCTCCAGGTTGATCCGCACGGGCGTGGCACCACGTGCCTCGAGAAGGGCGGCCACCTCGCGCAGCAGGGGCATGGACGGCGGCAGGTCGGCCCGGGTGAGGTGGCGGATCATCCGGGCGTCCGCGAGGGCGGGGTCGTGGGCCACGACCACGTCTTCCTCGGATGTCAGGTGGACGTCCAGCTCGAGCGTCGACACCCCGAGCGTCAGGGCGCCGCCGAACGCCTCGAGCGTGTTCTCCGGGTGGAGCCCGGCACCGCCCCGGTGGGCCTGCAGGTCGAAGGGCGGCGTCGGGCCCGTCACGTCACTCGGCGGGGTGGGCGTAGAGGCCCTCCACCACGTCGGCGTACTTCTCGTTGACCACCCGGCGCTTGAGCTTCAGGGTCGGGGTGAGCTCCGCGGACTCCGCGGTCCACTCCTGCGACAACAGCTCCCACGCCTTGACCTGCTCGGGCCTCGAGAGGCGGGCGTTGGCCTTGTCGACGGCGTCCTGCACCATCGCACGGATCTCGGGCCTGGCCGACAGGTCGGCGAGGTCGGTGTAGGTGACACCGATCTTCTCGGCGACGAGCGGGGCGATCTCGCCGTCGAGGGTGAGGACCGCGACGACGTAGGGCTGGTTGTCGCCGATCGCCATCGCGTGCCCGATGATCGGGGACTCCTTGAGGTAGTTCTCGATGTTGGAGGGCGCGATGTTCTTGCCGGCCGAGGTGATGATCAGCTCCTTCTTGCGATCCACGATCGAGAAGAAGCCGTCGTCGTCGAGGGTGCCGATGTCACCGCTGTGCACCCAGCCGTCCTCGTCGATGATGTTGCGGGTGGCCCCTTCCTGCCGGTGGTAGCCGGCCATCGTGACCGGGCCACGGATCAGGACCTCCCCGTCCTCGGCGAGCTTGACCTCCATGCCGGGCGTGGGGCGCCCGACGGTGCCGAGCTTGAAGCCGCCGGGGCCGTTGGCGGTCACCGCCCCGGTGACCTCGCTCATGCCGTAGACGTCGTAGACCTTGAGCCCGAGCCCGGCCATGAACTTCGCGACCTCCAGCGGCATCGGCGCGGCCGCCGAGCCGGCCCAGGTGACCTGGTCGAGGCCGAGCAGCAGCTTCAGGAACCCGAGTATCGCCGCGTCGGCCTCCTCGTAGGCCGCCTGGATCTCGGGCGTCATCGTGCCGCCCACCTCCTGGGCCTGGACCCAGGCGAGCCCGGCCGCCATCGAGTCCTCGACGAGCTTGACGTTGGCGGGATCGGGGTCGGCGGCGAGCTTGGCCGAGATGCCCGTCTTGATCTTCTCCCACACCCGGGGCACCCCGAAGAACGCCGTCGGGTGGACCTCGCCCAGAGCCGCGAGGAGCTCTGCCGGGTCGCCGATGCAGTGGGTGTGGCCGCCGAGCACCTGCGGGCCGTAGAGACCGAGGACCCGCTCGGCGATGTGGGCCAGGGGGAGGTAGCTGATCTGCACGTGGGAGGTGCCGCCCTCGAGGCCGGCGGCCTCCATCGTGCTGAACGCCTCGTACTGCACGTTGTGGTGGGTCAGGACGACGCCCTTGGGGTTTCCGGTGGTGCCAGAGGTGTAGAGGATCGTGGCCGGCGAGCTCGGGTCGAGCTCGGCGTGCCGCTGCCTGAGCTCGTCTGCGTGGTCGGCGCGGTAGGCCGCACCGCCCGCCACGAAGTCGGCCCAGGAGAGGTAGAGGTCGCCCTCGGGGACGGCGTCGGCGTCGAGCACGACGACCCGCTTGAGGGACCCGCCTGCGATCGCCTCGGTCCAGCGGTGGAGGTGGTCGGAGTTCTCGAGCACCGCCAGGGCGGGGGTCGACTCCTCGGCGATGAAGCCGACCTGCGCGGGCGAGAGGGTGTTGTAGATCGACATCGGCGTGGCCGCGGCGTGGACCGCGCCCATGTCGGCCAGGAAGTGCTCGATCCGGTTGGTCGCCATGATGGCCACGGTGTCGCCGACCCCGATGCCGGCGTCGACCAGCGCGGCGGCGACGTCGAGGGCGGTCTCCCGGGTCTCGCGCCAGGTGAGGGTGCGCCACGACTCGCCCTCGGGTACGTCGTGCCGGTCGGAGTAGGCCGGCTGGTCAGCGTGCCTCTCCGCGGTGTCGGCCAAGGAGTCGATGAGGGTGCGGCCGGCCACCGTCGCCTCGATGCGGGCGCGCTCGGCGAGGACCGTCTCGTTGTCGAGGGTCGGGGTGGTCAGGGCGTCGGTCATCGTGTCTCCTCGACAGCGGCCAGGGGTGTGAGCGGGGTCACGATCCTTGCCGGTCGCTCCCACCCTGTCCAGCACCTGCCCATGGCCGCTTGCTTATTCGAGTAAAGCGTACTTATCATGATGAGGTGCTGACCGACCGCGAGCAACAGATCGTCGAGCTGCTCCGTCGCGACCCCTTGATGGGCTCGGAGGCGCTGGCGGCCGCGATCGGCACGACCAGGGCCTCGATCAACGTGCATCTCTCCAACCTCGGCAAGAAGGGCGTGATCCTCGGGCGCGGCTACGTCCTCGCGACGGAGCCGGGCGCGGTCGTGATCGGTGGCGCCAACATGGACCTGAAGGCCCGCAGTGCCACCCGCGCCACGCCTGGCACCAGCAATCCCGGCGAGGGGTCCATGGCGCCGGGCGGCGTGGCCCGCAACATCGCGGAGAACCTCGGTCGCCTGGGAGACCGGGTGCACCTGGTCAGCGTCGTCGGTCGCGACGCGCTGGGTGAGACCCTCCTGAGCCACACCGCTGCCGCAGGGGTCCGGGTCGAGCACGTCGCCCGCACCGACGACGTCGCCACCGGCACCTACACCGCCGTCCTCGACGCCGACGGCGAGCTGATCGTGGCCATCGCCGACATGACGGCGACCGCCCACCTCGGCGCCGACCACCTGCGAGCCGCACGCGACGTGATCGCCAGCGCAGACATCGTGGTCGTGGACGGCAACCTCTCCCGCGAGGCGTTCGACCTCGCCCTCGACCTGGCGTCCGGCAGGCGGGTGATCTTCGAGCCGGTGAGCGTTCCCAAGGCCGCAGGTCTGCGCGACCTCCTCGACGCACGGGTCCACGGCGTGACGCCCAACCGTGACGAGCTCGCTGCGCTCACCGACCTGCCGACCCGCACCGACCGGCAGGTCCGCCAGGCCGCGGCCGCGCTCCACCAGCGCGGCATCGAGCTGGTGTGGGTCCGCCTCGGCGAGCGCGGATCTCTGCTCAGCGCCGGCGACGGCATCGTCGAGATCCCGTCCGTCCCGACGACGGTCGAGGACGTCACCGGGGCCGGCGACTCGATGCTCGCGGCGTTCGTCCACGTCCTGCTCGACGGTGGCGAGGCCATCGAGGCCGCGCGCTTCGGCCACGCGGCCGCGGCCCTGACCATCGCCAGCCCCCACACCGTCCGTCCCGACCTCACCCCGCGCCTGGTCTCCGCCACCTTGGAGTCCGCGGCGCCCGACACTGCAGCACCACACCCGAAGGAGCCTGCATGACGACCATCCACCCCGCCCTCGTCCTCACCGACGAGGTGGCCCAGGCGCTGTCCGACGGCGCTCCCGTCGTGGCCCTCGAGAGCACGATCATCAGCCACGGGATGCCCTACCCGCAGAACGTCGAGATGGCGATCGAGGTCGAGCGCATCGTCCGTGAGGGCGGCGCGGTGCCGGCCACCATCGCCGTGCTGGACGGCGTGCCCCGGATCGGCCTCGACGCGCAGGGTCTCGAGCTGCTCGCCACCCACGAGGACGTCGCCAAGGTCAGCGTCCGAGACCTTCCCTACGTCATCTCCCGGGGCGCCCACGGAGCGACGACCGTCGCAGCCACGATGCGCCTGGCTTCCCTCGCCGGCATCAAGGTCTTCGTCACCGGAGGGCTCGGCGGCGTCCATCGCGGCGCGCAGCAGACCTTCGACAGCAGTGCCGACCTCACCGAGCTGTCGCTGACCGACGTCGCGGTGGTCTCGGCGGGCGTGAAGTCGATCCTCGACATCGCGCTCACCCTCGAGACGCTCGAGACGCTGCACGTCCCCGTCGTGGCCTACGGCACCGACGAGTTCCCCGCCTTCTTCTCCCGCGAGAGCGGCCACCAGGCCCCGATGCGCGTCGACACCCCTGCCGAGGCGGCCAGGTTCATGGCAGCCAAGTGGGGCCTGGGCCTCACCGGCGGGGTCTCGCTGGTCAACCCCATCCGCGAGGAGGACGAGATTCCCGCGAGCGAGATGGACTCCGTCATCGAGCAGGCCATCCGCGACATGGAGGCCGCCGGCGTCCACGGCAAGGAGGCCACGCCCTTCCTGCTCGGCCGCATCGTCGAGATCACCGGCGGTGCCAGCCTCGAGGCCAACATCGCCCTGGTCAACAACAACGCCCGTCTCGGCGCGCAGGTGGCCGTGGAGCACGCCGCCCTGGAGCAGGTCGTCCGGTGACCGCCACCCGGTCGGCGCGAGCCCGGAAGGCCGGGGTCGAGGCGGGCGCGCTCGCAGACGTGAGCATCGACCTCGACGCCGAGGACCAGTTCGTCTACAAGATCGCCTGCACGGTGTGCAAGGCCAAGGGCCACCGCGCGTGGTCGACCCTTCGCAAGGGCGAGGACAACGGCTACCTCGCCGCTATGGACCGCTGGACGTTCCACCTGGTGGAGAAGCACCCGGACGCGACCGCGCCCTGCCTGTCGTACCTCCCGGCTGCGCAGCAGCGGCTGCACGAGCGCCGCGAGGGTCCTACCAGGTGAGCTCGATCTCCAGCTCGTTCTCCTCGCCGAGCTCGACCTCGATCTTCAGCTCGACCTCGTCGGGCACGCTCACGGTGACCTGACGGCCCTCGCGCTGGAACGACACCGAGTTGTTGCTGGAGAGCGAGTCTGCGAGGGCACGCAGCTGGGCGGCGGCCTCCTCGCGGCGCATGCGCTTGGTCTCCGCGATCTCGAACAGGTCCATGTCGTCTCCTCCGGTGAAGTGCTGTCCTGACGAAACGTACCGAGCGGTCCCAGCGGTGTCTGCGCCGACGGTCTGCATCGACACTGCTCGCAGCCCGCGGGTAGCGTCATGGAGATGCCGCAAGATGCCACCCCTGACGACCACACCACCGACGACATGGCCATCGACGACATGGTCCGCGAGTCAGCGCTGCAGCTGTGGGCGGCCGCGCAGACCGACTTCGACCCGTTCGAGGTGCCGCCGGAGGAGTGGGGCCCGAACATCGTGCCCGTCCGGGACGCCGACATCGCCCACGACACCCGCCGGGACGTCGACGACGTACGCGCCTCGCTGCGGCGCCTGGACGGGTCGCGGCTCGTCCTCGCCGAGGACGCCGGCGACCTCGTGGTGGCCAGGATCATCCCGGACGACGTGCCGCTGTAGACCCCGACTGCCGCGCGTGGGATCGCGCACGGCTGCAACGTCCCGACTTCCCATCTGTCCCGGAGCGTTCGGGACTCCGGACCCGTGCGTGGCGCGGGAGAGGCGCCCATCCTGAGCTGCATCTGGTCCGGGGAGAGGCTCCGGGACAAGTCGAAGGGGACGACGTGATGCACACATCCACAGGCACGGTGATCCTGGTCGGCTGGGCATTCGTCGTGCCGCTGCTCCCGGCCGTCCCGGCGAGCGCCGCCGAGGCGATGTGCGAGGGCCGGGCCGCGACGCACATCGGCACGGAGGGGGACGACGTGCTCGTCGGGACCGATGGCGACGACGTGATGGTCGGTCTGGGAGGCGATGACACCGTGTCCGGGCTCCTCGGCAACGACGTCATCTGCGGTGATGCGGGGTCGGACCGTCTGGCAGGCATGGCGGGCGACGACCGGATCCTGGGTGGGCGCGACAGCGACGCCGGTGGCGATGTCATCTGGCCGGGAACGGGCAGTGACCACGTCGATGCCGGTCTCGATCCACTGACTCTGGAGGACTACTCCGTCCCGGCGGACACCATCAAGTACGAAGACCTCCTCGAGGCCGGCGTTGCGGGTGGGATCCGCGTCGATCTCTCCACGGCTGCCCTGGGTGGGCTGGGCGTCGTGGTGGAGCCGTCGGGCACCGACCACGTCGTCGTGGCCGAGCTCCTGGCCATCGTGGGCACCCGTGAGGCGGACGTGATGATCGGCTCGGCGTACCCCGACGTGCTGGCGGGTCGCGGCGGCGCGGACCAGATCGACGGTGGCGGCGGACATGATGCCCTCTACGCCGACTACTCGGACAACGACGTGCTCCCGGAAGCCGACGGCCCGGACGAGATCGACGGAGGACCAGGCAGCGACTGGATCGTCCTGGGGCGGGCCGGGGGTACGGCGCGCGGCGGGGAGGATCCCGACCACCTCGCGGCCGGTCCGGCGAGCGGCCAGGCCGATCTCCATGGTGAGGACGGGGCGGACGAGATCCTCGTCGCAGCCACGGAGGACGTCGACGTCGAGGGTGGCGCCGGCCGGGACAGCATCGTCCTGGGCCTCACTCCCGGGTCGCGCGGCATCTCGCTGGACGGAGGCAGCTCGAACGATCTCGCCCTTCTCCACGTGCGCAACGCCGGTTTCCCGCAGGGATCCACCATCACCGTGGACCTGGCCCGCCGCGTGCTCCACACCGGCATGCGGGCCGGTCGGTTGCACAGCCTCGAGCTCATGGGGTTCATCGGCAAGGACGAGCAATGGCGGGTCCGTGGCACCCACCGCAACGAGAGCGTCCTGCTGCGCGGCGGGCGCGGCCTGGAGGCCCGGATGGGCGGAGGGCGCGACACCGTCGTCGGCACGCGTGGCCCCGACGTCCTGGACATGGGTGGTGGCCGTGACTTCGCCAACGGCCGCCAAGGGAGGGACACCTGCCTTGCTGCCGAGCGGGTCCGGAGCTGCGAGAACGTGCGCGGCGGCCGGTCGGACCGCGCGGTGCGCCAGGCGCGTGAGCAGGCACGCGATGCGCTCGGGGGCGTCGTGCCCCGGACCAGTGCGGTGCCTCGCCTGCCGGTAGGCGGGTCCGGGCTGCACGAGTGATGGAGCCCAGATAGCGTCCCCGCATGCGTGTGAAGCTCGGCCGCCCCTCCCTCGACCCCTACCGTCAGCGGTTCGACGTGCCGGAGGCCGACGCGGGGCCGAGCGTGACGTTCCTCGGGGTCTCCACGCTGCTCTTCGACGACGGTGAGGCGGCTGTGATGTTCGACGGCTTCTTCTCCCGCCCCTCGCTCGCGAAGGTGGCCCTGCGCCCGCTGCGCCCCGACGTCCGCCGCATCGACGCGGCCCTCGACCGGCTGGGCCTCGGACCGCGCGTGGGACAACGGCGCCTCGAGGCGGTCGTCCCGGTCCACACCCACTACGACCACGCCCAGGACTCGGCCGAGGTCGCCCGACGCACGGGCGCGGTGCTCGTCGGCGGTGAGTCGACGGCAAACCTCGGGCGCGGGGGCGGGCTGCCGGAGGAGCGGCTGCGGACGGTCACCTCCGGTGAGTCGGTGCCGTACGGCGCCTGGTCGTTGACGCTGTTCGCCTCCCGGCACTGCCCTCCCGACCGCTACCCCGGAGAGATCACCCAGCCACTGGTCCCGCCGGCCCGGGCGAGCGCCTACAGCTGCGGGGAGGCCTGGGCCGTGCTCGTCGAGCACGTCAGCGGACGCACCGCACTGGTGCAGGGGAGTGCAGGGTTCGAGCCCGGGCTGCTCGACGACCGGGAGGCGCAGGTGGCCTACCTCGGGGTGGGTCAGCTGGGCATCCAGGACCAGGGCTACATCGAGTCCTACTGGGCCCACACCGTCGGGACCCTCGGCTGCCGACGGGCGGTCCTCACGCACTGGGACGACTTCTTCCGCCCGTTGGACCAGCCGCTGCGCGCGCTGCCCTTCGCCGGGGACGACCTCGACGCGACCATGCGGGTGCTCGAGCCGCTCGCAGCGGCAGGCGGCACCGCCCTCCACTTCCCCACGGTGTGGCGCCGCGAGGACCCGTGGCAGGGCCTGGGGTGACCCTCAGTCCCTCGAGAAGTGGGCGCGCAGTCGGCGCTGGCGGTGCTTGAAGAACAGGTCGACCACCCGTGCGAGCACCGCCGACAGACCCGGGACCGGCAGCCGTGGTTCGAGGACGACGCGGTCATGCACGCGCGTGCCACCGGGGACCGGCGTCAACGTCCGCTCGTGCTCCCAGCGGCTCATGCTCAGCATCGTGGACCGCTCCAGGAAGCGACGGCCCGGATCGATCTCGACGATGGTCAGGTCGTCGTAGTCGAACGGGACGACCCCGAGGAGCCGCAGCCAGGCGCGCCCGAGCGGTCGCCCGAGCGGGACTGTCTCGACCGTCAGTCCCCTCGCCGCGCGGGGCATCGTCATCGTCATCCAGGGCCGCATCTCGTGGTTGATCCCCTCGGGGTCGACCACTCGATCCCACACCGCTGCGGGCGGGCTCGGGACGTCGACATGGTTCTCGACAGTCCGGGCCCCCGTCACAGCCCGAGCATCCGGCCGATGATCTCCTTCTGGATCTCGGTGGTGCCGCCGTAGATCGTCTGGATGCGGGAGTCGGTGTAGGCCTTGGAGATGGGGTACTCCGACATGTAGCCGAAGCCGCCGTGCAGCTGGACCCCGGAGTTGACCGCCCGGAGCTGCAGCTCGGTGGTCCACCACTTCGCCATCGAGGCGATGGTCGTGTCAGCGGTGCCGGCGTTCAGGCGCATCACGCAGTCGTTGATGAAGACACGTGCGATGTGGGCCTCGGTGGCCATCTCGGCCAGCATGAAGCGGTTGTGCTGGAACTTGCCGATCGGCTTGCCGAACGCCTCCCGCTCCTTGGCGTAGGCCAGGCACATGTCCAGGACGCTCTCGACCGCGGCCACCGCGACGCAGGCGATGGAGATCCGCTCCTGGGGGAGGTTCTCCATCAGCGAGATGAAGCCCGAGCCCTCGGCGCCGAGCAGGTTCTCCTTCGGCACGTGGACGTCGGTGAAGGACAGCTCGGCGGTGTCCTGGGCGTGCAGACCCATCTTGTCCAGGTTGCGGCCGCGCTCGAAGCCCTCCATGCCACGCTCCACGACGAGCAGCGAGATGCCCTGGTAGCCGGCGTCGGGGTCGGTGCGGCAGACCACGACGACCAGGTCGGAGAGGATGCCGTTGCTGATGAACGTCTTCGAGCCGTTGAGCACGTAGTGGTCGCCCGCGTCCACGGCCGTCGTACGGATGCCCTGCAGGTCGGACCCTGCGCCGGGCTCGGTCATCGCGATCGCGCTGATGATCTCACCCGACACCAGTCCGGGCAGCCAGCGCTGCTTCTGCTCCTCGGTCCCGAGCGAGCTGATGTAGGGCACGATGACGTCGGTGTGGACCGTGAACCCCGGCCCGGAAGCCCCGACACGCGTGGCCTCCTCGGCGAGGACCATGTTGTAGCGGAAGTCCTTGATGCCGGCGCCGCCGTACTGCTCGTCGACGTCGAAGCAGAGCAGGCCGGCCTCCCCGGCCTTCGTCCAGACCTCGCGATCCACGACCCCGGCGGCCTCCCACTTCTCGTGGTGGGGGACGACCTCGCGCTCGTAGAAGGTGCGTGCGGTGGCACGGAAGTCCTCGTGCTCCTGCTCGAGGATGCTGGGGCGGTCAGGCACTGGCGGTGCTCCTGTTCATGTGTTCAGCCCTGTGGGTGTGGGCGTTGAGGTCGTCGAGCATGGAGAGGGGCCCGAGCTGAGTGAGGGTGTGCCCGCCCGGGTAGGTCGTGGCCTTGTGCAGCGCGGGCTCCTGGCGCGGGGCGGCGAACCGCATGGCCAGGGCGCGCAGGCGCAACCCGCGCTTCGCGGCGGAGGCGAGCCAGTCGGGCTGGCGGGGTAGGCCGAGCGCGGTGAGCAGCGGCTCGTCCATGAGCGCCAGCACCATGCGTCGTACGGCGGGACGCGCGGGCGCCGCCGTCGTCTGCCGCGCGATCTCGATCGACGCCTCGGCCAGCGCGGTGTTGGCCGGGTCGGGGGCGAAGTGCTCACGCTCGTAGTCGACGAGCAGCTGCAGGTAGCCGTCGTAGGTCGAGGGAAGCCCCTTGATCCCCATCAGCTCGCCGAACCGCGTCGTCACGCGGGTCATCGCGGCGACCTCCTTGGGGTCCAGCGGCCGCCAGCCGTAGGCCGAGATCCAGCGCACCGGACCGACGAGCGTCGTCGCCAGCACGTAGGCGAACTCGTGGTTCGGGATGTCGTAGTGGCCGTGGATCCGGTTGAGCCGGCGGACGGCGGCGTGGCCGCGCTCGGAGTCGATGCCCTCGATCGTGGACTCCTCGCCGATCAGGAGGGTGTCGTCGTAGCGCTTGATGCCGTGCTTCTCGAACTCGCCGGTCGCGTGGAGCAGCCGGCTGATCGAGGGGACGCCGTAGTCGCGCATGAACGCGATGCCGGTGCCCTGGAGGTAGTCCCACGGGAACTCGTGACGGGCGGTGAGGTTGACGATCTCGTCGTGGTCGACCTCCGGGTCCAGGGCCTGGATCCGGCGGAGGTTGTCGTAGCGACGGGGATGGGCCAGCGCAGGGCCCGGTCGTCTCACGAGACCCATTCCTTCACCTGCGCGATGGTCGCGGCAGGGTCTTCGGTGGCGGGGGTGAGGCCCAGGTTGGTGACGCCGGCCTCCCTGAAGGCGGCGAGCCGCTCCTTGACGTACGACGCCGGCCCGACGAGGTTGGCCGCCTCGAGCCAGTCGGTGGGGATGAGGGCCTCCGCCTCCTTCTTCTTGCCCGAGAGGTAGAGGTCCTGGATCTTGGCCGCCTCCTCCTCGTAGCCGTAGGCGACGGCGACGTCGTTGTAGAAGTTCTTGCCCTTCGCGCCCATCCCGCCGACGTAGAGCGCGAAGACCGGGCGTGCGAAGTCGAGAAGAGCCTTGGTCTCCGGCCCCTCTCCGATCGCGACCATGGCGTTGGCGTTGATCTCCAGGGGCGCCAGGTCGCCCGGTCGCTTGGCCTTGCCTGCCTCGAGGGAGTCGCCCCACACGAGGTGGGCCTTCTCGGGGTGGAACAGGTGGGGGATCCAGCCGTCGGCGATCTCGGCGGCCTGCTCGACGGACTTGGGGCCCAGGGCCGCGATGTAGATCGGGATCGAGTCGCGCTCGGGGCGGGTCAGCAGCTTCAGCGGCTTGCCCAGGCCGGTGACGGCGCCGTGCTCCTTGGTCAACGGGAGGTGGAACTGCCCGTCGGCGGTGAGCGGCTCGCGCTTGAGGCCGCGCCGGATGATGTCGATGACCTCGGCGGTGCGGGCCAGCGGCTTGGAGTAGGGGACGCCGTGGAAGCCCTCGATGACCTGGGGTCCGCTCGCGCCGAGGCCCAGGATCGCCCGGCCGCCGGAGACGTTGTCGAGTCCGGCGGCGGTCTGCAGCAGCGCACCGGGGGTGCGTGAGTAGATGTTGAGGATCGCCGACCCGATCTCGATGGTCTCGGTCTTGGCGGCGAGGTAGCCCATGAGCGTGGGGGAGTCGAACCCGTAGGCCTCCGCGACCCAGACCGTGTCGAGCCCCGCCTTCTCGAGCTCGCCGACCTGGTCGGCCGCCTCCCGGGGATTGCCGGCGTACATCAGGGGCATCGAGAGCTTCATGCCGCCAACTGTGACAGCAGTACTGTCACAATCGCAAGGAGGTGTCCGGAACGGACCGCGGGACGGTCCCGGCTCATGCCGGGACCGCCCCGCGGGCGCGTGAGTCTGGTCTGTGGGACCGAGCTCTGTGGGACTCAGTCAGGAGAGCGTGATCTTCATGGTGTTCTTGGGCCCGGAGAGCAGGGTGCTGATCACCTTCGTGGTGGCCCGGCCGCAGTCCTCGAACTTGGGCAGGGCGTAGCTCGAGCTGAACGTCGTCGAGCCGCCGATGTTGATCGGGCCGCGCAGGCTGGCGGTGGCAGGCGTCGCCGTGGTGCAGGATCCGCTCACGAGGTTGAGGGACGGAGCGAACACCGGACGGATCGCCACGACCTGGACGTCGAAGGACGCGCTGGCCTGGGCCTTGCTCCTGGCGAGGTCGACCGAGCCGGTGACGGGAGCGGCCTGGTGCAGCGCCACGCTCACGTCGGCGAGCGGGATCTGCCCGAGGTTCAGCGTCTTGCTCGCCGTCGGGAAGGTCAGGTCGCCGGTCATGGCGCCGGAGGCGCTGTCGATCTGGGCGACGAGGCTGCCGGTGGGAAGCGAGACCGTGGCCCCGACCTTCTTCAACGTGGTCGTGGTCGCGACGTCCCAGCTGAGGTCGAGGACCTCGGCCTGGGCCGGTGCGGCCGCGAACGGGACCGCGAGCGCGAGGCCGAGCGTCGAACCCGCGAGCGTGCGGACGAGCATGCGTGTGCTGATCATCGTGTGGTCCCTCCCCAGGGAAAAGCTTGTGGACCAGCACGGTCCCGCGTTTGTTACTGGCGAGTCAACCAACGCGCTCCCATGCTGAGACGAGCCTGGCCCCGGGACGCCGCAGGGCGTGCTCGACCGAGGTCGAGCACGCCCTGCGAGGTGAAGCGTGGGGCTGCGATCAAGACAGCTTGATCGTCATCTTGTTCTTGCCGCCGGCGAGCAGCGAGTTGATGACGCCCGAGGACTTCTTGCCGCACTTCTTGAAGCCCGGCATCTTGTAGGTCGACTCGAACGTCGACGTGCCACCGGGGTTGATCGGGCCGTTGAGGCTCGCGGTGACCGGCTTCTTCGTCGTGCACTTGCCGCTGACGAGGTTGATGGCCGGCGAGTGGACCGGACGGATCGCGACGATCCGCACCACGAAGCTCGCCTTGGCGCGGGCAGTGCCGGCCGTCAGGTCGACCTTGCCCTTGACGGGCGCTGCCTGGTCGAACGCGACGGTGACCTCCGCCAGGGGCAGGCGCGGCAGCGAGACCTTCTGGGTCGCCTTGGGCAGGGCCAGGGTCCCGGTCATCGCGCCGGTGGCCGTGTCGATCTGTGCGTCGAGCGTGCCGTTGGGGAGCTTGACGGTCTCGCCGAGCTTCTTCAACGTCGTGGTCGTCTTGACGGTCCAGCTCATGTCGACCACAGGGTCGGCAGAGGCGGGCGGCGCGGCACCGAGCGCAGCCGCCATGGTGAGTGTCACGGAGGCAGCCGCGGTGACGCGGGCCATGGTGCGAATGCTGAACAAGTTCCCTCCCGGGGAGTCAGGTGCTTCGTGGTGGCCAGATCCTGACAGAACTCGTGGGTAACACACGTGTACGACTCTCGTTCCGAGACGCCTGAGACGTGGATCACTCGTCGGTGACTGTTCGTCGGCACGACACCTCCTCGACGCGTCGAGGGCGCGCGACGGCCGGACCATCCGGACACCGAGACCCGGTGATCATCCAGTCCTTCGAGACGTCCAACCTGCGCGAGCTCGACTCGATGATCGACGTGCCGCTGGCCCAGCTGGTCGACGCTTCCGGCGGTCCCGCAGACCTGCCCGGTACGACGTACGCCTCGATGCTGACCCCCGCCGGCCTGGCGGAGGTCGCGACCTACGCCGACGGGCTCGGCGCCAACAAGTACGTGGTGATCCCGCGCGGAGCCACCACGCCGACCGCCGTCGTGGACGACGCCCACGCCGAGGGGCTGGTCGTGCACGTGTGGACGATGCGCCGGGAGAACCAGTTCATGGACGCGCGGTTCAGGCGCGGCACCGACCCGAACGCCCCCGGCGACCTCGCCGCGGAGGTCCGGGTCTTCCTGGACGCCGGTGTCGACGGGCTCTTCGCCGACCACCCCGACGTCGCGGTCCGGGCGCTGGCCAGCTGGCTGGACTGAACGGCAGGACCAGCTCAGGAGCCGGCGGCGGCGTTCCTGTCCCGACGCGAGGGCAGCAACGTCGCCGCCAGGCCGGCGGCACCCGCCGCGAGCCAGGGGATCGGCAGCAGCCAGCGGAAGTCGTCGCGATCGACGACGTCGAGCTGGTAGAGCCCCCACACCAGCAGCAGCCCGGCGAAGGCCACGGCCATCACCAGCTGGGTGATGTTGACCGGGTGTCGACCGCTGGTGCGCTCGGGCGCGTCCAGCGGGCCCACCATGGGCTGGTCGTAGTGCTCGGTCATCGTCTTTCCTCCACGGTCGTCATCGGTCTCGGAGTGGTCGGTCTCGGGGATGGTCACGGCCGGGGTCACGGCGTCCGGACGAGGATCTCGCCGAAGACCGCCTCGACGTCGATCGCCAGGTCGGGGGCCTCGGGTCCACCGTCGACGAAACCGGACAGCTTGACGTCGCCCCCGTCCTGACGCTGGTCGAAGACGCGCACCTCGCCGCCCAGGACGTTGGTCGTCACCGAGACGTCGACTCCCTCCGGGACGATCACCTCGACCCGACCGGCCACCACGTCGATGCTGATGTCGCGGCCGTCGAGGTTGTTGGGGTCCTCCACCTGCGACAGGTCGACGAGCATCTCGCCGGCCCCGAGGTCGTAGGCGTCCTGCACGGCCACCGCCGTGGTCGGCGTGTGGACCCGGATGTCGTCCGACATGTTGCCGCTCAGGCTCGTCAGCACGGTGGCCAGCGCCGCGACGATGCCGATGAGGACGAGGCCGCCGGCACGACCCCAGAAGGAGCCCAGCAGCAGCATGGCCGTGGTCACGGCCAGGGCGAGGGCGGGGTAGGCGCTGGGCACCACGTCGGCGCCGGCCAGGTCGACCACCCCGAGCAGGCCCTCGGCGAGCGCGATCAGCGCCAGGGTGAACCAGAACAGCACGGGGCCGCGGCGACGCGGGTTGCCCGGCCGGGGCGGGCGGGCGTAGACCGCCGGGTCGACAGACTGGCTCTCGGGCCAGGGCTGCTGCTCGACCCCGTCGTACGGCGTCAATGCCGACGACCCGCGGCTGACGAACCACAGCACCACCAGGGCCAGCACCGCGAAGGGCCAGGGGAACCAGAACGCGCCGGCCCAGTCGCCGATCGCGGCGAGGACGGCGAGGACGCCGGCTCCCATCAGCGCGAAGACGCGGCTGCGCTCGTCGAGGCCGAGGGGCTGGCCCTGGCTGCCCTCCTCGGGGACGAGGACCCAGGCGGCTGCGTAGAGCAGCAGGCCGGCCCCGCCGAAGAGCACGGCCACGACGAGCCCGACGCGGACGATGATCGGATCGATGTCGAGGTGGCGGGCGAGCCCGCCGGCGACTCCGGCGATCTGGCGGTCGTTCGTCGTACGACGCAGCCGGCCGACGTCCTTGACGTCGTCACGGGTGACACGAGGTCCGGTGTCAGCGGAGGGGTGGTCGCCCCGGGAGGTCTCTGAGTGCTGCGTCATGGCTCCACTGTGGTCGCTCGCGGCGGCGGCCACCATCGGGGAGAGCCCTGATCCTGGGCGAGGTGGGCCCTGGTCCGCTCAGGGTCGCCTCGGGGTCAGTCCTCATGGTGCGCGAGTGGGCGGCCTGAGACGATGGAGCCACGATGACGACCACCTCCCGACCGCCGACGGCGCCCCCCGGCCCGCTCGTGCCCCGGCGCGCCTTCCGCGACCTCTCCGAGCCGGTCGCCGGCGGGGTGGCCGGCGGCCTGGCGAGGCACCTCGCCCTCCCGGTGCTGTGGGTGCGGGTGTTCTTCGTGGCGGCCGCGCTGCTCGGTGGGTTCGGGATCATGCTGTACGCCGGGCTGTGGATCTTCCTTCCCGCCGACCGCGCCCTCGACGTCAGCGCCCCCGGCCTCGAGAGCGCGACCCGCGCCGGGAAGCGGCCCGGTCGTGGTCGCCGGGTCATCGACGCCGGCCCCGCGGTCGCCCTCGGCGCGCTGGCGTTCGGCATCGTGCTGGGCTTCGAGTCGCTGCTCGGGCAGGGGTTCCTGTTCTGGCCGGTCGTCCTCGGCGTTGCAGGCGTCGCACTGCTGTGGCGACAGGCCGACGAGACCCAGCGCGAGCGCTGGCTCGACACGACGGGCCGTATCGACCCGTTCGGCGCGGTCTTCGGCTCCGGCGGCTGGGCGTCCTACGCGCGGATCGTGCTGGGTGCCGGGCTCGTCATCGTCGGGCTCGGCCTCTTCGCGTTCCGCAACGGCCAGTTCCAGGTGGCCGGCGACATCGTCGTCGCCGGGTTGCTGGGGATCCTCGGCCTGGGACTCGTCGTGGGGCCGTGGGCGCTGCGGCTCGTCGACGACCTCGCGGCCGAGCGGGCCGAGCGGGTGCGCACCCAGGAGCGGGCCGACATGGCCGCCCACCTCCACGACTCCGTGCTGCAGACGCTGGCCCTGATCCAGAAGAACTCCCACGACTCCACGACCGTCGCGCGACTGGCGCGCTCCCAGGAGCGTGACCTTCGCCAGTGGCTCTTCTCGACCGACGAAGCAGATGCCACCACGGTCGCCGGCGAGCTGCGCGCCATGGCTGCCGCGGTCGAGACCGATCACCCGGTGCTGGTCGACGTCGTGACGGTGGGCGACTGCCCGCTCGACGAGCAGACCCGCCCCGTGGCCCTCGCCGCTCGCGAGGCCGTCGTCAACGCGGCCAAGCATGCCGGCGTGCCCCGCGTGGACGTCTACGCCGAGGTGAGCGACCGGTCGGTCGACGTCTTCGTGCGTGACCGTGGAGCGGGCTTCGTCCCCGAGGGGATCGCCGCCGACCGCCACGGCGTACGCAACTCGATCCTCGACAGGATGCACCGACACGGAGGCTCGGCCGAGGTGCGCTCCGCTCCCGGGGACGGCACAGAGGTCAGACTCCACATGCCGCTGGACCAGCGGCCCGCCCCGCAACAGGAGGAGAAGCCATGAACGCCACCATTCGCCCCGGTGGGCCGGTGAGACTCGTCCTGGTCGACGACCACGCGATGTTCCGGGCCGGTGTGCGCTCCGAGCTCACCGCCGCCGGGGCGGGCGTCGTCGACATCGTGGGGGAGGCCCCCGACGTCGACTCCGCCGTGGCAGTGATCCGCGAGCAGCGACCCGACGTCGTGCTCCTCGACGTGCACCTTCCCGGAGGCGGGGGCGTCGAGGTGATGCGCCGCCAGCCCTCGCCCGACACCTGCTACCTCGCGCTCTCGGTCTCCGACGCGGCCGAGGACGTCATCGGCACGATCCGCGGCGGCGCCAGGGGCTACGTCACCAAGACGATCACCGGTCCCGAGCTCGTCGACGCGGTCGGCCGGGTGGCCGACGGCGACGCCGTCTTCTCGCCGCGGCTCGCCGGCTTCGTGCTCGACGCGTTCGCCGGCTCGATCGACGTCGCGGCCGTCGACGAGGACCTCGACCGGCTCACCGAGAGGGAGCGGGAGGTGATGCGGCTGATCGCCCGCGGCTACGCCTACAAGGAGGTCGCCAAGGAGCTGTTCATCTCGGTGAAGACCGTCGAGACCCACATGTCCTCGACACTGCGCAAGCTGCAGCTCTCCTCGCGCCACGAGCTCACTCGCTGGGCCAACGACCGACGCCTGCTCTGACCTGGCCCGCGGACTGGTGCACCATGGCTGCATGACCGCCATCGAGCTCCACGACATCGTCAAGACCTTCGGTCGCGTCCGGGCGTTGGACGGCCTGGACCTCTCGGTCGAGACCGGCGAGGTGCACGGGTTCCTGGGACCCAACGGTGCCGGCAAGTCCACCACCATCCGGTTGCTCCTCGGCCTCCTCAAGGCCGATGCGGGCACCGCCACGATGCTGGGCGGCGACCCGTGGGCGCACGCGGCTGTGCTGCACCGCCGCATCGCCTACGTCCCCGGTGATGTCGCGCTGTGGCCCAACCTCACCGGTGGCGAGGTCATCGACGTGCTCGGCCGGATGCGCGGCGGCCTGGACGAGAGACGCCGGGCGGAGATGCTGGAGCGCTTCGAGCTCGACCCGAGCAGGAAGGCGCGGACCTACTCCAAGGGCAACCGCCAGAAGGTCGCACTCGTCGCCGCTCTCGCGCGCCGGGCCGAGCTCTACCTGCTGGACGAGCCGACCTCCGGCCTCGACCCGCTCATGGAGGCGGAGTTCCAGCGGTGCGTGCTCGAGCTGAAGCACGAGGGCGCCACGATCCTCCTCAGCTCGCACATCCTGGCCGAGGCCGAGGCGCTCGCCGACCGGATCAGCATCATCAGGGCGGGCCGAGTCGTGCAGAGCGGCACGTTGGCCGAGCTGCGACACCTGACCCGCACGACGGTGATCGCCGAGACGGCGCGCCCTGCCAGCGACATCGCGGCCGTTGCCGGGGTGCACAACCCCCAGTTCGTCGACGGACGAGTCACCTTCGACGTCGACTCCGACCACCTGGACGCAGCGGTTCAGGCTCTCGCCCCGCTCGGGGTGCGGTCCCTGGCCGCACATCCTCCGACGCTGGAGGAGCTCTTCCTGCGACAGTACGGCGAGGAGCTGACGCCGTGAGCTCGCCTCTCACCGGGACCGGTCTCCTCGTCCGGCTCATCCTGCGCCGTGACAGGGTGCGCCTGCCGCTCTGGTTGGTCGGGCTCGGCGGCATGATCGCCGCCAGCGCGCTGGCCGTCCCGCCGATCTACGACACCCCCGAGAAGATCGCGGGGTACGCCAGCGCGGTCGGCACCAGTCCGGTCAGCTACCTGATGTCCGGCCGCCAGGCCGCCATCGACACCATCGGCGGCATCGTGGCGAACGAGATCTCGCAGGTCGCGCAGCTCGGGATCTGCCTGCTGGTGATGTTCCTCGTCGTGCGCCACACCCGAGCAGAGGAGGAGACGGGCCGGGCGGAGCTGATCCGCTCCGCGGTGGTCGGCCGCCATGCGGCCACGCTCGCAGGGCTGCTGTACGGCGTCTGCGCCGCGCTGCTGATCGGGCTGATCACCACCGTGTCGATGCTCGCCGCGGGACTGGACGTCCTCGGCAGCGTGACGTACGGCGTCGGGTTGGGGCTGCTCGGCCTCTGCTACAGCGCGGTCAGCCTGGTCGCCGCGCAGCTCTCGACCTCCGCACGCGGGGCGCTCGGGCTGGCCGGAGCGGCCATCGCCATCGGCTACCTCGTCCGGGGCGTCGGAGCCATGCAGGACAACGCACTGGTCTGGCTCTCGCCCTTCGGCTGGGCTCAGCGGATGGACCCGTTCGGCGCCGAGCAGTGGTGGCCCGCCCTGCTGCTGCTGGCGCTGACCGCCGCGCTCCTGGGCGTGGCCGGCTGGCTCACCGTCCACCGTGACTTCGGCGGCGGCCTGCTGCAGGCCCGACCGGGCCAGCCGCGGGCAGGGCGCTTCCTGGGCACCCCCGTCGGGTTGTTCGTGCGCCAGCAACGGGGGCTGTTCCTCGGGTGGGCGATCGGCCTCACGGCGCTCGGACTCCTCTACGGCACCGTCATCCCGACCATCCCCGACCTGGTGGCCTCCAACCCCGACCTCGCCCAGGTCTTCGGAGCCAGTGCGGATGCCGAGCAGGCCCTCATCGACACCTTCCTCGCCTACATCTACCTGTTCATGGCCGTGATCTCGACCGGCTTCGCGGTGACGTCCGTGCTCAGGCTGCGCACCGAGGAGGAGTCCGGGCGGGCGGAGGCGGTCCTCGCCACCCCTGTCACCAGGACGTCCTGGGTCGGTTCAGCGGTCGCGGTGGCCGGCATCGGCACGCTGCTGCTCTCGTTGCTCATGGGCTTGGGGCTCGCAGTCGGCTACGGGCTGGGGATGGGTGAGTGGGACCAGGTCGCCGACCAGGTGGGTGCCCAGCTGAGCTACCTGCCGGCCGTGCTGCTGATGAGCGCTCTCGCTGTCGCGCTCGCCGGGCTGGTGCCGCGCTGGTCCATGCTGGCGTGGGGCGCCGTGGCGCTCGTGGCCGTCCAGGTCATCCTCGGCGAGACCTTGCGGCTGCCGGACCGGGTCGAGGCCGCCTCGCCCTTCTGGCACCTCTCACGCCTGCCGGTCGAGAGCCTCGCTGCTGGACCGGTGATCACCGAGCTGGCCCTGGCCGCGGCGCTGGTGCTGGCGGGGGTCTGGGGCTACCGCCACCGCGACATCGGCACGAGCTGAACGGCGCCGGAGCGGTCCCCCGAGGAGCGACCCTGGGGCCTCAGGCGTGGGCAGACGACCAGAACACCGCGACGGCGATGTTGGCGATCGTGAGCGCGAGCAGGCCGAAGTAGAGGCCGTCGGGGATGCGCGGCTTGCGAAGGTTGGCCATCACCAGGACCAGGATGATGAGCCCGATGGCGAACTTCACCCCGACCTTGGTGTGGTCGGGGCTCCCCAGCGACTCGAGCACGCCGACGAGCAGCAGCCCCGCCAGGAACGCCGTACCGGCGCCGTCGCGCATGAGGGAGGTGACCTTCTTCTCCGGGTCGCGCACCTGGACCAGCAGGCCACCGAGCAGGGCGGCGTAGCCGAGGATGTGAAGGAACAGCAGGACGAGCCGCAGGGTCTCCATGGCGTGGATCCTAGGGGCCCCTCTCCGGGAACCGCGACGTCGGTGGCGCCACGTAGGCTGGCGACAGCATGAGCACCACACAAGTGACCCCCGACTCCCGCCTCCTCGAGGGCCTCAACGACCCCCAGCGCGCCGCCGTGACCCATGCGGGGGCCCCGCTCCTGGTGGTCGCCGGAGCAGGGTCGGGCAAGACGCGGGTCCTCACCCGGCGGATCGCCTGGTTGATCGACGAGCGCAAGGCCCACCCGGGCTCCATCCTTGCCATCACCTTCACCAACAAGGCCGCGGCCGAGATGAAGGAGCGGGTGGAGGACCTCGTCGGCAAGCGCGCCCGGATCATGTGGGTCTCGACGTTCCACTCCGCCTGCGTGCGCATCCTCCGCAAGGAGATCGCGGGCCTGGACATCGGGGGAGGCGGCTTCAAGTCCAACTTCTCGATCTATGACGCCGCCGACTCCAAGCGGCTGATGACACTGGTGCTGCGCGACCTCGACCTCGACCCCAAGCGCTACCAGCCGAGTGCGGTCCTGCACTGGGTCTCCGACCACAAGAACGAGCTGCGTGATCCCGACGACGCCGTCAAGGACGCCAAGAACGGCTTCGAGGAGGCCTACGCATCGGCCTACGTGAACTACCAGCGCCGCCTCCGCGAGGCCAACGCGCTCGACTTCGACGACCTGATCATGACCACGGTCCAGATGTTCCAGGCCTTCCCCGACATCCGCGAGAACTACCGCCGGCGCTTCCGCCACGTCCTCGTCGACGAGTACCAGGACACCAACCACGCCCAGTACTCCCTGATCCACCAGCTCTGCGGCCAGTCGCTGGAGGAGCACGACGAGGCCCTCGCCGGCGGCGCCGAGCGGGTGCCGCCCAGCGAGCTGATGGTCGTGGGTGACGCCGACCAGTCGATCTACGCCTTCCGCGGCGCCGACATCCGCAACATCCTCGACTTCGAGCAGGACTTCCCCGACGCCAGGACGATCCTGCTCGAGCAGAACTACCGCTCGACCCAGACCATCCTCAACGCCGCAAACGCAGTCATCGGCAACAACCGCGGGCGCACGCCCAAGCGGCTGTGGTCCGACGCGGGCGACGGGGAACGCATCGTGGGCTTCGTGGCCGACGACGGCTACGACGAGGCCCGGTTCGTCAGCGAGGAGATCGACCGGCTCGTCGACGAGCACGGCCTGCGCCCTGCCGACGTCGCGGTCTTCTACCGCACCAACGCCCAGTCGCGCGCCTTCGAGGAGGTCTTCATCCGCACGGGCCAGCCCTACAAGGTGGTCGGTGGGGTGCGCTTCTACGAGCGGCGCGAGGTCCGCGACGCCCTGGCCTACCTGCGCGTGCTGGTGAACACCGCTGACGAGGTGTCCCTGCGACGCATCCTCAACACCCCCAAGCGCGGGATCGGCGAGCGGGCCGAGGCGTGCGTCGCCGCGCTGGCCGATCGCGAGCGGGTCACGTTCTGGGAGGCCCTGGTGCGCGCAGAGGAGGCTCCCGGGCTGGCGACGCGGAGCCTGAAGAACATCCAGGCGTTCGTCGGCATCATCCAGGAGCTCCAGTCGATGGTGGCTGCGGACGAGCGGCCCGACGTGATCCTCGAGTCCGTCCTCGAGCGCTCGGGCTACCTCGCCGAGCTCGAGGCGAGCGACGACCCCCAGGACGACACCAGGGTCGAGAACCTCGCCGAGCTGGTGGCCGTCGCCCGGGAGTTCGCCGAGGACCCGCAGCCGGGGCCGAGCGCCGACCCCGCTGAGGTGGAGGCCGGCACGGTGGCCGTCGGGCTCGGTGACTTCCTCGAGCGCGTCGCCCTGGTGGCCGACGCCGACCAGATCCCCGACTCGCCCGACGGCGACGACAGCGGTGTGGTCACCCTGATGACGCTCCACACGGCCAAGGGGCTGGAGTTCCCGGTCGTGTTCCTGACCGGCCTCGAGGATGGCGTGTTCCCGCACCAGCGCTCGCTCGGCGACCAGCCCGAGCTCGAGGAGGAGCGCCGCCTTGCCTACGTCGGCCTCACCCGGGCCCAGCAGCGCCTCCACGTGTCACGTGCGCTGGTTCGTTCCGCGTGGGGAGCTCCCGTCCACAACCCCGCGAGCCGGTTCCTCGACGAGCTCCCGGTCGACCTCGTCGACTGGCGCCGTACGGCATCGGCACAGACGCAGTGGGGTCGCCCCGACCTGTCCTCGGGTCAGGGAGCGCCACTCGGCAGCCCCACCGCGACCGGTCGCCGCAACTTCAGCTCAGCCGCGCTGCGGGCGGACGCGGCGGCGAAGGCCAAGCCGGCGCGCGAGATCCCCCAGCTCGACCCGGGCGACCGCGTCCTGCACGACTCGTTCGGGATGGGAACAGTCGTCTCGGTCGAAGGAGCCGCCGAGAAGGCCGTCGCCTCGATCGACTTCGGGTCCGAGGGCGTCAAGCGGCTGCTGCTGCGCTACGCGCCGGTGGAGAAGCTCTGAGCGGGGAGGCAGGGCCTCGGCTCAGGGGACGATCCCGTGCTCGACGAAGGCGTCGAAGGGGTTGACCGGGCCGCCGCCACCGGGACGGACCTCCAGGTGCAGGTGTGACCCGGTGACGTTGCCGGTGGTGCCGACGGTGCCGATGACGTCACCGCCGTTGACCCGCTCCCCGACCGAGACGTGGATCGAGGTCTGGTGGCAGAACCAGATCTCGGTCCCGTCGTCGAGGGTGAGCACGGTCTTGTTGCCGTAGGAGCCGTCGTAGCCCGTGGACGTGATCGTGCCGTTGGCCACGGCCATGATCGGGTCACCGCTGTCGCCGTTGAAGTCGAGACCGGTGTGGTAGCTGGCCCAGAGGCCGTACTCGCCGAAGGTGGCCGTCAGCGAGTAGGAGGACATCGGGAGAACCCACTTGTTCTCCTTGATCTTCGCCGCCTGCTTCTCCGCTGCCTGGCGGATCGCATCGAGGCGCGCCTGGTGAGCGGCGGCCTGCTTCTCGGCGAGAGCCACGAGCTCGGCATCGGCGGCCTCGTCGGCAGCCTCGCGGTGGGAGTCGCGGCTCACGACGGCTTCGCGTCGCGAGAGCGCCTCGGTGCCGGCGGCCGAGCTGATGGCTCCGGCTGCGCGCAGCACGCCGTCGGAGGTGCGCTGGCTGCCTGCGTCGGCCGCGGAGACCGCACCGCCGGCAGAGACGGCGAGCACGGCGACGCCTGCGATGAGTGGCGCCGACGGCAGGGCGCGGGGGATCAGGGTGCGCTGGGGTGTCGCGGCACGGCGCTTGCCTGCCACGGGTCCTGCAGCCGAGGTGCTGCGGCGCGAGCCGCGCTCCGCTCGGTGGTTGCCCATGAAGAAGTTACCAATCTGCCGGTTCGGGGGTGGGTCGGCTAGACCGAGCCCAGACTGTAACGGAAGGGTCACGGGATCACGCAACCCCCAGCGCCGACCAGTCTCGTGGAGTCCCGCTCGCGCGTCCGCGGAATGGCGAAAACTGGTCTGGACCACCTGGTGGGCCCCGCCCTGACTGTGACGCAGCCGACAGGTCTACTGTGCACGAGTTGCAAGAATGCTGTGCCAATCAGACTGAAGGGCTGGGTGGGTCGTGGACCTGATGGAGTTTCAGGCGAAGGAGCTCTTCGCCAAGCATGGAGTCGCAACCACGCTGGGCAAGACCGTCGAGACGGCTGACGCGGCCCGCGCCGCCGCCGAGGAGTTCGGCGGCGTCACCGTGGTCAAGGCCCAGGTGAAGGCCGGTGGTCGCGGCAAGGCCGGCGGCGTCAAGATCGCCAAGACGGCTGACGAGGCGTTCGAGCACGCCTCCAACATCTTGGGCATGGAGATCAAGGGCCTGACGGTCAACCGCGTCCTGGTCACCCCCGCCACACCCCCGGTCGAGGAGTACTACTTCTCCTTCCTGCTCGACCGCTCCAACCGCTCGCACCTGTGCATCGCCTCGGTCGAGGGCGGCGTCGAGATCGAGGAGGTCGCCAAGACCAACCCCGACGCGGTCAAGAAGATCCCGATCAACGCGCTCGAGGGCGTCACGCCCGAGAAGGCCGCCGCGATCGTCGACGAGGCGAAGTTCCCCGCCGAGCTGCGCGACCAGGCCATCGAGATGGTCCAGAAGCTCTGGAAGGTCTACGTCGAGGAGGACGCCACCCTCGTCGAGGTCAACCCGCTGGCCCGCCTCGAGGGGGACAAGCTCGAGGCGCTTGACGGCAAGGTCTCCCTCGACGACAACGCCTCCGAGGTGCGCCACCCCGAGCACGAGCAGTTCGAGATTCGCGAGGAGGCCGACGCGCTCGAGTCGAAGGCCAAGGACAAGGGCCTCAACTACGTCAAGCTCGACGGCCAGGTCGGCATCATCGGCAACGGCGCGGGCCTCGTGATGAGCACGCTCGACGTCGTGGCCTACGCCGGCGAGGCGCACGGCGGGGTCAAGCCCGCCAACTTCCTCGACATCGGCGGCGGCGCCAACGCGCAGGTCATGGCCGACGGCCTCGACGTCATCCTCGGCGACGAGCAGGTCAAGAGCGTCTTCGTCAACGTCTTCGGCGGCATCACCGCCTGCGACGAGGTCGCCAACGGCATCAAGGGTGCGCTGGAGATCCTGGGCGACAAGGAGAGCACGCCGCTCGTCGTACGCCTCGACGGCAACAACGTCGAGAAGGGTCGCGCGATCCTCGACGAGCTCAACCACCCGCTGGTCACCCAGGTCGACACGATGGACGGCGCGGCCGACAAGGCCGCTGAGCTGGCCCACGCCGCCGGCGCCTGATCGCCCGAGAGACGAGAGAAGAAGCAACAGACATGTCTATCTACTTGAACAAGGACAGCAAGATCATCGTCCAGGGCATGACGGGCGGCATGGGTGCCAAGCACACCACCCTCATGGTCGAGTCGGGCGCCAACATCGTGGGCGGCGTCAACGCCCGCAAGGCCGGCACCACCGTCGAGCTCGGCGGCAAGGAGCTGCCCGTCTACGGCACGGTCGAGGAGGCCATGAAGGAGACCGGCGCCGACGTCTCCGTGGCCTTCGTGCCCCCCGCCTTCACCAAGGACGCCTGCATCGAGGCCATCGACGCCGAGATCCCCCTGCTGGTGGTGATCACCGAGGGCGTGCCCGTCCTGGACACCGCCGAGGTCGTCGCCTACCTCGAGGGCAAGTCCACCCGGATGATCGGTCCCAACTGCCCGGGCATCATCACCCCGGAGGAGTCGCTGGCCGGCATCACGCCCCACACGATCGCGGGCAAGGGACCGGTCGGCCTCGTGTCGAAGTCCGGGACGCTGACCTACCAGATGATGTACGAGCTCAAGGACTACGGCTTCACCACCGCCATCGGCATCGGCGGTGACCCGATCATCGGCACCACCCACATCGACGCCCTCGAGGCCTTCGAGAACGACCCGGAGACCAAGGCGATCGTGATGATCGGCGAGATCGGCGGCGACGCCGAGGAGCGCGCGGCCGCCTACATCAAGGACCACGTCACCAAGCCCGTCGTCGGCTACGTCGCCGGGTTCACCGCCCCCGAGGGCAAGACGATGGGCCACGCCGGCGCCATCGTCTCGGGCTCCTCGGGCACCGCACAGGCCAAGAAGGAGGCCCTCGAGGCCGCCGGCGTCAAGGTCGGCAAGACGCCGTCGGAGACCGCCGAGCTCATGCGGGAGATCCTCAAGGGCCTCTGAGCCCCAATTCCGTACGACGGCCCGGTCGCCCGCTGCCCATCGGCAGCGGGTGGCCGGGCCGTTGCGCGTCCCGGAAGACTCAGCGCTTGGCGCCGGGGAGGTTGCTGAGGCGCTGGAGGGCCCGCTCGGAGACGGCGACGAAGTCGGGGCGGGTCATCGTCATCTTGCCGTCGGGGGTGAACCCGACCTGGGAGACGGAGTTGCCGTCGCGCGCGACCGACATGAAGAACGGCACGGCCACTGCGTCGGAGACCTCGATCGACAGCGCCCAGACCGTGAGCTCCTGGTGCTTGCCGGAGCGGGAAGCGAGGGTCGTGACGGTGGTGCCCAGGTTGGCTCGGGCGCAGGAGCGGATGCGGTCGCGGACCTGGCCGAGGAACTTCCGCGCCGCCTTCGGGCTCATCCGACCCACGGTCTGGGTGAGGCCGAACTGGTCGGCCCGGTTGCTCTCGGGGAAGAGGAAGGTGCGGGTCAGGGCCTTCTTGATGCCCTTCTGCCGGAAGGAGGTGCGGTCGCAGCGGGTGGCGGCGAAGTTGTTGTGGGCCTTGTCGGGGTCGGTGCCGACCCAGGGCCCCACGGCGGCGGTCACGGGGGGCAGGTCGACGGCGGACAGCAGGCCTGAGGGCTCGCCGATGGCGAGGGGGTCGGTGACGCGGCTGCGTGGCGTGGTGGAGCACGCTCCCGCTCCGGCCGCGTCGCAGACGTTGTCGACGGCGGCGGCGAGCCCCGCGGTTGCAGTTCGGGTGTCCAGGGGCTTGGCGCTCGTGCGGACCACGGTGGTCACCAGGAACTGGCCGCTGTGCGCGATGGCTGCGTCGATGACGCTCGGACGCTTCCCCCACGAGCGCAGCCGGAACTGGGCTGCCGCGTCGCCGACACCGCGCACCTCGCGGGTCGAGACGAGCTGGACGCGAGGGGCCAGGCAGTCGGCGAACCACATGCGGGCCGCCTCGAAGGAGCCTTCGGCCGCCACGGGCGAGGCGGAGACCTCCAGCAGCTGCGTCACGTCGGTGCGCAGGACGGTCGAGGAGGTCTTCTCGACGCGAGCCTTGTCGCCGCGACCGACGCGCTTGCGCCTCGGCACCTCCTCGGTGCCCTTCCAGCTGCGCACGAGCGCGCCCAGGCCCTCGGCGTCGGCGAAGCGCTCACGCTGGCACGGCATCACCAGGCCGTCGCCGGCAAGGTTGTCGGAGGTCTTGGTCTGGGTCCAGTCGAGCTTGCGTCCGAACCTGGTCACCTCGTGGTCGGCGAGAAGCACCGACTCGTCGAGGGCTGCGGCGGCGGGGTCGGTGCTCTCGGTGCGGACCGTGCCGGTGGCGCGGTCGGCGGACAGCCCGCTCGGGTCCGCTGAACCGGTGGCCACCACCGACCCGGAGGCGACCAGTGCCACGGCGGCGAGCGCGGCGCCCGCCAGCGTGTGGGTGCGGCGACGGGTCGTGCCGGCGCGGCGGATGATCGTGGCGCGCGGCCAGCGGACGTCCACGAGGGGTGCGTTCAGCTCCTCCAGGCGCGGCGCCACGTCGGGGGCGGGCATCGCCTCCCGGTAGCGGAAGAACTGGGCCGTGGCGGTGCGCAGCTCGCGCTCGGCGTCCGGACGTGGCATGCCGACGACGCGCGCGATCTCGGACATGGACAGGGGCGAGAGCGCGCTGAGGACGAGCAGGTGGCGCTGCGGGCCGGTGAGGCGGGAGAGCGCGTCGAGGGTGGCCTTGATCTCCGGGTCGAGGGACTTGTCCTGGTGCCAGGGCTTGGCCGAGTGGCGCCGCTTGGCACGGGTGTGGGCGAACTCCCGGACCCAGGACTCGCGATCCTCCAGGACGCCCACCTTGCGCCAGTGGTGCCATGCGATGGTGAAGGCGTCGCGCACGGCTGCGCGCGATGCGGCGATGTCACCGGTCAGGGCGAAGGACTCGTGCAGGAGACGCGCTCGCGTCGACGCGTAGAACGCATCGAACGATTCGGGACTCTTCGGCACCGCTCCAAGGTATCCGGCGGCCCTGACCCGCGCACATTCGAGTACGCGGCGTGGGAACCTGCCGATCCCGGCCCCGCGGGTGATGATGGCGACGTCATGACGTCCCTGCTGGTCCGCCCCACCTCACCGGACGCGGCCTCCACGCGGCCCCGACCGCTGGTGCTCGTGGCCACCCTCGGCGGACTTGTCGCCGCTCTCGGCCCTCTCGTCGTACTGCTCGCTGTCGGGGTCGTCGGCTGGTTCGTCTCCGACGCCGGTGCCCACGGTGAGCCTTCCGACGGCATGCGCGTGGGAGCCCTGGCGTGGCTTGCCGCCCACGGCTCGGGCTTCAGCGTGATGGGCGCGCGGGTCGACCTGGTGCCGCTGGGCCTCACCGCGCTGAGCGCGTGGTCGGTGTGGCGGGTGGCCCACCGTGTGGGTGACGAGGTGTCCGGCCACGGCCCGGACGCCCATCGACTCTCCGACGGCGAGCGCGACCTGACCGTGCCGACGTCGGTGGTCCTGTTCTTCGCGGGCTACGCCGTCGTCGCGGTGGTCGTGGCTGCGCTGGCCTCCGGCTCCGACACCACTCCTTCCGTCCCGCGCGTCCTGGCCTGGTCGCTCGGGATGACGCTCGCGCTCGCCGCCCCGGCGATCGCCATCGGATCGGGACGCGCCGCCATCTGGACGGCGATGCTCCCGCGCGGGGTGCGCGCGGCCGCAGTGGTGACGATGTCGGTGCTGACCGCCCTGGCGGTCGTGTCGGCAGGGATCTTCCTCGTGGCGCTCGGCGCCGGCTCCGGCGACGCGGCCACGATGTTCTCCCGGCTGCACACCAGCCCGTCCGAGGCCGGTCTCTACGCCCTCGTCAACGCCGCCTACCTCCCCAACGCCTCGGTGTTCGCCGGCTCGTGGCTGCTCGGGCCGGGCTTCGCGATCGGCGGAGGCACGATGGTCTCGCCGACGGTGGTGGTCCTCGGCCCGCTGCCCCTCGTTCCGATCCTGGCGGCGCTCCCGGCGGCGGGCACTCCCGCGGGCTGGGTGTCGAGCCTCGTCTTCCTGCCGCCCCTGCTCGCTGCGTTCGCGGCCTTCCGTGCGCTGCGCCGGCGAGGCACCGCGCTGCGCTGGGACGAGGCGGCCCTCGCCGGCTGCGGTGGCGGCATCCTGGCCGGAGCCCTGTTCGCTCTGCTGGCGTCGGTGGCCGGCGGCGCCGTCGGTCCGGGCCGGATGCGCCACGTCGGCCCCTTCGTGCCCGAGGTGCTCGTGCACGCCGTCGCGGCCTGCGGCATCGGAGGCCTGGTCGGGGCGCTGGTCTGGGTCTGGTGGCAGCGGCGCGGAGCCCTAGACTCCGAGGAGTGACCGCTCGCCTCGTCGTCCTCGTCTCCGGCTCCGGCACGAACCTGCAGGCCCTGCTCGACGCCTGCGCCGAGGAGTCCTACGGCGCCACGGTCGTCGCGGTCGGCTCAGACCGCGAGGGCATCGAGGGACTGGCCCGGGCCGAGCGTGCCGGGGTCCCGACCTTCACCCGCCGGGTCGCGGACTTCGAGACCCGCGACGGGTGGGACCGGGCCCTGACGACGGTCGTGGAGAGGTTCGAGCCCGACCTCGTCGTGCTGGCCGGCTTCATGAAGCTCGTCTCGGAGGACTTCCTGGCGAAGTTCCCGACCGTCAACACCCACCCGGCGCTGTGCCCGTCGTTCCCCGGCATGCACGGGCCGCGCGATGCCCTCGAGCACGGCGTCAAGGTGACCGGGGCGACGCTCTTCTTCGTCGACGGGGGAGTCGACACCGGTCCGATCATCGCCCAGCGTGCCGTCGAGGTGCTCGACGGCGACGACGTGGAGTCCCTGCACGAGCGGATCAAGGGCGTCGAGCGCGCCATGCTGGTCGACGCGGTCGGCCGGCTGGCCCGTGACGGCTGGACGGTCGAGGGTCGACATGTCCGCCTCGGCGGCGCTCAACTAGGCTGAGCCCACACGACTGGCGCAGGTGGGTGACCACCAGGGAGTGACGCGCGAGGGCATCGAACGCCTGGGTGCCCTCCACTTCAGCCCACCCCGACGAGGAGTGTCCCTTCCGTGACCGATCGCATCCCGCTCCGCCGAGCCCTCATCTCCGTCTACGACAAGACCGGGCTGGAGGAGCTCGCCCGCGGTCTGCACGACGCGGGCGTCGTGCTCGTCTCCACCGGCGGGTCGGCCGCCCTCATCGAGGGCCTGGGCATCCCCGTCACGAAGGTCGAGGAGCTCACCGGCTTCCCCGAGTGCCTCGACGGGCGCGTCAAGACGCTGCACCCCCGCGTGCACGCCGGCATCCTCGCCGACCGCCGCCTCGACTCCCACGTCCAGCAGCTCGCCGAGCTCGAGGTGGAGCCCTTCGACCTGGTCGTCTCCAACCTCTACCCCTTCACCCAGACCGTCGCCTCGGGCGCCTCGCCGGACGAGTGCGTCGAGCAGATCGACATCGGCGGGCCGTCGATGGTGCGCGCGGCCGCCAAGAACCACCCGAGCGTGGCCATCGTGACGAGCCCCGCGTCGTACGACGCCGTGCTCTCCGCGGCGCGCGAGGGAGGCTTCACGCTCGAGGACCGCCAGCGCCTGGCCGCGGAGGCGTTCGTCCACACCGCCACCTACGACGTGCACGTCGCCTCCTGGATGGGCAACGTGCTGACCGACACGAGCGAGGGCAGCGGCTTCCCGGCGTGGATGGGAGCGACCTGGACCAAGCAGGCGACGCTGCGCTACGGCGAGAACCCCCACCAGCCGGGAGCCCTCTATGCCAGCGGCTTCGTGCCCGAGCCGGGCCTGGCCCAGGCGGTCCAGCTCCACGGCAAGGAGATGTCCTACAACAACTACGTCGACGGCGACGCCGCGCGCCGCGCCGCCCACGACTTCGACGAGCCGGCGGTGGCGATCATCAAGCACGCGAACCCGTGCGGCATCGCGGTCGGTGCCGACGTGGCCGAGGCACACCGCCTGGCCCACGCCTGCGACCCCGTCTCCGCGTTCGGCGGCGTGATCGCGACCAACGTGCCTGTCTCGGTCGAGATGGCTCGCCAGGTCGCCGAGATCTTCACCGAGGTCGTCGTGGCGCCCGGCTTCGACGAGGGCGCGGTCGAGATCCTCTCCGCGAAGAAGAACATCCGCCTGCTGGAGTGCGCCCCCCTCGCGCGCGGCGGCGCCGAGCTGCGACCCGTGTCGGGCGGACTGCTGCTGCAGCACCGCGACACCCTCCAGGCGCCCGGCGACGACCCGTCCACGTGGACCCTCGCCACCGGCGAGGCCGCCTCTCCCGAGGTGCTGGCCGACCTGGCGTTCGCCTGGCGCGCCTGCCGTTCGGCGAAGTCCAACGCGATCCTGCTCGCCTCCGGCGGAGCCTCGGTCGGCATCGGCATGGGCCAGGTCAATCGCGTCGACTCCTGCCGCCTCGCCGTCGAACGGGCCGGAGACCGCGCGGCGGGGTCGGTGGCCGCCTCGGACGCCTTCTTCCCCTTCGCCGACGGCCCGCAGATCCTCATCGACGCCGACGTGCGCGCGATCGTGCAGCCGGGTGGCTCGGTGCGTGACCAGGAAGTGATCGACGCCTGCGCCGCCGCCGGCATCACGATGTACTTCACCGGCACACGGCACTTCTTCCACTAGAGCATCGGTCCACGGGGGACACGACATGAGCACCACGTGGTGGCAGCGGATCCTGCCTCCGACCAAGCTGGAGCGCGACCTGGCGGTCCAGTCCGTCCTGTCGGCGTTCGCGACCGGGTCGTTCCTGACCGGGACGGCCGTGTTCTTCACCCAGGTGGTGGAGCTCTCCGGAGCCCAGGTCGGCGTCGGCCTGTCCGTCGCGGCCGGGATCGCACTGCTCCTGCAGCTGCCCATGGGCCGTCTGGCCGACCGCGTCGGCGCCAAGCCCCTGTGGATCATCGCGTCGTCCGTCGAGGCGGCGCTCTACTTCCTGTGGCCCTTCCTGAGCGGCATGGTGGCCTTCGTCGCCATGCTCTCGGTGCTCGCGGTCTTCGAGACGGCGGGCCGCAACGCCCGCAACGTCTACCGGATCGCGGTGTTCTCCCGTGAGCAGCGGGTGCGGTCGATGGCCTAC
The DNA here is from genome assembly GCF_004683965.1 of Nocardioides seonyuensis. Classification (NCBI taxonomy): domain Bacteria; kingdom Bacillati; phylum Actinomycetota; class Actinomycetes; order Propionibacteriales; family Nocardioidaceae; genus Nocardioides; species Nocardioides seonyuensis. Next base: position 2,587,684 of record NZ_CP038436.1, read on the forward strand.
ATGCGGGCCGCGCGAAACGTCGGCTACACGATGGGCGCCGGCGCGAGCGGGGTGGCGCTGGGCCTGGGGCTGGACGCCGTACGCGCCATCCCGCTCCTCACCGGGGCACTGCTCGTCGTCAACGCCGTGATGATCGCCGTGACGTTGCCCGCCATCGCGCGCCACGTGCCGATCCACACCCTCGAGGACACCGTCACCGCGGCCCCGGCGGCCTGGCGCAACACCGGCTTCGTGGTGCTCGCGCTGTGCAACGGCGCCCTGTCGTCCAACCAGGTGCTGCTCAACATCGTGGTGCCCTTGTGGCTCGTCGAGCGCACCGACGCTCCCCAGGTGCTGCTGGCCTGGCTGTTCGGCACCAACACCGTGCTCGCCGTGCTCCTCCAGGTCCGCGCGTCCCGTGTGGCCGACTCCGTCGACGGCTCGCTGCGTGCGTTCCGCTGGTCAGGCTGGGCGTTCGTGCTCTCGTGCGCCCTCCTGGCCATCACCCACGACACGGTCGGATGGGTCTCGATCGTGCTGATCTGGGTCGGGCACATCACGATCACCGGCGCGGAGCTGTGGCAGTCCGCAGCCGACTGGGGACTGACCTCCGAGCTGTCCGACCACCGGCGACTGGGCGACTACCAGGGCGTGTGGGGGATGGGCTACCAGGTCGAGCCGATCATCTTCCCGGCGCTCTACACCTTCCTCGCGCTGAGCTGGGGGACCCCCGGGTGGGCCGTCATCGCGCTGATCGGCGTGGCCGCCGCCGTGGTCGCGCACCCGGCCGCGCGAGCCGCCGAGCGCCACCTGGTCAAGGTCGGCGCACCGGTCGGCGTGTGAGGTCGGCTGCTCCCTAGACTGACCCGCGTGACGGCACAGAAGCTCGACGGCAGCGCGACCCTCAGGACCATCATGGCCGAGCTGGAGGCCCGGGTGGCTGCACTCAAGGAGCGCGGAGCCCCCCTCGGCCTCGCGACCGTGATGGTGGGCGAGGACCCCGGCAGCCAGTGGTACGTCGGGGCCAAGCACAAGGACTGCGCCAAGCTCGGCATCCCCTCCTTCCGTCGCGACCTGCCGACCGGCGCGACCCAGGACGAGGTCGAGGCCGTCATCGACGAGCTCAACGACGACCCGGCCGTCACCGGGTTCATCGTCCAGCAGCCGACCGGGCTCGACGAGTTCCGGCTGCTCTCGCGCGTCAGCCCCGACAAGGACATCGACGGGCTCCACCCGACCAACCTCGGCAAGCTCGTCCTCGGGGAGGAGGGTCCACTCCCGTGCACCCCGGTCGGGTGCGTCGAGCTGCTGCGCCGTCACGGGGTCGAGATCAACGGCGCCGAGGTCGTCGTGGTGGGCCGCGGCATCACCGTCGGCCGGCCGATCGGCCTCCTGCTCACCCGCCGCTCCGAGAACGCCACCGTGACCCTGTGCCACACCGGCACCCGCGACCTCGCCGCCCACGTGCGCAACGCCGACGTCGTCGTGGCCGCCGCCGGCGTGCCGGGCATCATCACCGGCGACATGGTCAAGCCCGGCGCTGCCGTCCTCGACGTCGGGGTCTCCCGGGTCGACGGCCAGATCGCCGGTGACGTGGCCGAGGACGTCTGGGACGTCGCCGGCTGGGTCTCGCCCAACCCCGGCGGCGTCGGCCCGATGACGCGCGCGATGCTGCTCTCCAACCTGGTCGGTCTCGCCGAGCGATGACCGACGACCAGTCCGGGATCAAGCCGCCGGAGGACATCCCGCCGATCTCCGCGGAGGACCTGGTCGGGGGAGAGGCCGACCCGTCGGCCGTGGAGGAGCGCCGCTACCCCTCCACGATCGGTGGCGCGTTCTACCTGCTCGTGCTGCTCGTGGTGGGTGCCGGCCTGGTCGTCGTGATCACCGGTGAATGGCGGCTCGGCATCCGCATCATGGGTGGATCGCTGCTGGGCGCCGCGCTCATCCGCCTGCTCCTACGGGCCCGCGACGCCGGGATGCTCGCCGTACGACACAAGCTCCTCGACGCCTTCGTGCTCATCGTCCTCGGAGTCGCTCTCATCTTCCTCGCGGGATCGATCCCCGACCAGCCCGGCTTCTGACCGCGAGTCGGCGCCAATACTCACCGAGTCGGCGCCTAAATCCGCCGAGTCGGCGCCAATATGCGCCGAGTCGGCGCTTGTGCACACCATGCATGTGCAGAAGCGCCGACTCAATGAGGATTTACGCCGACTGGGCGGGGTGTTTGCGCCGACTCGGCGGTCAGATCAGGCCGAGCTCCGTCACGGCCTGGCGCTCGTCGGCCAGCTCTGCCGTCGAGGCGTCGATGCGGGCGCGGGAGAACTCGTTGACCTCGAGGCCCTCGACGATCTTCCAGTCACCGCCCGAGGTGGTGACCGGGAAGGAGGAGATGAGGCCCTCGGGGACGCCGTACTCGCCGGAGGAGCGCACGGCCATCGACACCCAGTCGCCCTCGGCGGAGCCGAAGAGCCAGTCGCGGGCGGCGTCGATGGTGGCGGACGCAGCCGAGGCGGCCGAGGAGGACCCTCGCGCGTCGATGATCGCAGCGCCGCGCTTGGCGACGGTCGGGATGAAGGTGTTCTCCAGCCAGTCCTGGTCGCCGACCTTCTCGGCGGCGTTCTCGCCGGCGATCTTGGCGTTGAAGAGGTCGGGGTACTGGGTCGCGGAGTGGTTGCCCCAGATCGTCATGTTCGTGATGTCGGTGACGGGGGCGCCGGTCTTGGCCGCGAGCTGGCTGATCGCGCGGTTGTGGTCGAGACGGGTCAGCGCGGAGAACCGCTCCTGCGGGATGTCGGGCGCGTTGGTCATCGCGATCAGGGCGTTGGTGTTGGCGGGGTTGCCGGTGACACCGATGCGCACGTCTTCGGCCGCGACGGCGTTGAGGGCCTTGCCCTGGGCGGTGAAGATCGCACCGTTGGCCGAGAGCAGGTCACCGCGCTCCATGCCGGGGCCACGCGGGCGGGCGCCGACGAGCAGGGCGAGGTTGACGCCGTCGAAGATCTTCTCGGCGTCAGCACCGATCTCGACCCCGGCCAGGGTCGGGAACGCGCAGTCGTCGAGCTCCATGACGACGCCCTCGAGCGCCTTGAGCGCCGGCTCGATCTCGAGCAGGCGCAGCTCGATCGGGCGGTCCGCGGCCAGGGCACCACTGGCGAGGCGGAAGAGCAGGCTGTAGCCGATCTGGCCGGCGGCGCCGGTGACGGCGACCTTGAGGGGGGCAACCACGACGTGACTCCTCGGGAGGTTCGTAGACGTTCTGTCCCGCCGACGCTAGCAGCGGTGGGCCGATGGCATGCTGGCGCCCATGCATCGGGCCGGCTGCCTCACTGTTGTGCTGTTGTGCTTGTCCGGATGTGGCAGCGCGGGCCAGCCTGCGCCCTATGACGCGACCGGCGTCGACGGGCTCGAGATCCCCACCGCCTCGCCCGATCCCGCCGACTTCGTCGAGGAGGTCGACAACCCGTGGCTGCCCCTGGCCGGCCGTGACTCGTGGCGCTACGTCGTCGAGCAGGGCGGCGAGCAGGTCGGTGCAGTGAGGGTCGCGGTGACCGGGCCTGCCGACGTCGCGGGCCTGCAGGCGACGGGAGTCCGCACGACCACGCGGGTTCGCGGCGCGGGTCGCTCCGAGTCCACCAGCTACTACGCCCAGGACGAGGCGGGCAACGTCTGGCTCGTCGGGCAGGACCTGGTCGACGGTGGGTGGCGCGCGGGCGAGGGGTACGACGCGGGGCTCGCCATGCCCGCGCAGCCGCGGCTCGGCGACGCGTGGGTGCGCGTGGACGCTGTGCCCACCAGCGAGACCGTGCGGGTGGTCGACGTCATCGTGGCGGAGGACCCCGAGCAGGTCACCCTGGAGTCGGTGGAGACCGGGACCCGCACGACGTACACGGCTGGCACCGGGCCGGTGCTGACCCTGGAGGACACGGGCCGCACCACCGAGCTGGTCGACTGATCGCTGGGGGCGGCTCGTGGCGCAATCACCTGCGGGCGATCGCCTCGCGGACCTCGCGCACTGACGGGTTGGTCAGGTAGACGCCCCCCACGACGACGGTCGGCGAGAGCTCGTAGCCCTCGTCGTGGTGGGCGCGGACCGCGGCTGCTCCCGCCTCGTCGTCCCGGAAGCGCACCGCCCTGTGAGGCACTCGGGCCAAGGTGAGCTTGGCGCGGAGCTTCGCGGAGTAGGGGCAGCCAGGCTTGTAGTACAGGACAGGGACGTCATCGTCCACTGGGCCTCCGGGCGTCCTCGTCACCTTGCCAATGTGCACCTCGTCGGGCTGGCGCACAAGGCAACGAGTCGGCGCTCGTCAGTCCGGGCGCCGGACCTGGGTGCGGCCGTCGTCGTCGGCGTCGGGGTCGCCCCAGTGCCCAGGCTGACCCGGAGCGGGCTGACCCGGAGCAGGCTGACCCGGAGCAGGCTGGCCCTGGACCGGCTGGCCGGGAGCATGCTGGCCGGGCCTCATCGTGTGGCCGGAGTCGGGCTGGGGGGTGCCCCACTGCTGCGGCGGGGCTTGCGGCGCGCCGTAGGCCGGATCGGGTGCTCCCCACTGCCCGGGCTGTCCCGGCGGCGGCTGCGGGGCCCCCACTGAGGCGGGGGCTGCGGGGCGCCGTAGGGCTGCTGCGGGTGGCCCCAGGCGGCGGGCTGGCCCTGGTTCCACTGGGCCTCGTAGCCCGTGGGGGCCTGGCGCGCCCGGCCACCGCCGAAGCTCAGGCCGGAGCCCGCGACCGGCTCGCTGCCCTGGCCGAAGAGCAGCGGGTAGCTCAGTCCGGCGATCGTGGCTCCGAGTAGCGGCGCGACGATGAACAGCCAGAGCTGGACGATCGCGTCGGTGCCGGCGAAGACGCCCGGACCGATCGAGCGCGCGGGGTTGACCGAGGTACCGGTGGCGAACATCGAGCCGAAGTGGATCATCGCCAACGCGAAGCCGATGGCCAGCGGGCCCATGACCGCCTGGAGCTCGTTGCGGGCGTCGGTGACCGCGAGGATCACCCACAGGAACACCATCGTCAGCAGCGCCTCGAGCAGCAGGGCGGCCCACCAGGTGATGCCGCTGCCCTCCTCTCCGAAGGAGTTCTGCGCCATGTTGCCCTCGGCGCTGAACCCCTCAAAACCCTGCAGGATGCCGAACAGCGCGGCACCGGCCAGCAGCCCTCCGACCAGCTGCGCGGCGACGTAGATCCCGGCCTGGCTCCACGGCAGACGGCCACCCAGGGTGGCGCCGAGGGTCACGGCGGGGTTGAAGTGGCCGCCCGAGATGCGGCCGACGGCGTAGGCCATCACCACCACGGTGAGACCGAACGTGAGGCCGGTGACGACGTAGCCGGAGGGCTCGCCGGCCGTCAGGCCGGAGCCGATCGCGGCGCCGCAGCCGAAGAAGACCAGCACGAAGGTGCCGAGCAGCTCCGCGGCGAACTTCTGCCCGGTCGTCGGCACGTCTTCGTCAGTCGTGCCCGTGATCGTCTCAGCCATCGCTGGCAGCCTCCCGTGTGTCGTGGCCAGGTCCCGTGGTCAAGCTGTGCGGCCACGGGGCACTCTAGCCATCGCCCGCCGACCGGTGCGAGGGTGGACGAGTCGCACCGGAGGAGACCGTCAGGTATCTTGATGTCAAGTTACTTTCGACCGGTTCTCCGATCACCCCCCAGGAGCTCTTCGCGCCATGGCCAAGATCATCTACACCCACACCGACGAGGCACCGCTGCTCGCGACCTACTCGTTCCTGCCGATCATCTCGGCCTACGCCAGGACTGCCGGCGTCGAGGTCGAGACTCGTGACATCTCCCTCGCGGGGCGCATCATCTCCCAGTTCCCCGAGCGGCTCACCGAGGAGCAGCGGCTCGACGACGCTCTCGCCGAGCTCGGTGACCTGGCCAAGCGCCCCGAGGCCAACATCATCAAGCTCCCCAACGTGTCCGCCTCGTTGCCGCAGCTCAAGGCCGCGATCGCCGAGCTGCAGTCCCAGGGCTACGACCTGCCCGACTACCCCGAGAGCCCCCAGACCGACGAGGAGCGCGAGGCCCGCGCCAGGTACGACAAGGTCAAGGGGTCCGCGGTCAACCCGGTGCTGCGCGAGGGCAACTCCGACCGCCGCGCGCCGGCCTCGGTGAAGAACTATGCGCGCTCCCACCCCCACTCCATGGGGGCCTGGAGCAGCGACTCCAAGACCGCGGTGGCGACGATGGGCGCGCGTGACTTCGCCTCCCACGAGAAGTCCGTGGTCCTCGACTCCGACGACACCCTCTCGATCGTGCTCGTGGGTCAGGACGGTGAGACCGTCCTCAAGGACGGGCTCGCGGTGCTCGCCGGCGAGGTCGTCGACGCGACGTTCATGAGCGCCGCCGCCCTCGACGAGTTCCTCGAGGCCCAGGTGGCCCGGGCGAGGGAGGAGGGCGTGCTGTTCTCCGCCCACCTCAAGGCCACGATGATGAAGGTCTCCGACCCGATCATCTTCGGCCACGTCGTGCGCGCCTTCCTGCCCGAGGTCTTCACCCAGTACGGCGAGCAGCTCGCCGCCGCCGGTCTCTCGGCCAACGACGGGCTCGGCGCCATCCTGGCCGGCCTGGACAAGGTGGAGAACGGGCCCGAGATCAAGGCGGCCATCGAGCAGGGCCTGTCCGACGGCCCCGCCCTCGCGATGGTCGACTCCGACAAGGGCATCACCAACCTGCACGTCCCCAGCGACGTGATCATCGACGCCTCCATGCCGGCGATGATCCGCACCTCGGGCCAGATGTGGAACGCCGAGGGCAAGCAGCAGGACACCCTGGCCGTCATCCCCGACTCCTCGTACGCCGGCGTCTACGCGGCCGTGATCGACGACTGCAAGGCACACGGTGCCTTCGACCCGTCCACGATGGGCTCGGTGTCCAACGTCGGCCTGATGGCCAAGGCGGCCGAGGAGTACGGCTCCCACGACAAGACCTTCGAGATCCCCAGCGCCGGCAAGGTGCAGGTCCGCAACGCGGCCGGGGACGTTCTCCTCGAGCACGACGTCGAGGCCGGTGACATATGGCGCGCCTGCCAGACGAAGGACGAGCCGATCCGTGACTGGGTCAAGCTCGCCGTGACCCGGGCCCGCGCCACCGGCAACCCGGCGATCTTCTGGCTGGACGAGGGTCGTGCCCACGACGCCAACCTGATCACGCTGGTGCGGCGCTACCTGCAGGACAGCGACCTGGTCGGGGACACGGACGGCCTGACCATCGAGATCATGGCACCGGCCGAGGCGACGGCCTACAGCCTGGAGCGGATCCGCCGCGGCGAGGACACCATCTCCGTCACCGGCAACGTGCTTCGCGACTACAACACCGACCTGTTCCCGATCCTGGAGCTCGGCACGAGCGCCAAGATGCTCTCCGTGGTGCCGCTGATGAACGGCGGCGGCCTGTTCGAGACCGGCGCCGGCGGCTCCGCCCCCAAGCACGTGCAGCAGCTGGTCAAGGAGAACTACCTGCGCTGGGACAGCCTCGGTGAGTTCTTCGCCCTGGCGGCCTCCCTCGAGCACCTCGCCGGCTTCGCCGACAACGCCCGGGCCAAGATCCTCAGCGACACCCTGGACCGGGCCACCGAGACGTTCCTCAACGAGGACCGCTCGCCGGGCCGCCGGCTGGGCACCATCGACAACCGCGGGTCGCATTTCTACCTCGCGCTCTACTGGGCCGAGGAGCTCGCCTCGCAGACCGACGACGCGGAGCTCGCGGCGGCCTTCGCCAGCCTCGCCGACACGCTCCGTGCCAACGAGCAGAAGATCCTGGACGAGCTCCTCGCAGTGCAGGGCCAGCCGGCTGACATCGGCGGCTACTACCGTCCTGACGAGGAGAAGACCAACGCGGTGATGCGGCCTTCGACCACGCTCAACGAGGCACTTGCCACTCTGTGACGGGATCGCTGGGTGAGCTCGGCGCGGGGCTGTCCATCGTGAGGGCGACGACGGCCCCGCCCAGGATCATCAGGCCGACCAGGCCGAAGACCACCAAGGTGGCGACCAGGCATCCCACCGCACCCGTGGCAGGGCTGGCCACCATCGACCTCTCCGGGTCCATGGGGTCGTAGACGACCTGGACGGTGGGGTCGGCGGTGCCGACCGGCATGCCCTGGTCGCCGAGGTCGCCGCTGCCCTGGTGGGTCGCCCCCATGTGGTCGCGGTACTCGTAGTGCCCGACGAGGACGCTGTGGCGCGAGTCCCTGCTGCCGCGTGTCGACTGGCTGACGCGGAGCAGCCTGGCCGTGGTCGGTGTCCACGTCCTGAGTCGTGCCCTCGTGCGCCAGATCCCCCCGATGACGACGACGGGGAGCGCGACGAACGCGATCGCGATGAGCACGAAGACGGTCGCGACGACCACGGGGACGGCATCGAGCATGGCCTCATCCTGCCTCCCGGGCGTGCAGGGCCCGACTTCAGGCCGTTGGGGAATAGGTGGGTGAGTCTCGGGCTTGGACAATGGAGTGCCCATGACGACGACCTCGACGACCCCGACCGACGGCTCCTCCCTGGGCTCTCCTCACCACTACCGACTGGCGATCCTGGCACTGTCGATGGGTGGTTTCGCGATCGGCACCACCGAGTTCGTCTCGATGGGGCTGCTGCCCCAGCTCGCGCGTGCCGTGCAGGTCAGCAACCCGGTCGCCGGGCACGCGATCTCGTCGTACGCCGTCGGAGTCGTCGTCGGCGCACCCCTCGTCGCCTTCCTCGGGTCGCGCTGGCCGAGACGAGGGCTGCTCATGGGACTGATGGCCGCCTTCGCGCTCGGCAACGCGGCGACCGCCCTGGCCACGAGCTACCCGGGGCTGCTCGTCGCCAGGTTCGCCGCCGGTCTCCCGCACGGCGCCTACTTCGGTGTCGCCTCGCTCGTCGCGGCCTCGCTGGCGCGGCCCGGTCGCGAGGGGCGCGCGGTCGCCAGCGTGATGCTCGGCCTGTCCTTCGCCAACGTGCTCGGGGTCCCCGCGGCGACCTGGCTGGGTCAGACCCTCGACTGGCGGGCGGCCTACTGGCTGGTCAGCGTGTTGGGGTTGCTCACCCTGGCGCTCGTCGCCCTCTACATCCCCTCACGGCCCGGTGACCGTGAGAGCCACTGGCGCCGCGAGCTGGCGGCCCTGGGACAGCCGCAGGTGCTGCTCACGCTGCTCGCGGGTGCGGTGGGTTTCGGCGGCATGTTCGCCGTCTACACCTACATCGTGCCGACCTTGACCGAGGTCGGTGGGCTGTCCGAGAGTGTGGCGCCGGTGTTCCTCCTCGCCTTCGGGCTCGGGATGATCGGTGGCACGTGGGCCGCCGGCGAGATGGCGTCGTGGTCGGTGTTCCGCTCGATGTTCATCGGCGGTGCCGGACAGGGCGTGCTGCTGCTGGCCTTCGCCTGGCTGGCGCCGTACGCCTGGCTGACCCTGCCGGTGCTCTTCGGCATCACGTTCACCGGCTCGATCCTGGTGGTCAACCTCCAGCTGCGCCTGATGCACGTCTCCGGCGATGCGCAGACGATGGGCGCCGCCATGAACCACGCCTCGCTCAACATCGCCAACGCCCTGGGGGCGTGGCTGGGCGGCCTGGTGATCGCGGCCGGGCTGGGCTACCGCGCGCCGGGCGTGGTGGGAGCCGCCCTCGCGCTGGTGGGGGTGGTGGTGCTCTACGTGTCGCTCCACCTGCACCGCACCGAGCTGGCGCGCGCCGGTTGCGACCTGACCTGAGCGCGACATGCCCCCGCCCTGGTGGGCGGGGGCATGTCGTCAGGTCAGCCGATCTGTCGGCTCAGAGCGTCCAGCAGTTGCCGAACTGGGGCAGACCCGCGAAGCGCGCCTCCCAGTAGGGGAGCGACTCCGCCACGTGCGGGACCATGCCGCCGAGGTGGGTCGGCACGATGTTGCTGGAGAACCGCACGTTGGCGCCCTTCTGGCACCAGGACTTCGCCATCGCCTTGCCCACGGCGAAGGGGATGGTGTCGTCGAGCCTCGAGTGCGTCACCAGCACCGGCACGCTCGGCTTGATGTTGCCGATCTGCTGGTCCGAGACCAGCATCGAGAACGGCACTTCCTTCATGATCTCCGCGAGCGAGCGCCCGTCCTGGGTGAGCTCGGTGGACTTGGTGAAGGCGGAGTCGAACAGGTTGAACACGCAGTCCTGCTCGACGTCCTGCAAGGCCTGCACGCCCTTCTCGTTCAGGAACATCGAGAGCGCCGAGTCGAGACCGTAGCTGGCGGTGATGCCGCGCACCGCGAAGAAGCCGAACGCGGCGAAGAGCGAGCCGTCCAGGTTCTCGGCGACCTTCTGGAGGTCGGCCGGGACCGCGCCGACGACCGCGCCCTTGATCTTGAGCTCGGGTGCGTAGGTCGACGCGAGCTCCGCGGCGGACGCTGCAGCGCCGCCACCTTGTGAGTAGCCCTGGAGCCCGACCCGGCTGCTCGACGAGAGGCCGGTGCCGGTCAGCCGCTGCGCGGCACGCACGACGTCGAGGGTGGCCCGGCCCTGGGAGACGCGGTCCATGTAGGTGTGGATGCCTGCGGTGCCGAGGCCCTCGTAGTCCGGGACGGCGACTGCGTAGCCACGCGCGAGGAGCGGCTCGATGCCGATCGACTCGTACTCGACGAGCTCGGAGTAGACGCGAGAGGGGGCGCAGCGATCGGCCATGCCCTGGGTGCCGGGCGCGTAGCCGATGACCGGGCGGGTGCCGAGGCCGACCCACGGCGAGTTCGGGACCAGCACGGTCCCGGTGACGGCGATGGCCTTGCCGGCGCGGTTGGTGGACTTGTACATGATGCGCCAGGACTGCTTCACCAGGCTGCTGGTGTCGAGCGGGTCGAGCAGGAACGTCATCTTCTCCGATCGGATGACGTCGCCGTTGTTGGCCGGCAGAGTGGCCGGCGCCTCGTAGAAGGCCGGCCGTGGGGGCTCCTCCACGGCCTGTGCCGGCGCCACGGCGACGAGGCCCATGGCCATCGACGCGGTGAGCGACAGTGCGAGTGCTGCAACCGTGCGGACACGGCTTCTTGCGGTGACAGCCATTTCAGGCGTCCCTCCCAGCCGGACCGTCCGGCTCCCTGGCTGGAGGCTAGTGAGGTCGCACGCCTACAAGATAGGGGTGACTTTTGTCACGTGAATGGTGTATAAACTCTTGTTTACACAAGTGTCCGGTAGTCCATGCCCATCGCGTCACGCACCTCGGCGAGGGTGGCCTCCGCCATCTGGTTGGCTCGCTCGTTGCCGGCAGCGAGCACGCTCGTGAGGTAGCCGACGTCGGCCGCCAGCTCGTTGCGCCGCTCACGCAGCGGTGCCAGCTCGGTGTTGACCGCGTCGGTCAGGCGCGCCTTGAGGGCACCGCCGCCACCGTCGCCGATCTCTGCCGCGACCTGCTCGGGGTCGGTGCCCTCGCAGAGGGAGATCACCTGCAGGAGGTTGGCGACCTCGGGGCGGTGGTCGGGATCCCAGGTGATGTGGCGCTCGGCGTCGGTCTTGGCGCCCTTGATCTTCTTGGCGGTCTCGTCGGCGCTCATCCGCAGCTCGATGACGTTGCCCTTGGACTTGCTCATCTTGGTGCCGTCGGTCCCGAGGATCAGCGGGGCCTCCGACAGCAGGGCATCGGGCTCGGGGAACACGTGGCCGTAGCGGTCGTTGAAGCGCCTCGCGATGACGCGGGTCTGCTCGATGTGGGGGAGCTGGTCGCGGCCCACCGGGACGACGTTGGCCTTGCAGAACAAGATGTCGGCCGCCTGGTGGACGGGGTAGGTGAGGAGCAGCCCTCCGATGGAGGTGATGCCCGCCGTCCGGGCCTCGTCCTTGACGGTGGGGTTGCGCTGGAGCTCGGCGACGCTCACCAGGCTGAGGAAGGGCAGCATGAGCTGGTTGAGCGCCGGGACGGAGGAATGGGTGAAGATCGTGGCCTGCTCGGGGTCCAGGCCCGCCGCGATGTTGTCGACGAGCAGGTTGGTGACGCTGCCCCTGATGTCGCCGGCCACCTCGCGGTCGGTGATGACCTGGTAGTCGGCGATGAGCTGCCAGATCTCTGCACCACTGCGCTGGAGCTTGACGCGGTTGCGGATCGAGCCGAAGTAGTGGCCGATGTGAAGGGCGCCGGTGGGTCGGTCCCCGGTCAGCATGCGCAGTGAGCCCGGGTCGTCGGCGATCAGCTTCTCGACGGCGGCGCTGCGCGCCTGGGCTGCGCGGAAGGTCTCACTCACGCCCCGATCCTATTGATCACCCGGTGTCGGCAGGCTCGCGCCCCCAGCACCCGGTGATCGACCCCGACTCGGTTCTGTAAGGTCGTTCGGGTGCTGACCATCGGAGTGGCGATCGCGATTCCGGAGCCGTGGGCGACGCAGCTCCAGGACTACCGCACCTCCATCGGCGACCACACGGCCCAGCACATCCCCACCCACATAACCCTCGTGCCACCCGTCGACGTGGCGGAGGAGGACCTCGCGGCACTCCAGGAGCACCTGGAGGCGACCGCCGCGACCCGCCGTCCCTTCCGGATCCACCTGCGCGGCACCGGGACGTTCCGGCCGGTCTCCCCGGTGGTGTTCGTCAGCGTGGTGGAGGGCATCTCCGAGTGCGAGCAGCTGGCCGAGGTGGTCCGCAGCGGCCCGCTGGCGGTGGACCTGGCGTTCCCCTACCACCCGCACGTCACCATCGCCCACCACCTCGACGACGCGACGCTGGACCGCGCGTTCGCGGAGCTGAGCGCCTTCGACTGCCAGTTCGAGGCAGAGTCCTTCGCGCTCTACCTCCACGAGCAGGAGGAGGGGTGGCGGCCCGAGCGCACCTTCGAGCTGGGACGCCGGTGAACCCCTTCACGGCACGGCTCCAGCGGGCACGCGAGCGCCGGCCGCTGCTCGACCACGTGGTGCGCACCTTCGAGCACTACGGCAAGGTCAACGGCAGCGCCCTTGCCGCCGCCGTCACCTACTTCGCGTTCTTGTCGTTCTTCCCGATCCTGGCGCTCGCCTTCGCCGTCATCGGCCTGGTCTCGCGGGCCTACCCGCGCGCGGAGGAGGACCTCGTCGAGGCGCTCGACCAGGTGCTTCCCGGTCTCGTCGGCGGTGACAACGGGCTGCAGCTCTCGACGTTCCAGGAGAACGCGCCGGGCATCCTGAGCATCGGGATCCTGCTCGCGCTCTACTCGGGCCTGGGCTGGCTCTCAGGGATGCGCACCGCCCTGGTGGCGGTCTTCGAGGAACCCTCGCGCGAGCAGCCGGGGTTCGTCGTCGGGAAGCTGCGCGACGTGCTCGCGCTCCTCACCCTCGGCTCGGTGCTGCTCGTCAGCGTGGCCGTCTCCGGTGTTGCCACCAAGGTCGCCGAGCCGCTCCTCGACCTCGTCGGCCTCGACGCGGGGGCAGAGCCGCTCCTGTGGATCCTGGCACTGGTGCTGGGGCTCGGCGCCAGCACGCTGCTCTTCTTCGCCTTCTTCAAGCTGCTGGCGACCCCCGACGTGCCCACCCGCTCGCTGTGGTCCGGCGCCGCCCTCGGTGCTGTTGCCTTCGAGGTCCTCAAGCAGCTCTCGACGGTGCTCCTTCAGGCGACCCGGGAGCAGCCGGCCGTGCAGGCGTTCGGCATCGCCCTGGTGCTCGTGGTGTGGATCAACTACTTCTCCCGCGTGATCGTCCTGGCCGCCTCCTGGGCCCACACCACGGCAGCGTCCCGTGCCCGACGGGCGGCCGACGCGCGGGTCGGGGCCGCGCCCGTGGAGGGCCCCAGCACGGACCTCGAGGTGCTGGCGACCGACGAGGCGACTGAGCCGTCGTACCCCCCGTCGAGGTCGGTGCCCGCCGCGTTCGGCGCCGGCGCCGCGGCGATGCTCGCCCTCGTCACGGTCCTGCGGAGACGTCGGCCCTGAGGCGTCCTCGGCTCCGGCACGTGCGAGAGTTGGGGAGTCACGACCCGCACCTGAGGAGAACCCATGGCCAACCTTGCCAGCCTGCTCGAGAGCTCTGCCGAGAAGTACCCCGACCGCGACGCACTGGTGCTGGGTCCGCTGCGCCTGAGCTACGCCCTCGTCGACGGGTTGGCCAACCAGGTCGCCAACCTGCTGACGGCACGCGGCATCGAGCCCGGGGACAAGGTCGCGCTGAGCTGCCCCAACCTGCCCCACTTCGCGGTCGCCTACTACGGCATCCTCAAGACCGGGGCGACCGTGGTGCCCCTCAACGTGCTGCTCAAGGGCCGCGAGGTGGCCTACCACCTCGAGGACTCCGACGCGAAGGCCTACGTGTGCTTCGAGGGCACCGCTGACCTGCCGATCGGCCAGGAGGGCCACGCGGGCTTCGAGGCTGCTCCGGACTGCGAGCACTTCTTCGTCCTCACCGTCGACCTCGGCGCCGAGTCCCCGATCGAGGGCACCGAGGCGCTCGGCCGGGCGATCGCCGACCAGCCCACGACGTACGACACCGTGGAGACGGCCGACGACGACACCGCCGTGATCCTCTACACCTCCGGCACCACCGGCCAGCCCAAGGGCGCCGAGCTCATGCACAGCAACATGCGCTCCAACGCCCTGGTGTGCCAGGAGCTCTTCGACACCGACCCGGACAAGCAGGAGACGCTCCTGTGCGTCCTGCCGCTCTTCCACTCGTTCGGGCAGACCGTGATCATGAACGGCGGCTTCGCCATCGGGGGCACGGTCGTGATGCAGCCCCGGTTCGAGCCCATCGGCGCGCTGGGCCTGATGCGCGACGAGGGCGTCACCATCTTCGCCGGCGTGCCCACGATGTACTGGGGCCTGCTCGGCGCGCTCGAGGACAGTGGCGTGCAGCCGGAGGAGATCCGGAGGAGCCTGCGGGTCGCGATGGCCGGCGGCTCGGCACTGCCGGTCGAGGTGCACAAGGAGTTCGAGAAGCGCTTCGGCGTGGTCATCCTCGAGGGCTACGGGCTCTCGGAGACCTCGCCCGTCGCCTCGTTCTCCAAGCTGGGGGAGCCGGCACGGCCGGGTTCGATCGGTGTGCCGATCCCGGGGGTGGAGATGAAGCTCATCGACCCCCAGCCCGGTGTGCGCGAGGACCTCGCGGACGAGCCCGGCACGATCGGCGAGATCGCCATCAAGGGCCCCAACATCATGAAGGGCTACTACGGACGCCCCGACGCCACGGCCGAGGCAGTGGTCGACGGCTGGTTCCGCTCCGGCGACCTCGCCCGCAAGGACGAGGACGGGTGGTACTACATCGTCGACCGGTCCAAGGACATGATCATCCGCGGCGGCTACAACGTCTACCCGCGCGAGATCGAGGAAGTCCTGCTGACGCACCCGGACGTGAGCCTGTGCGCCGTCATCGGGGTGCCCCACGACAGCCACGGCGAGGAGGTCAAGGCCGTCGTCATCCGCAACCCCGGCTCGAAGCTCACCGAGGACGAGCTCGTCGCCTGGACGAAGGACCAGATGGCCGCCTACAAGTACCCCCGGATCGTGGAGTTCCGCGACCAGCTGCCGATGACCGCGACCGGCAAGATCCTCAAGCGCGAGCTCTCCTGACGAGCCCCAACCCCAGACAGTCCGCTGCGAAATGCCGCTGAACAGGACGTTCAGAGCGGCATCTTGCAGCGGACTGTCTCGGGTGGGGAGCCAGGACCGGGGAGTACGACGTCTCAGTGGCCGTGGCGGATGGCCGTGCGCAGGTCCTTGTTGAGCTGGCTGATCACGTCGAGCGGGATCTCCTTGGGACAGGCAGCGGTGCACTCACCGATGTTGGTGCAGCCGCCGAAGCCCTCGTGGTCGTGCTGGGCGACCATGCTCACCACGCGCGTGTCACGCTCGGGCTGGCCCTGGGGCAGCTCGCCGAGGTGGGTGATCTTGGCGCCCAGGAACAGCGAGGCCGAGCCGTTGGGGCAGGCGGCCACGCAGGCGCCGCAGCCGATGCAGGTGGCGACGTCGAAGGCGCGGTCGGCCTTGGCCTTCTCGACCGGGAGGTTGTTGGCCTCGGGGGCGGAGCCGGTGTTGACCGAGATGTAGCCGCCGGCCTGGATGATCCGGTCGAAGGCCGAGCGGTCGACGACGAGGTCCTTCAGCACCGGGAACGGGTCGGCGCGCCACGGCTCGACGGTGATGGTGTCGCCGTCGGAGAAGGACCGCATGTGCAGCTGACAGGTGGTGGTGACCTCCGGCCCGTGCGCCTGCCCGTTGATCATCAGGCTGCACGTGCCGCAGATGCCCTCGCGGCAGTCGGAGTCGAAGGCGACCGGGTCCTCGCCCTGCTCGTTGAGGTTCTCGTTGAGCAGGTCGAGCATCTCGAGGAACGACATGTCCTCGGAGACGCCGTCGAGGTCGTACTTCTGCATCGCGCCCTTGCTGGCCTGGTCGGCCTGGCGCCAGATGTTGAGGGTGAGCTTCACTTGTAACTCCGTGCCTTCATCTCGATGGCTTGGTAGGTCAGTGCTTCCTGGTGCAGGACGGGCATGTGGCCGTCCTCGCCGGCCCACTCCCACGCGGCGACGTAGGCGAACTCGTCGTCGATGCGCTCAGCCTCGCCGTCGGGCGTCTGGGACTCGGCGCGGAAGTGGCCGCCGCAGGACTCGCGACGGTTGAGCGCGTCGATGCACATGAGCTCGCCGAGCTCGAAGAAGTCTGCGACTCGGCCGGCCCGCTCGAGGCTCTGGTTGAGGCTCTCGGCGGTGCCGAGGACCTTGACGTTCTTCCAGAAGTCGGCCTTGAGGTCACGGATCAGGCCGATGGCCTTGGTCAGGCCCTCCTTGGTCCGCTCCATGCCGCAGTACTCCCACATGATCTGGCCCAGCTCCTTGTGGTAGCTGTCGACCGAGCGGGTGCCGTTGACGCTGAGGAAGTGGTCGATGCGCTGCTGGACCGACTGCTTGGCCTCGACCACCGCCGGGTGGGACTCGTCGATGCGCTCACGGGTGTCGGCCAGGTAGTTGGCGATCGTGTAGGGGAGCACGAAGTAGCCGTCGGCCAGGCCCTGCATCAGCGCGGACGCACCGAGGCGGTTGGCTCCCTGGTCGGAGAAGTTGGCCTCGCCGGCGACGAACAGGCCCTCGATGTTGCTCTCGAGGTCGTAGTCGACCCAGAGGCCACCCATCACGTAGTGCACCGCGGGGTAGACGCGCATCGGGACCTCGTAGGGGTTCTCCGCAGTGATCTGGGTGTACATGTCGAAGAGGTTGCCGTACTTGGCGGCGACCGTGTCGCGACCCATGCGCTCGATGGCATCGGCGAAGTCGAGGTAGACGCCGCGACGCACACCGTCGACCTCGGGGCCGACGCCACGACCCTCGTCGCACATGTACTTCGCCTGGCGGGAGGCGATGTCACGGGGCACGAGGTTGCCGAAGGCGGGGTAGATCCGCTCCAGGTAGTAGTCGCGGTCCTCCTCGGGGATCTCGCGCGGGTCCTTGGCGCAGTCCTCCTTGTTCTTCGGCACCCAGATGCGCCCGTCGTTGCGCAGCGACTCCGACATCAGCGTGAGCTTGGACTGGTTCTCGCCGGAGACGGGGATGCACGTCGGGTGGATCTGCGTGTAGCAGGGGTTGCCCATGTAGGCGCCCTTGCGGTGGGCACGCCATGCCGCGGTGACGTTGGAGCCCATCGCGTTGGTGGAGAGGAAGTAGACGTTGCCGTAGCCGCCGGTCGCCAGCACGACCGCGTCACCGAGGTGGGTCTCGATCTCGCCGGTGACCATGTCGCGCACGATGATGCCCTTGGCCACCCCGTCCACCACGATGAGCTCGAGCATCTCGTGACGGGTGTGGGTGGTGACCGTGCCGGCGGCCACCTGGCGCTCGAGCGCCTGGTAGGCGCCGATCAGCAGCTGCTGGCCGGTCTGGCCGCGGGCGTAGAAGGTGCGCGAGACCTGGACCCCGCCGAAGGAGCGGTTGTCGAGCAGGCCGCCGTACTCGCGGGCGAAGGGCACTCCCTGCGCCACGCACTGGTCGATGATGTTGGCCGAGACCTCGGCCAGGCGGTAGGAGTTGGACTCGCGGGAGCGGAAGTCGCCGCCCTTCACCGTGTCGTAGAAGAGGCGGTAGACCGAGTCGCCGTCGTTGCGGTAGTTCTTCGCGGCGTTGATGCCGCCCTGCGCGGCGATCGAGTGGGCCCGGCGCGGGGAGTCCTGGTAGCAGAAGCTCTCGACCTGGTAGCCGGCCTCGCCGAGGGTCGCACCGGCCGCGGCGCCGGCCAGGCCGGTGCCGACGATGATGACCTTGACCTTGCGCCGGTTGGCAGGGTTGACCAGCTTGGCGTGGGCCTTGCGCTCCTCCCACACCTGCGGGATCGGCACGTTGGTGGGGGCCTTGGTATCGGCGATCGGCTCGCCGAGGGTGAAGAAGTCGGCAGCGTCGCTGGCTGCGGTCCTGGTCTGGGTCTCAGTCATGTTCTTCGATCAGCCTTTTAGTCGACGATGCCGGCGAGGACGAGGACGGGGACGACGGAGAAGCCGCCCGCGATGACGATGGCCACGAACCAGCCCGCAGCCTTCGCGCGCCGGCGCGCCTCTGCGGTGTTGGTGAGGCCGAGCGTCTGGAGCGACGACCACGTGCCGTGGTGCAGGTGCATCCCCAGCGCCACCATCGCCACGAGGTAGATCACGGTCATCCACCACACGTCGAAGGTGTCGACCATCAGGTTGTAGGGGTCGTTGGTCTCGCCCCCGGAGATGTTGACCTTGCCGATGGTGAAGTTGATCAGGTGCCAGACGATGAAGAGCAGCAGCGCCAGGCCGCCCCAGCGCATCGTGCGCGAGGAGAGCGAGGAGCCGACGTTCTTCTTCACGGCGTACTTCTGGGTGCGGGCGGCCCCGGCTCGGCGCCACAGCGCGACGGCGGCTCCCACGTGCACCACCAGGGACGCGATCAGCGTCAGGCGGATGATCCACAGCAGCCCGCCGTAGGGGAGCATCGGCTCGCCGAAGGTGCGCAGGTGGTGGGCGTAGTCGTTGAACGCGTCGTGCCCGTCGAGCGCCTTGAGGTTGCCGTACATGTGCAGGAGCACGAAGCCGACGAAGATCAGGCCACTGATCGCCATCGCGAGCTTGAGGGCAATGGTGGAGCGCGCGCCGCGCGCCCCCTTCACCAGCTGAGGGGTTCGGGTTGTGGTCGCCACAAGAGGTCACCGTACCGCCACTCGCCGCGTGCGGAAGTCGCGGGGAGTGTGACGTGTGCCCGGTTACCGACGGGTCACATGGGGCCAGCGAGCCGCGAGCGCTGCCGGGCCCAGGGCCTCGCCGCGCGAGACGGCGAGGTGCGGGCCACGTAGAGCCGGGACGCACCGGCCACGAGCGGATGGCGGTCGGAGGCCCTGAGCGCCTTCTTCTGCAGCCAGAAGCCGCCGGCCCGGAGCTGGCTGCCCACCACCTCGGAGACGGCTGGCAGGCGCCCCTCCTGTGCCATGAACTCCTTGCGGTAGCGGCGGAAGAGCCGACCGTGGTCGAGGGCGAGCGACAGCAGCGCCTGCTGCGTCGCGTCGAGCAGCTCGGCATCCGTCACGTCGTCGAGCTCGCGCTCGGGAGGCGCCGTGCACTCCGGGACGAGGTCGGCGAGGTCGCCGTGGACCTCCACACCGCGCTGCTCCAGCTCTGCGACCAGCCTCTCCCCCTGGGCGCGCGCCCAGGCCTGGTGCTCGGCGGGCAGCTCCAGGGGGCGCGAGGTCGTCCCAGCGAGCCGGGCCCGGATGCCGGCCTCGATCACGAACCGGTGTTGTGTGGCGTTCAGCCGTCCCGCCAGCGAACCGTTGAGCCGGCGCACCGCCTCCAGCTCGGCGGCGCCCAGGGAGACGTTGCGCATCGTGGTCCGGTGCGGTGGGCGCCAGGTCTCGGGCAGGTCGGCCGCCCGGGCGAAGCGGTCGAGCAGTGTCGCCCCGGGGGCGCCACGGGGTGGGACGGTGACCAGCCGGATCTGCTCCATCGGCACGGCCGTGGCCCACGTGTCCACGACACGGAGCAGGTCATGTCGCCAGTGGAACGAGATGCCGTCGCTCGGCGGTGCACCGGGCTCGCCCCGCACGGACGCCACGAAGTCGCGCCAGCTGGTGCAGCCGCCGTTGACGATCGTCTGCTGCCACGCCGAGACCACCGTGCGTGCCGGGTCGCGCGCGCCCACGACGACGAAGACCCGGTGCCCGCGGAGCGACCGCACCAGCCGGCGCACGTGTCGGGGCCTGGCGAGCGAGAGCTCCTCCTCGGACACGACGACCGCGCGACCGTCGTGCGCGTCGACCAGGTCGAGGAGACGCCGGAGCGCTCCGGCCGCCTCCCCGCGCTCCTCGCCCCCGACCCGTTGGCCGAGGAGGTCGTAGGCCGCCAGCCGCTGGGCACGCGAGCCACCCGGGAAGAGGACACCCTCGGCCGCGAGCTGCTCGGCGGTGGCGCCGAGGGCACCCTGGATCGTGGTGGTCCCGGTCTTGTACAGCCCCACGTGGAGGAAGACGTCCGTCATGGTCGTCACCGTAGGAATCGTGCCTCGTCAACGTCATGGGGCGCCAGACCCAAGGAACCCGGGAACTCGTGTCGCTGTGCTGCCGACCTCGGGTCGCGAGGTGTCCGTCACAGGTCCACCCGTCGCCCACTGCACCCGGGCAGGCCTATCCTGCGCTGCATGAGTGGCCTCAAGGAGCCCCAGGAGTTCGAGCCCCAGGAGGGCGCGCTCCGACTGGCCCCCGACGACGACGTGCACGACGCCTCGGCCTGGGAGGCGGCGACCGCCGCGGTCCTGCGCAAGGCTCGCAGGCTGGGCGAGGACGACCCCGACTCGGCCGTGTGGGAGGCGCTCGCGCGCACGACCCTGGACGGCATCGAGGTCCCCCCGATCGGCCAGGCTGCCGACCTCGACGGGCGCGTCACCAGCGGGCGACCGGGGCGCGTCGGCGCCTGGGACGTGCGCACACCCCTGGAGGGTGGTGACGCCAAGGAGGTCAACGAGGCGGCCCTCGTCGACCTGGACAACGGTGCGACCTCGCTCCACCTCGAGCTCGAGCCGGGCACCGACCTGGCGGTCGCGCTGAGGGGCGTCCTGCTCGACCTCGCCCCGGTGAGCCTGGGCCGACCCGACCCTGAGGTGTCCGAGGCCCTTGCCGCGTTGCTGGACGCAGCCGCCGGCGACCCGCACCCGGCCAACAACCTCTCCGCCGACCCGGCCACCGCCCAGGCGTTCGGCGACCCCGACGACGCCCGGGCGTCCGAGGAGGCCTTCGTCCGGACCGTTCGTCGCGCCCAGGCCCTGGGCGTGCTCGGCGGTGTCGTCGACGGCACCGCGCTGCACGACCGCGGGGCCAGCGACGCCCAGGAGCTCGGCTGGACCATGGCCGTGGGCGTCCACTACCTGCGGCTCCTCACCCGGGCCGGGCTCTCCGTCGACGAGGCCGCCGGCCTGCTGGAGTTCCGTTACGCCGCGACCGACGAGCAGTTCCCGACGATCGCCAAGCTGCGTGCCGCGCGCCGCCTGTGGGCGCGGGTGCTGGAGGCCTCCGGAGCGGGCCAGGTGCCGCAGCGCCAGCACGTGGTGACCAGTCGCCCGATGATGGGCAGGTACGACCCCTGGGTCAACATGCTGCGCAGCACGGTCGCCGCCTTCGCTGCGGGGGCCGGCGGCGCCGACGTCGTGACCGTCGTGCCGTTCGACGAGCGCCTGGGCCGGCCTGACGCCTTCGGCCGCCGCATCGCACGCAACACCTCCTCGCTGCTCATCGAGGAGTCCCACGTGGCCGTGGTCACCGACCCGGCCGGCGGCTCCTACGCCGTCGAGAGGCTCACCGACGAGCTGGCCGTGGCCGGTTGGGCCGAGCTGGGCCGCATCGAGTCCGACGGAGGGTTCGGCGAGCAGGCGCTCGCCGGGGTCGAGCAGCGCGTCCAGCAGGTCGTCGACCGGCGCAACGCGGGCATCGCCGACCGCTCGCGGCCCCTCACCGGGATCTCCGAGTTCCCACATCTCGGCGAGACGCTGCCCGAGAGGGCGCCCGCGCCGGAGCGCGACGTGCGGCACTACGCGGCGCCCTACGAGCAGATGCGTGCCGAGCCGGCCGAGCACCCGGTCTTCCTCGCCACCATGGGCTCCATCGCGGCGCACACCGCGCGCGCCACCTTCGTCTCCAACCTGTTCGCCGCGGGCGGGGTGACCGTCGAGGTGGCCGGTGCCACCGACGGCCCTGACGCGGTCCTCGCGCAGTACGCCGGCCAGCGCGTCGTCTGCCTCGCCGGCACCGACGCCGCCTACGACGAGTGGGGCGCCGACCTGGTGGCCGCGCTGCGCTCGGCCGGGGCGTCGTACGTCGTCCTGGCGGGCAAGCCGGGCGGGCGCAGCGGGATCGCGGTCGAGGGCGACGACGCTGTTGATGATTGGGCTGCCCTGGGGGTGGACGCCCTGGCCTTCCTGGGCCGTATCCGAGAGGAGCTCAGCCGATGAGCATTCCCGAGAACTTCGCCGAGGTGGAGCTGGGTCTCAGGACACCGCTTCGTCCTTCCTCGACCAGCGGTGGCAGTGATGCAGGGGAGTCGTGGCACAGCCCCGAGGGGATCGAGGTCAAGGCGGCCTACGACGCCGGCGACCTCGACGGCCTGGACGCGCTGGAGACCTGGCCCGGGCTGGCGCCGTTCCTCCGCGGCCCCTACCCGACGATGTACACCACCCAGCCGTGGACGATCCGGCAGTACGCCGGCTTCTCCACCGCGGAGGAGTCGAACGCCTTCTACCGCCGCAACCTCGCCGCCGGCCAGAAGGGGCTGAGCGTCGCCTTCGACCTCGCCACCCACCGCGGCTACGACTCCGACCACCCCAGGGTTCGCGGAGACGTCGGCATGGCGGGCGTGGCGATCGACTCGATCTACGACACGCGCACACTGTTCGACGGCATCCCGCTCGACACGATGAGCGTGTCGATGACCATGAACGGCGCCGTGCTGCCGGTCATGGCGCTCTACATCGCGGCGGCCGAGGAGCAGGGCGTCAAGCCCGAGCAGCTGGCGGGGACCATCCAGAACGACATCCTCAAGGAGTTCATGGTCCGCAACACCTACATCTACCCGCCCAAGCCGAGCATGCGGATCATCAGCGACATCTTCTCCTACACCTCGCAGAACATGCCGCGCTTCAACTCCATCTCGATCTCCGGCTACCACATGCAGGAGGCCGGGGCGACGGCCGACCTCGAGCTCGCCTACACGCTCGCCGACGGGGTGGAGTACATCCGTGCGGGGCTCGACGCGGGTCTGACGATCGACCAGTTCGCCCCGCGGCTGAGCTTCTTCTGGGCCATCGGGATGAACTTCTTCATGGAGGTCGCCAAGATGCGCGCGGCCCGCGCGCTCTGGTCGCGACTGGTCGGGGACTTCGACCCGCAGAACCCCAAGTCGCGCTCGCTGCGCACCCACAGCCAGACCTCGGGCTGGTCGCTGACCGCGCAGGACGTCTTCAACAACGTCGGCCGCACGTGCATCGAGGCGATGGCCGCCACCCAGGGCCACACGCAGTCGCTGCACACCAACGCCCTCGACGAGGCGATCGCGCTGCCGACCGACTTCTCCGCCCGCATCGCACGCAACACCCAGCTGCTGCTCCAGCAGGAGAGCCGCACGACCGAGATCATCGACCCCTGGGCGGGCTCCTACTACGTGGAGAAGCTCACCCACGACCTCGCCGAGCGTGCGTGGGCGCACATCCAGGAGGCGGAGGCCGCAGGCGGCATGGCCGCCGCCATCGAGCAGGGCATTCCCAAGATGCGCATCGAGGAGGCGGCCGCCCGCACCCAGGCGCGCATCGACTCCGGTCAGCAGAAGGTCATCGGCGTCAACACCTACCGGCTTCCCGTGGAGGACAAGCTCGACGTCCTGCGGGTCGACAACGACGACGTCTACCGCCAGCAGGTCGCCAAGCTGGAGCGGCTGCGTGCCGAGCGCGACGACGACGCCGTCGCCGAGGCGCTGGCGGCGCTGACGGGTGCGGCCGAGAAGGGCACCGGCAACCTGCTCGAGCTCGCGGTCGACGCCGCGCGCGCCAAGGCCACGGTCGGCGAGATCTCCGACGCCATGGAGAAGCCGTGGGGGCGCCACCAGGCCGTGATCCGTACGATCACCGGCGTGTACCGCGACGAGGCAGGCGCCACCGGGAACGACAAGGTCGCCCAGGTCCTGCGAGCCACCGAGGAGTTCGAGGCCGAGGAGGGCCGCCGGCCGCGCATCCTCGTCGCCAAGATGGGCCAGGACGGTCACGACCGTGGGCAGAAGGTCGTGGTGACCGCCTTCGCCGACCTCGGGTTCGACGTCGACGTGGGCCCGCTCTTCTCCACGCCCGAGGAGGTCGCCCAGCAGGCGGTCGACGCCGACGTGCACATCGTCGGCGTCTCGTCGCTGGCAGCCGGCCACCTGACGCTGCTGCCGGCGCTGCGCCGGGCGCTCGCCGACCAGGGCCGCCCCGACATCATGGTCGTCATCGGCGGGGTGATCCCGCCCGACGACGTGCCGACGCTGCACGAGATGGGCGCAGCCGCGGTGTTCCTGCCCGGCACGGTCATCGCCGACTCGGCGCTGGACCTGCTGGCGCGCCTGCGGGAACAGCACGCCGGCTGATGGCCCGTGCCGTGGACGTCGCGGCGCTGGTCGAGGGCATCCGCTCCGGCCGGCGCGCGGCGGTCTCGCGCGCGATCACCCTCGTGGAGTCGTCGCGTCCCGACCACCGGCAGGCCGCGCGCGAGCTGCTGACCGAGCTCGCCACCCCGGTGGTCGAGGAAGGACGAAGCGGTGTCACGAGACCCCTGGCGACCCGCGTCGGCATCTCCGGGGTCCCCGGCGTCGGGAAGTCCACCTTCATCGAGTCGCTCGGCACCCGCCTGACCGCCGCGGGGCACCACGTCGGCGTGCTCGCCGTCGACCCGTCGAGCGTCCGGACCGGCGGATCGGTCCTCGGCGACAAGACGCGGATGGCGGCCCTCGCCACCGATCCCCGTGCCTTCATCCGGCCCTCACCCTCGGCCGGCACCCTCGGCGGCGTCGCACGGGCGACCAGCCAGGCGATGCAGGTCCTCGAGGCGGCGTCGTACGACGTCGTGCTCGTCGAGACGGTCGGCGTCGGCCAGTCCGAGATCACCGTGGCCGGCATGGTCGACACCTTCCTCTTCCTCACCCTCGCCCGCACCGGCGACCAGCTGCAGGGCATCAAGAAGGGCATCCTCGAGATCGCGGACGTGCTCGCGGTCAACAAGGCCGACGAACAGCACGAGGGCGAGGCCCGGGTCGCGGCGCGCGAGCTCGCCGGGGCACTCCGCCTGGTGCGCGGCAAGGGAGAGTGGGCACCGCCGGTCACGACCTGCTCAGGGCTCACCGGCGACGGTGTGGACGACGTCTGGGAGCGGGTCCTCGCGCACCGCGAGCACCTCGGCGAGGCGGGGCTGGCCCGCAAGCGCGCCGAGCAGCAGCTCGACTTCACCTGGGCGCTGGTGCGCGACGAGCTCGACCAACGGTTGAGGTCGTCGGCGGCCGTGGCCGCGATCAGGGACGAGGTGCGGGCCGCGGTGCTGTCGGGCGAGCTGCCCGCTGCACTGGCCGCCGACCGGATTCTGGAGGCCTACGACTCGCCCAGCAACTAGGCTAGTCAGGACATGCCTGACCATCCTGCCTCCTCCCTGATCGCCGACGTCGTCGAGAAGTACTCCGACGACCTCATCTCCCTCCGCCGCGACCTGCACGCGCACCCCGAGCTCAGCTGGGCCGAGTCACGCACCACCGAGTGCGTCGTGACCCACCTGGAAGACACCGGGTGGGACGTCACGGCCCTCGACGGTGGAGGGGTGATCGCCGACCTGGGGGAGGGAGAGCGCTTGGTGGCGCTGCGCGCCGACCTCGACGCGCTCCCGGTGGACGACCTGACCACCGACCCCTGGAAGAGCACCGTCCCCGGTGTCGCCCACGCGTGCGGTCACGACGTGCACACCAGCGCGCTCGTCGGAGCCGGGCTGGCTCTCTCCGAGGTGGCCTCGCACGGCCTGCTCCGCGGCCGCGTGCGGCTGCTGTTCCAGCCTGCCGAGGAGGTCATGCCGGGTGGTGCCCTCCACCTGCTGGGCGCGGGCGCCCTCGACGGCGTCGACCACGTCTTCGGGCTGCACTGCGACCCCAGTCTCGACGTGGGTCGCCTCGGCCTGCGCGAGGGACCGCTCACGGGCGCTGCGGACACCCTCAGCGTCCGGGTGGTCGGCAAGGGCGGTCACACCAGCCGTCCCCACCTCACCGAGGACCTCACCTTCGCGCTCGGCAAGCTCATCACCGAGCTCCCGGCCATCCTCAGCAGGCGGCTGGACCCGCGCGCCGGGGTCAGCGTCGTGTGGGGCGTCGTACGCGCCGGCTCGGCGCCGAACGTCATCCCCCACTCAGGGATGGTCTCCGGCACCGTGCGCATGCTGGACGCGGTCGCCTGGGCCGACGCCGAGCACCTGGTCCGCCAGATGGTCACCCAGATCGTGTCTCCCTACGGCGTCAACGCCGAGGTGATCTACCAGCGTGGCGTGCCGCCCGTGGTCAACGGCCCGTCGTCCACCCCGCTGCTCGGGGCCGCGGTCGAGAGCGTCCTCGGCCCGCACGGCCACGTCCCCACCAGCCAGAGCCTGGGCGGGGAGGACTTCGGCTGGTACCTCGACCGCGTCCCCGGCGCCATGGCGCGCCTGGGCACCCGCACGCCCGGCGGACCGACCTACGACCTCCACCAGGGCAACCTGCGCATCGACGAGGCCGCCACGGGCATCGGGGCGCGCGTGATGGCGCAGGTCGCCGTCACGGCGCTCGACGCAGAGCCCCCTCACTCCTTGCGGTAGGGGATCCCGTCGGCCGCGGGGGGTCGCGAGCGGCCGACCAGGCCGGCCACGGCGAAGATCGTCACGACGTAGGGCAACATCAGCATGAACTCGCTCGGCACCGGCGAGCCCAGGACCTTCAGCACGCCCTGGAGGTTGCTGGCGAAGCCGAACAGCAGCGCGGCCAGCGTGGCGCGGATGGGGTCCCACTTGCCGAAGATGACCGCTGCCAGGGCGATGTAGCCCGCACCACCGGTCATCTCGCGGTTGAACCCGGACACCGACACCAGGCTGAAGTAGGCGCCACCCAGACCAGCGATCGCGCCGGCGAGGAGGATGGTGCGGTAGCGCGTGCGGTTGACCTTGATGCCGACCGTGTCGGCGGCCATGGGGTGCTCACCGACCGCACGGACCCGTAGCCCCCACCGCGTGCGGTAGAGCGCGAACGCGACCAGCGCCACGATGCCGTAGAGCAGGTAGACCAGCGGGGTCTGGCGGAAGAGCACCGGACCGATCAGGGGGATGTCGCCGAGGACGGGGATCGGTATCACCGACAGCCGGTCGGGGGAGTTGAGCGAGGCGGCGTTGGGGGTCAGCACCTGCCGGAAGAAGAAGTTGGTCAGGCCCACGACCAGGACGTTGAGCACCACGCCCACGATCACCTGGTCGACGTAGTAGGTGATGGCGAAGAGGCCCAGCACCAGGGCGATCAGCGCACCCGCCACCATGGCGGCGATCAGCCCGGCCCACGGTGATCCCGTGGTCGAGGCGGTGATCGCCGCGGCGAAGGCCCCGAAGAGCAGCTGGCCCTCGATCGCGATGTTGACCACGCCGGCACGCTCGCCGAGCACGCCGCCCAGGGCGCCGAAGACGAGGGGGACGGCCAGGGCGATCGCGCTCGCGAACAGGCTGACCACCGACAGGCGACCCCCGATGGCCGCCCAGCAGAGGAAGCCGGCCATCCACGCGAAGGCGAAGACGGCCAGCACCCACGCCGGGGTCGGCCGGGTGCGGGTGTAGGCGAGCACCGACAGGCCGGCCATGACTGCACAGACGATGAGCAGCACCCATGCCGAGACCATGCCGGGGAGGACGACGTCGGGCAGCTGGACGAAGTCGCTGTCCCGCGCCAGGCGGAAGGTGGTGTCACCGGACTTGCCGCGGCGCAGCAGGATGATCGCCAGGGCGAGCGTCAGCACCCCCACGATGATCGGGGTCTTCTTGCTGACCATCGGGACCAGGGCGGGGCTCCCGGCGAGCCCGGGCGCAGGAGCCGCGGGGGTCTCGGTCGTGGTGGTCACTTGGCCTCCTTGGAGGGGAGCCGGAAGATCGCGCGCACCAGTGGCGGCGCCGCGAGGAACAGCACGATCAGGGACTGCACGACCAGGACCAGGTCGACGGAGATGTTCTCCGAGGTCTGCATGGTGAAGCCACCGGCCTTGAGGGCGCCGAAGAGGAGGCCCGCGGCGAGGATGCCGAGCGGCCGCGACCGGCCCAGGAGGGCGACGGTGATGGCGTCGAAGCCGATGCCGGCGTCGAGGTCCGGGGTGACGCCGCTGGTCGTCGTCCCGAGGGTCTGGTTGACCCCGGCCAGACCCACGAGCGCACCGGCGATGAGCATCACCGTGACGTAGGTGCGGCCGACGTCGATGCCTGCGACCCGGGCCGCGGTCGGGCTCTCGCCGACGGCACGGATGCGGTAGCCGAGGGTGGACCTGTTCATGACCCACCACATGACGGCGACGGCGACGATGGCCAGGAGGAAGCCGAGATGGAGGTTGAACCGGTCGCCCAGGAGGTCGGGCAGGATCGCGGTGTCCTTCATCGGCAACGACTTGGGGTTGGCCGAGCCCGGAGTCTGCAGCAGGTAGGACTGCTTGAGGGCCCACAGCACGAGGTAGTAGGCCACCCAGTTGAGCATGATCGTGGTGATCACCTCGTGGGCGCCCGTGCGCGCCTTGAGCAGGCCGGCGAGGCCGCCCCACAGGGCGGCGACGGCCATGCCGACGACGATGGCCAGGGGCAGGTGGACGATCATCGGCAGGTCGAGCTTGAACCCGACGTAGCCGGCCGCCGCGCCGGCGAGGAGCATCTGGCCGCGTCCGCCGATGTTGAACAGGCCTGCGCGGAACCCGATCCCCACCCCGAGCCCGGCCGCGATGAGGGGGCCGGAGTACTTCAGGGTCTCGGTGAGCGGACGGATCTGGGTGGCGAAGTCGTCCACCCGGTCGTTGTAGACCGCGCCGCGGAACAGGGCCGTGTAGGCGCCCCAGACGGCCTCCCACACAGCGGCGAAGAAGTCGGTCGGCGCGGCGAAGAGGTAGCCGGCGCTCTCGCGCACCGCGTCGTCGGTGGCGGCGATCATGACCGAGCCCACCAGCACCGAGAGGAACACGGCGAGGAACCCGGCCGTGATGTCGCCGGCTGCGATCTGCCGCAGCAACGACGGGGACTTGTCGGGACCCTTCTCCTCCGGCTCCTCGGCCGGGGCCGGGGTGGGCTGCTGGTCCGTCACGGACTCGTTCACGCGACCACGTCCTTGGGGCGTTCGCCGGTCATCATCAGGCCCAGGGTCTCGCGCGGGGTGTCGCCTGGCACGATGCCGACGATCTTGCCTCGGTAGAGGACCATGATGCGGTCCGCGAGGGCGGCCACCTCGTCGAGCTCGGTGGAGACCACCAGGACGGGGACGCCGCGGTCGCGGGTGGCCACGATCTGCTTGTGGATGAACTCGATGGACCCGACGTCGACACCGCGGGTGGGCTGCGCGGCGATGAGCAGCCGCAGGTCGCGGGACAGCTCGCGCGCCACGACCACCTTCTGCTGGTTGCCGCCCGACAGCTCGCCCGCCTCGCTGTCGATGTCGCGGGCGCGGACGTCGTACTCCTTGAGCTTCTCGTCGGCGAACTCGCGGAGCACGTCGAAGCGCACGGCGCCACGGCGCACGAACGGCGACTTGAAGCTGCGGTTGAGCATGAGGTTCTCGGCGATGGTGAAGCTCGACACGAGGCCGTCGACCTGCCGGTCCTCGGGGATGAACCCGACCCCGGCGTCGAGGACCTTGCGCACGGACCTGCCTCGCAGCTCCTTGCCGTCGAGCCGGATCGAGCCGGTGACGTGGTCCTGCAGGCCCATGATCGCCTCGGTGAGCTCGGTCTGGCCGTTGCCCTGGACGCCCGCCACGGCCAGGATCTCCCCGGCTCGGACGGTGAAGCTGATGTCGTCGACGTTCACGTGCCCGGCTGCGTCGACGACCCGCAGGTCCTCGACGACGAAGGCGTCCTCGCCGAGCTGGGCCTCCCCCTTGTGCACGACGAGCTCCACGGGACGGCCGACCATCAACGAGGCGAGCTCGGCGTTGGTGGCCTTGGGGTCGGCCTCGCCAACGACCTTGCCGAGGCGGATGACGGTGATCCGGTCGGCCACGGCCCGGACCTCGCGCAGCTTGTGGGTGATGAAGACGATGGCCTTGCCGGCCTCCTTGAGCTGGCGCATGATCTCCATCAGCTCGTCGGTCTCCTGGGGCGTCAGGACCGCCGTGGGCTCGTCGAAGACCAGCAGCTCGGCGTCGCGGGAGAGCGCCTTGATGATCTCGACCCGCTGCTGCACACCGACCGGCAGGTCCTCGACGAGGGCGTCGGGGTCGATGTGGAAGCCGAAGCGCTCGGAGATCTCCCGGACCCGCTCCCGGGCGGCGGCGAGGTCGAGGGTGCCGGCGAACCCGGTCGCCTCGTGGCCGAGCATGACGTTCTCGCTGACGCTGAAGACCGGGATGAGCATGAAGTGCTGGTGCACCATGCCGATGCCGGCCTCCATCGCGTCACCGGGACCCGTGAAGTGCTGCACCTCGCCGTCGAGCAGGATCTCGCCCTCGTCGGCGGGGTAGAGGCCGTAGAGGACGTTCATCAGGGTCGACTTGCCGGCGCCGTTCTCCCCGAGGAGGCAGTGGATCTCTCCGGGCTCGACAGTCAGGGAGATTCGATTCGTGGCCACCACGCTGCCGAAACGCTTGGTGATGCCACGCAACTCGAGCTTCATGGGATCGCATCCTTGCACGAGCATGACTCGCAGAAGACATGGACAGGTGCGTGAGGGGAGGCCGACGAGTGTCGACCTCCCCTCACACGAGAGCTGGTGCTACTGGTTGAGGTAGGACGTCACCGGGATGGAGCCGTCGATGATGCCGGCCTTGACCTCGTCGAGCTCGCTCTGGAGCGACTCGGAGACCTGGTCCTCGAAGTTGTGGAACGGGGCGATGCCCACGCCGTCGTTCTCGAGGGTGCCGACGTAGGGCTCGAAGTCGAAGTTGTCCTCACCGGCGGCCTTGACGGCCTCGTAGGTGGAGACCTTCATGCCCTTGAGGATCGAGGTGAGCACGACCTCCTGGGTGTTGGGGTCCGTCTCGTAGAGGTCGGCGTCGACACCGATCATCGCGATGTCCTTGCCGGAGTCCTCGATCGCGGTGAGCGCACCCTCGTAGATGGGTCCGCCGACCGGCAGGATGACGTCGACGTCCTGGTCGATGATCTGCTTGGCGGTGTTGGTGGCCGCCTCGTTGGCCTCGAAGCCACCGGTGAAGGAGCCGTCCTTGCCGTTCCAGCCGACGACCTTGACGTCCTTGCCCTTCTCCTCGGCGTAGTACTCGGCGCCCTGCTTGAAGCCGTCCATGAAGATCGTCACGGTCGGGAACGGCATGCCGCCGTAGGTGCCGATCTTGCCGGTCTTGCTGAAGTCGGCCGCCGCGTAGCCGGCGAGGAACGCAGCCTGCGCGGTGTCGTAGAGGAGCGGCTTGATGTTGGGCTGGTCGGCCTTGCCGTCGAAGGTCTGGCCGTCCTCGCCGCCGTCGGCGGAGTCGTCGATCAGGACGTACTCGATGTCGGGGTTGGCCGCAGCGGACTCCTTGGTCGCCGCAGCGAGGGCGAAGCCCACCGTCACGATGACGTCGCAACCCTCGGCCACGAGGCTCTCGAGGTTGGGCGCGTAGTCGTTCTCGCTGTTGGACTCCACGGGCTTCAGCTCGACACCGAACTCGTCGGCCGCCTGCTTGGCGCCCTCGTAGCCGAGCTGGTTGAACGACTTGTCGTCGAACCCGCCAGCGTCGGACACGATGCACGGCAGGAAGTCGCTCGCTGCGGGCTCGTTGCCACCGTTCGCCTCGTCTGCCGGCTCTTCGCCACATGCGGCCAGGGTCGCGCTCGCCAGCAGGGCTACGAGACCCCCGACGACGACCTTCCTCGTGTTCCTCACAGATGCCTCCAAGATCAGCCGCCCCCGGGGTGGAGGCGTGCTACTGCTGCATGATGCCGTCATACGGCGGTGTGCGTCACCAGTCTCCCCAGATCGCTACCGTGTTGAGACATTTGGCGGGAATTGGTCCCGAAGGAGGTGACCTTGGGCCCTTGCCGGTCGCTGGGGATCTGAGCGTGGCCCATACTGACGCGCGTGGACCAAGAGCGATGGGATGACCTGAAGGTGGCGGCCACCGAGGTGGCTGCGCGAGCCTACGCCCCTTACAGCAACTACCGCGTCGGCGCTGCGGCGCTGGCCGACGACGGCCGGCTCCTGGTGGGCTGCAACGTCGAGAACGCGGCGTACGGCGTCACGCTCTGTGCCGAGTGCGGGCTCGTGAGCCAGCTGCACGCGACGGGCGGCGGCCGGCTGACTCACTTCGTGTGCGTCGACGGCGCAGGCGAGGTGATCATGCCGTGCGGTCGCTGCCGACAGCTGCTCTTCGAGCACGGTGGCAGGGACCTGCAGATGATGACCGTCTCCGGCCTGCGCTCCATGGCAGAGGTCCTGCCGGACGCGTTCGGCCCCGATGACCTGGCGACGTTCGCGGGACGGACGGACGCGTGAGCCGCCACGACGCGGTCGAGGTCATCACCGCCAAGCGCGACCGCGGTGAGCTGAGCGACAGCCAGATCGACTGGGTGATCGACGCCTACACCCGCGGCGAGGTGGCCGACGAGCAGATGGCGGCACTGGCCATGGCGATCCTCCTCAACGGCATGGTGCCGCGCGAGATCGCCCGGTGGACCGCAGCCATGATCGCCTCGGGGGAGCGGATGGACTTCTCCGGGCTCTCCCGTCCCACGGCCGACAAGCACTCCACGGGTGGCGTGGGCGACAAGATCACGCTCCCGCTGGCTCCGCTGGTGGCCGCGTGCGGCGTCGCCGTGCCCCAGCTGTCAGGGCGAGGACTCGGGCACACCGGCGGCACCCTCGACAAGCTCGAGTCGATCCCCGGCTGGCGGGCGAGCCTCACCAACGCCGAGATGCTGGCCCAGCTCGAGGACGTCGGCGCAGTCATCTGCGCCGCGGGCGACGGCCTGGCGCCGGCCGACAAGAAGCTCTATGCCCTGCGCGACGTGACTGGCACCGTCGAGGCCATCCCGCTGATCGCGAGCTCGATCATGTCCAAGAAGATCGCCGAGGGCACCGGCGCCCTGGTCCTCGACGTCAAGGTCGGCACCGGCGCCTTCATGAAGGACGAGGCGCGGGCCCGTGAGCTCGCCGAGACGATGGTCGCCCTCGGCCAGGACGCGGGCGTCCGCACCGTCGCCCTCCTCACCGACATGAGCACCCCGCTCGGACTGACCGCCGGCAACGCGATCGAGGTGGCCGAGTCGGTGGAGGTGCTGGCCGGAGGTGGGCCAGCCGACGTGGTCGAGCTCACCGTGGCGCTGGCCCGGGAGATGCTCGCCGGAGCCGGCGTCACCGACGTCGACCCCGCCGAGAGGCTCGCCGACGGCTCCGCGATGGACGCCTGGAACGCCATGGTCCGGGCCCAGGGAGGCGACCCGGAGGCCCCGCTGCCCCAGGCGAAGGAGTCGCACGTCGTCCGCGCCGACGCATCCGGCACCCTCACCCGCCTCGACGCGATGGCGGTCGGCCTGGCCGCCTGGCGCCTCGGGGCGGGCCGGGCTCGCAAGGAGGACCCCGTGCAGGCGGGCGCCGGAGTCGTGTGGCACGCCAGGCCGGGCGACGAGGTCACCCAGGGCGAGCCGCTCTTCACCCTCCTCACCGACGAGCCGGAGCGCTTCGAGCGCGCCCTCAGCACATTGGAGGACGGGTACGACATCGACGACGCCGCGTCGTACACCCCGGCCCCCCTGGTCATCGACCGGATCGGCTGAGGAGCCTCAGGCGAGCAGCAGGACCACGTGCGCGGCCACGCACGCCGGCTTGGGTTGGCCCTCGATCTCCACCGTGTGCTCGACGGTGAGCTGCTTGCCTGCCGGAAGCTCCTTGATCTCGCTGAACCGCACGTGCGAGCGCAGCCGGCTGCCCACGGGGACCGGGCTGGGGAAGCGGACCTTGTCGAGGCCGTAGTTCAGCTTGGCGCCCGGGGTCTCCAGGGTGAAGACCTGCGAGGCGAAGTGGGGGAGGAGGCTGAGCGTGAGGAAGCCGTGGGCGATGGTCGTGCCGAACGGGCCGGCGGCCGCCGCCTCGGTGTCCACGTGGATCCACTGGTGGTCGAGGGTCGCGTCGGCGAAGGCGTCGATGCGGGCCTGGTCGACCTCGAACCACTCGCTGGTGCCGATGTCGGTGCCGGCCGCCTCGGCGACCTCGTCGAGACTGGTGAAGGTGCGCATGGGCCAGCACCCTACGGGCTGACAGGATGTGGCTGTGACCCTCCCGACCCGCGACCAGGTGCACGCGGCACCCAAGGTGCTGCTGCACGACCACCTCGACGGCGGGCTGCGGCCCGCGACCATGGTCGAGCTGGCAGCCGAGTGCGGCCACCAGCTGCCCGAGAGCGACCCCGAGGCGCTGCACCGCTGGTTCGTCGACTCGGCCGACTCCGGAAGCCTGGTGCGCTACCTCGAGACGTTCGACCACACCGTCGCCGTGATGCAGACCGCCCCCGCGCTGACACGGGTCGCACGCGAGTGCGTGGAGGACCTGGCCGCTGACGGGGTGGTCTACGCAGAGGTCCGCTACGCGCCCGAGCAGCACCTCGACGGCGGGCTGACGCTCGACGAGGTCGTCGCGGCCGTGCAGGAGGGGTTCGAGACCGCCACCGCAGCGGCCGGGGGACGCATCGTCGTACGCCAGATCCTCACCGCGATGCGCCACCAGGCCAGGTCGATGGAGATCGCCGAGCTCGCGGTGTCTTGGCGCGACCGCGGGGTCGCCGGGTTCGACATCGCCGGCGCCGAGGAGGGCTTCCCGCCCACCCGTCACCTCGACGCGTTCGAGTACCTCCAGCGCGAGAACTCCCACTTCACGATCCACGCCGGCGAGGCGTTCGGGCTGCCCTCCATCTGGCAGGCGATCCAGTGGTGCGGCGCCGACCGGCTCGGCCACGGCGTGCGGATCATCGACGACATCACGGTCGGCGAGGACGGCTCGGTCGAGCTGGGCCGGCTCGCCTCCTACGTGCGTGACAAGCGGATCCCGCTCGAGCTGTGCCCGGCGTCCAACGTCCAGACCGGTGCGGCCGCCTCAATCGCCGAGCACCCGATCGGCCTGCTCACCGAGCTGCGGTTCCGGGTGACGGTCAACACCGACAACCGCCTGATGTCGGGGACGTCGATGACGCAGGAGATGTTCGACCTGGTCGAGGCCTTCGGCTACGGCCTCGCGGACCTGCGCTGGTTCACCATCAACGCGATGAAGTCGGCGTTCCTTCCCTTCGACGAGCGCCTCGCCCTCATCGACGGGGTCATCAAGCCGGGGTACGCCGCACTCATGGGTGACTGACCGCCTCAGCTGGGCGCGAGCGTGATCCACGGCCTGTCCCAGCCGGCCAGCTGCAGCGGCCCGCTGGTCCAGCGCTCACGTGCGACCAGCCGGACGTTGCCGACGGCGGGCTCATAGGTCCACGCGCCCTCGTCGGTGGCCTCCAGCACCAGCACGACGTGTCGCGGGCACAGCCGGTCGCCGATGTAGACCGCCACAGGGAGCCGCTGAGTGGCGGTACGGACGTAGCGCCACGCGTCGTGGCGGACCGGCGTGGGGTGGGAGCTGTAGTCGACTCCCGTGATGAGTCGCAGCTCGCGCGCCGCTGCCCACGGGGCCGTCCCGATGGCGCGCAGCCACGGGACCTGGAGCGAGCCCGCCCGGTCGACCAGCGAGGTGATCCTTCGGTGGGCCCGGAGCACCTCGCGGGAGAACGTCGCCTGGTCGGGGATGCTGGCCGCCACCTCGGGGCTGGAGGCGCGCGCGGCCACCACGAGGCAGGCTGCGCCGCACGACCTGCGGTCGGGCTGGACGAGCCTCACAGCCGTGCACCCAGTGCTGCGAAGGCCTGGTCGGGCGTCGCCGGTCGGCAGCCCTGGGCCACGGCGTGGGCCACGATCCGTCGCTGGTCCCGGAGCAGGGCGATGCCGCGGAGCACCAGCACCAGCGGAGGCTTGCGGTGCTCCCGCAGGTCTCTGGTGAGGCGGCGCCAGAACGTGACCACCGGGTGCTGGGTGATGCAGAAGGCGGCCGCGAGCAGCCCCAGCCGCTCACAGTCGGCGACCACCTCCGGTGCGAAGATCCCCTCGGCCACGACACGGTCCGCCCCAGCGAGCTCGAGGCGACGCGTGCCGCGGCGGCTGTTGAGGGCGATCTCGTAGACGGGCACCTCGACCGCGCCGGTGGTGCACAGCTCGTGCAGCGCGCGGACGGCCTCGTCGTGGGACCACGAGGCCGGGTCGTCCCAGTCGACCATGCCGGCGTTTGGGCCGTGGGTGATCCTGGGCAGGCCAGGGTCGTCACCTTGCCGGTAGAAGTCGTCCAGGCGTAGGACCGGGTGGCCGAGGCGCTCGGCGAGGCGGGACTTGCCGGCCCCGCTGGGACCGGCCAGCACGACCACCTGTGCGTGTGTCACGCGTCTGTCTCATTTCCGCTGTTCCGCCCCGCAGGGCGCGTCAGGACACTAATCTCACCGAGACCACCAAGCTTGATCGTTCCACGTTGGAGGA
This sequence comes from Nocardioides seonyuensis, assembly GCF_004683965.1. Taxonomy (NCBI): domain Bacteria; kingdom Bacillati; phylum Actinomycetota; class Actinomycetes; order Propionibacteriales; family Nocardioidaceae; genus Nocardioides; species Nocardioides seonyuensis. Next base: position 2,624,265 of record NZ_CP038436.1, read on the forward strand.
CGAAATGAGTCACTACGACTCGAACACCCCTGCGCCCGAGGGCTCGGCCGGCGCCAGCGCCGAGCGGTCCGGGCTCACCCAGAACGTGCCCCTGCTCGTGGGGCTCGCCCTGTTGCTCGTCGCCGGAGTCATCGCATTCTTCGTGCTCGGCGGCGAGGACGACGGCGCGGCCTCCGACTGCGTGGCCGAGGAGGTGCGGCTCACCACCGCCCCCGCCATGGAGGAGCTCGTCAAGGAGGGGGTCAAGGCCTTCGAGGCCGAGGAGTCCTGCCTCGACGTCAAGCTGACCGTCGGCACCGTGAGCGACGTCGTGGCGCTGCTCAACGACCCCGACGCCGAGATGCCCGAGCTCTGGGTGCCCGACAGCCCGACGTGGAAGGGCCAGCTGGCTGCCGCCGGCTGGGCCGGCACGCCGATCGTCGATGTCGTCGCCCAGACGCCGGTGGGTCTGGCCGGTGGCCCGGTCGCCAAGACGCCCGCATCATGGGCCGAGGTCCTCGCAGGCGGCAAGCTGAGCGTGGCCGACCCCAGCTCCAACGGTGCCTCCGCGCTCGCCCTGCTGGCGCCCTACGCCGAGTCCAAGCAGACCGGGCGCACGGAGCAGGAGATCAAGGACCTCACCGTCCCGGTCGCCCAGAGCTACGGGGAGGCGGCCGGTGAGGACGGTACCGGTGCTGCAGACCTCCAGGCGATCACCGCCTCCAGCACCCAGCTCGTCCCCGTGACGGAGCAGGGCTACCTCGCCGCTCGACGCAGCAACGACCAGCTGACCCTGGTGGCCCCGCGCACCGGCGTGCCGATGCTGCAGTTCCCGATCATCGACGTCGGTCGGGCAGGCATCGACGTCAACAACACCGGGCGCGACGTGTCCGCCCGTGTGGGACGCGGTCTGGCGCACTGGTTCTCCTCGGGCGAGGGCCAGGCAGCCGTCACTGCGGCGGAGTTCCGCCTCCCCGACGCCAAGGCGCTCACCGGCGGAGTGGGCCTCGGTGCTTCCAAGGTGCTGCCTGTCGTCGACCAGAAGACCACCGACAACACCATGCGGGAGTGGCGAGTCCTCGCCGTGCCGTCCAGCATCCTGGCGCTGGTCGACCTGTCCGGCTCCATGAAGCAGCAGATCGGCAACATCTCCCGCGTGCAGCTGGCCACGAACGCGGCGCTGCTCGCGCTCGACAACCTGCCTGCCAACGCCCGGATCGGGACGTGGGGCTTCTCCAAGAACCGTGGTGAGAACAACGCCGCGTGGGAGGAGTTCGTCCCGATGCGCCCGCTGAACGAAGAGGTCGACGGTGGCCTCCAGCGAGACCTGCTCGCCTCCGACTCCGCAAAGATGGCCAGCCGCGTGCGCGGTGCCACCGCGGTGCTCGACGCGACGCTGGCGGCCTACAAGACGGCACAGGCGGAGTGGGACGCGGCCTGGTTCAACTCGGTGGTCATCTTCACCGACGGGGCGAGCGACGACACCAGCTCGATGAACATCGACGCGCTGGTCAAGCAGCTGGAGAACCTCCGCGACCCGAGCAAGCCCGTCAAGGTCGTCGTCATCGGTATCTCGCAGGACGCCGACACCCCCGAGCTCGCCCAGATCGCGAAGGCGACCGGTGGCCAGAACTACCTGGTGACCGACCCCGACGACATGCTCGGAGTGCTCGCCTCGGCGATGCTCAACCGCTGACACTCGCCGTACGCAACAGGGATGGACTTCCACTCGTCAGAGTGGAAGTCCATCCCTGTTGCCATGTGTCCACGCTGAGGCCCTGATGAAGTTCCACTCGTCGGAGTGGAAGTTCAGCAGGGGACACTCAGCAGGCGGTCAGACCCCGATCGGGTGCCAGACGGTCTTGGTCTCGAGGAACGCGGTCATCCGGTCCAGGTCGGGCTCGGCGAGCCAGTCGGTGCCGGGGGCGGGGCGTCGTACGCGCTTGAGGTTGTCGGCAGCGGCGACCTCGAGGTCTCGCGCCAGCGCGTCGTCGTCGACGCCGGTGAGGTCGATGCCGTTGACGTCCATGTGGGAGGCCAGCCATGGCGCGATCTCGGAGACGGAGCCGGTCAGCACGTTGACGACACCGCCGGGCAGGTCGCTGGTGGCCATCACCTCGCCGAGGGTGATCGCGGTGAGCGGGTGCGCCTCGCTGGCGATGACCACGACGGTGTTGCCGGTGATGATCAGCGGCGCGACGACGCTCACGAGGCCGAGCAGCGGGCCCCGTGGGGCGACCACCGCGACGACCCCGCTGGGCTCGGGCGTGGACAGGTTGAAGAACGGGCCGGCGACTGGGTTGGCGTTGCCGACGACCTGGGTGATCTTGTCGGCCCACCCGGCGTACCAGACGAGGCGGTCGATCGCCGCGTCGACGTAGGTGCGCGCCTTGACCGCGGTCACGCCCTCGCTGGCGCGCAGCTCGGCCTCGAACTGCTCACGGCGGCCTTCGAGCACCTCGGCGATCCGGTAGACGACCTGGCCGCGGTTGTAGGCGGTCCTGCCCGACCAGCCGGGGAACGCCTTGCGTGCGGCCTGTACGGCGTCTCGGGCGTCCTTGCGGGAGGCCTGGGCCGCGTTGGCGAGCAGCCGTCCCTTGGCGTCGTTGACGACGTAGGAGCGGCCCGACTCCGAGCGGGGGAACTGCCCGCCGATGTAGAGCTTGTAGGTCTTCCGGACATCAATGCGTGTCGATGGCATCAGGCGTCGGTTCCCTTCAGGTAGCCCTCGAGGCCGTGGCGGCCGCCCTCGCGTCCGTAGCCGGACTCCTTGTAGCCGCCGAACGGCGAAGTGGGGTCGAACTTGTTGAAGGTGTTGGCCCAGACCACGCCGGCACGGAGCTGGTTGGCGATGGAGAGGATCCTGGATCCCTTGTCGGTCCACACCCCGGCCGAGAGGCCGTAGGGGGTGTTGTTGGCCTTCTCGACGGCTTCGGCCGGCGTCCGGAAGGTGAGCACCGACAGGACGGGCCCGAAGATCTCCTCACGGGCGATCCGGTGGGCCTGGGAGACCCCGGTGAAGAGGGTCGGGGGGAACCAGAACCCCTTGGTGGGCAGGTCGCAGGCGACCTCCCAGCGCTCGGCGCCCTCGGCGTCGCCGACACCGGCGAGCTCGCGGATGCGCTTGAGCTGCTCACCGGAGTTGATGGCGCCGATGTCGGTGTTCTTGTCGAGCGGGTCACCCATCCGCAGGGTCGACATGCGGCGCTTGAGGCGGTCCATGACCTCCTCGGCGACGGACTCCTGCACCAGCAGCCGCGATCCCGCGCAGCACACGTGGCCCTGGTTGAAGAAGATGCCCCCGACGATCCCCTCGACCGCCTGGTCGATGGGGGCGTCGTCGAAGACGATGTTGGCGGCCTTGCCGCCGAGCTCGAGGGTGACCTTCTTGCGGCTGCCGGCCACCGCCTTGGCGATCGCGCGACCGACATCGGTCGAGCCGGTGAAGGCGACCTTGTCGACGTCGTCGTGGGAGACCAGCGCATGACCCGTCGCGCCGGCACCGGTGACGATGTTGACCACGCCGGGGGGCAGGTCGGCCTGCTGGCAGATCTCGGCGAAGAGCAGCGCCGTCAGCGGGGTGGTCTCCGCCGGTTTGAGCACGACGGTGTTGCCGCAGGCCAGCGCCGGGGCGATCTTCCAGGCCAGCATCAGGAGCGGGAAGTTCCACGGGATGACCTGGCCGGCGACGCCGAGGGGGGTGTCGCCGAAGCCGGAGTACTTCAGCTTGTCGGCCCAGCCCGCGTAGTAGAAGAAGTGGGCCGCCGCGGTGGGGACGTCGAAGTCGCGGGCCTCCTTGATCGGCTTGCCGTTGTCGATCGACTCGAGAACCGCGATCTCGCGGGCGCGCTCCTGCATGATGCGGGCGATGCGGAAGAGGTACTTGCCGCGCTCGGCGCCCGACATCCGCGACCACACCCGCGTGTAGGCACGCCTGGCGGCCCTGACGGCCGTGTCCACGTCGGACTCGCTGGCCTCGGCCACCTCGGAGAGGACCTCCTCGGTGGCGGGGTTGATGGTCTTGAAGGACTGTCCCTGCCCGTCGACGAAGTCGCCGTCGATGAAGAGCCCGTAGGACGGCTTGATGTCGACGACCGCCCGTGACTCGGGAGCCGGGGCGTACTCGAATGCGTTGGCCATGGTGATCAGTCCAGGGTGAAGTAGTCGGGACCGGAGTAGCGACCGGTCGTCATCTTGGTGCGCTGCATGAGCAGGTCGTTCAGGAGCGTGGAGGCGCCGAAGCGGAACCAGTCCGGGTCGAGCCAGTCGGGGCCGGTCACCTCGTTGACCATCACGAGGTACTTGATGGCGTCCTTGGCGGTGCGGATCCCGCCGGCAGGCTTGACGCCGACCATCTGCCCGGTGACGTCGCGGAAGTCACGGACCGCCTCGAGCATCACGAGGGTCACCGGGAGGGTGGCCGCCGGCTGCACCTTGCCGGTGGAGGTCTTGATGAAGTGGCCGCCGGCCATCATCGCCAGCCAGCTCGCACGACGGACGTTGTCGTAGGTCTGGAGCTCTCCGGTCTCGAAGATGACCTTCAGGTGCGCCGGGCCACAGGCCTCCTTGACGGCGACGATCTCCTCGAAGACCTGGAGGTAGCGGCCCGAGAGGAACGCGCCGCGGTCGATCACCATGTCGATCTCGTCGGCGCCCGCCTCGACGGCGTCGCGGGTGTCGGCGAGCTTGATGTCGAGGGCCGCACGGCCGCTCGGGAATGCGGTCGCGACGGCGGCGACGTGCACGCCGCTGTCACCCAGCGTCTGCTTGGCGACCGGCACCATGTCGGGGTAGACGCACACGGCCGCGGTCGGCGGGCACGTCGGGTCGGCAGGGTCCGGACGCATGGCCTTGGCCGAGAGCGCCTTGACCTTGCCGGGGGTGTCGGCACCCTCGAGGGTGGTCAGGTCGACCATGCGGATCGCGAGGTCGAGCGCGTAGGCCTTCGCCGTGGTCTTGATCGAGCGGGTGCCGAGGCCGGCGGCGCGAGCTTCGGCACCGACCTGGTCGACCCCGGGGAGGCCATGGAGGAACCGACGGAGCGAGGCGTCGGAGCTGGCGACGTCGGCGAGCATCCCGCCATCCGCCGCCGGAGCTGCGCTCGCCGTTGAGCGTGCAGTGGGCGTCACCTCCCCAGCATAGGGTTGGCCGGGTCGAGGTGAGCAAACGTGACGGACGATGCGAGGAGGCCCGAGCGGGTGGGCGAGCGCGTGACGGAGAGGTTCGAGCCGACGAGCGGACGCGTGGGCGGAGCGCTGGCGCTGCTCGTCGCCGCGGTCGTCGTCGTTGCCGGTGTGGTGGAGATCGACCGAGGCTTCCCGCCCTGGGGGATCGCGTCCGGTGTCCTGCTCGGCGTCCTGGCGTGGGCGTCGGTGCTGCGCCCGGCACTGTGGGTCGAGGACAGCACGTTGGTGATGCGCAACCTCTTCGAGACCGTGCGGGTCCCTCTCGCCGCCATCGAGCGGGTGGAGGTCAGGCAGGTGCTCTACGTGCGCGTCCGCGACCGCCGCCTGGCCTCGAGCGTGGTGGGGCGGCCCCTGCGCAAGATCGCGCGCTCCGCCCGTGGTCGTGGCGCTGCCGAGCAGGCACCTCGCCAGGTCGACTACGCCGACATCGTGGAGGACCGCCTTTGCACGCTCGCCACCGAGGCCGGGTCCGCCTCGGGTGCGCCCGACGACGGCGTACGACGCGAGCCGGCGTGGCTGCCCATCGGCCTCGTGGCCGCCTCCGCCCTGGCGCTCGTGATCACGATCGTGGGCTAGAGGCCCGCGGCAGCCCTCACGTCGGCGGCGATCGCGTCGAGCCTGGCCACCGCGGAGATCCGGGCGGCGTCGACACCGTCGTCGGGGTCGACCGGCACCACGACCTCGAGGTAGCACTTCACCTTGGGCTCGGTGCCGCTCGGACGCACGATCACCCGGCCTCCCTCGGCGAGGGTGAAGCGCAGGCCGTCGGTGGGGGGCAGGCCCCCGTCGCCCCGGGCTAGGTCGTCGAGCCGCTCGACGGCCAGTCCACCCAGGGTCTCGGGCGGGGTGGCGCGGAGCCGTTGCATCGTCGCGGCGATCTCGGCGAGGTCGTCGAACCGCACGCTGACCTGGTCGGTCGCGTGCAGGCCGTGCTCGTGCGCGATGTCGTCGAGCAGGTCGGTGAGACCTCGACCCTCGGCCTTCGCCGCGGCGGCCAGCTCGCACACCAGCAGCAGGGCGGAGACACCGTCCTTGTCCCTGACGTGCTCGGGGTCGCAGCAGTAGCCGAGCGCCTCCTCGTAGCCGAAAGCGAGGCCCTCGACCCGTCCGATCCACTTGAAGCCGGTCAGCGTCTCCTCGTGGGGCTGGCCCGCGGCACGCGCCATCTTGCCCAGGAGGCTGGAGGAGACGATGGAGTTGGCGTAGGTGCCGGTGTGGCCCCGGGCCAGCAGGTGGTGGGCCAGCAGTGCCCCGACCTCGTCGCCGCGCAGCATCCGCCAGCCGTGCGGTCCGGGGACAGCCACGGCGCAACGGTCGGCGTCGGGGTCGTTCGCCACGACGATGTCGGCGTCGCGCTCGGCGGCGAGGGCCATCGCCAGGTCCATGGCGCCGGGCTCCTCGGGGTTCGGGAAGGCGACCGTCGGGAACAGCGGGTCGGGCTGCTCCTGCTGCTCGACGACGTACGGCGCGTCGAAGCCCGCGGTCTCGAGCACCTGGCTCACCGTCGCACCGCCCACGCCGTGGAGCGGGGTGTAGACGATCGTGAGGTCGCGCGGCCCGTCGCCGGCCAGGTCGGCGACCGTGTCGAGGTAGCGGTCGATCAGCTCCTCGCCGACGACCTTGCCGGCGTTGCCCCGTGGCACCTCCGCCAGGGCTCCGACGCGCGCGATCCGGTCGGCGATCTCGATGTCGGCCGGGGGAACGATCTGGCTGCCGTCACCGAGGTAGACCTTGTAGCCGTTGTCCTCGGGCGGGTTGTGGCTGGCGGTGACCATGACGCCGGCCGCGCAGCCGAGCTCGCGGATGGCGTAGGCGAGCACCGGAGTGGGCAGGGGCCGGGGCATCACGAGGGCCTTGAACCCGGCGCCGGTCATCACCTCTGCGGTGTCGCGCGCGAACACCTCGGAGTTGTGGCGGGCGTCGAAGCCGATCACCACGCTGCCGCCTCCGTGACCGGAGTCCTGCAGGTATGACGCCAGCCCGGCCGCCGCACGGGTGACCACCACCCGGTTCATGCGGTTGGGCCCGGCGCCCAGGGCGCCGCGCAACCCGGCCGTCCCGAACGCGAGGGGGCCGGCGAAGCGGTCGGCCAGGTCGGTCTCGGCTCCCCCCTCCGCGGAGGCGATGAGCTGCTCGAGCTCGGTCCTGGTCTGCTCGTCGGGGTCCTCGGCTGCCCATGCGCGAGCGCGGTCGAGGAGCGCCCCGGGGTCGACTGCTGTCATGGCGCCGACGGTAGCGGCTCTCGGGGCGTCGCCGTGAGTCGCGCAGTCAACGGGGGCCGACCAGGAGCGCCACCAGCTCGGTGGTGGCGAGCAGTGCCACCGCGACCGACAGAACTGCGGGGGCGCGGCCACCCCGCGGGGGCCGCGGCGAGGACTTCCGGCGATAGCGCGTGCTCGCCTCGAGCACGAGCCACAGAGCCAGGCCCAGGGCCGTGCCGAGCAGCACCAGGGCCAGCGGGCCCACCGCGTCGAACGTCAGGCGCGCCATCACCGCTGCCCCTGCGACCACAGCCAGGGCCGTGCGCTGCCACGCCAGCGCGGTGCGCTCGTCGGCCAGTCCGGACTGATCCATCTCAGCTTGCGCGCAGGACGGCGACGGCGGCCACGACCGCCACCGCGACGAGGGCGAGGGCAAGGACCGCGGACGCCGCGAACGACGGCAGCGGAGCGCGCCGGCGCATCGCCCGCTCGGCCAGCGCCCAGCGGACCCACGCGAGCACGGAGCCGACGGCACCGAGCGCCACCAGTGCCAGGGCCGTGGCCTCCTGCGCCGCCCCGGGCAGGTCCAGCTCCACCACGTCGAGGGCGACGCCCGCCGCCAGCAGGGCGAGGGCGGTCCTGATCCACGCGAGGTAGGTGCGCTCGTTGGCGAAGGTGAAGCGGTAGTCGGGCTCCACTCCGTCGCCGTAGACGAAGCCGGGCCAACGCCTCCCCGTCGCCGGCTCGTGGGTGGGGGTGTCGTCCATGGACTCAGCCTCGCAGGTCGCCGTGGCGCAGTGTCGGTGCTCGGTGCCAGTCTCGGGGACATGATCGATCACCTGGGAATCAACTGCACCGACATCGAGCGCGCAGGCGCCTTCTACGACCGGATCCTCGGGGTCCTGGGTCACCGCCGGGTCATGGACTTCGGCACCACCATCGGCTACGGCTCGGAGGAGCCTGACTTCTGGCTCTCCACCTTCGAGGGCGTCGGCCCCAACCGCGAGGTGCACGTCGCCTTCGCCGCACCCGACGCGGCGACCGTGCGCGCGTGGTACGACGAGGCCATCGCCGCCGGCGCCGAGTCGCTGCACGAGCCGCGGCTGTGGCCGGAGTACCACGAGCGCTACTTCGGCGCCTTCGTCCGCGACACCGAGGGCAACAACATCGAGGCGGTCTGTCACTCCGGCGAGTGACGGCCTGCATCGGTGATTGAAGAAGGACGAAGTCCTGTCTCGAAACCCCTGTGGAATCGGGGGTTCTCGGGCCTTCGACTGTCGGTGGTGACTGGTTGACTTGTCCTCATGACCAGCATCCAGCAGGACTCCGATCTCGAGGTCGTGGACCTCGCGGACGCGAGCGTGCGTGGCCTGCTGGAGCAGGCGGCCGAGTGCGAGAGCGTGCTGCGCGAGGTCGCGGTTCACCAGCTGCGGGTCGCCTACGAGTGGGCTGTTGCGCACCCGGTCGTGGACGCGGCCGAGACTGCTTGTGGGCCTGTCCTCCCTTCGGTCCTGGAAGCCCCGGAGACGTTGGGTGGCGCCGGCACGCCAGCGGTGGCGGCGTTCACCGCCGAGCCGCTCGCCGTCGCGTGCGGCATCGCACCCACTGCTGCTTCAGCGCTGCTCGCGGATTCGCTGGATCTCCACCACCGGCTCCCGGTGCTCTGGGACCAGACCCAGGCCGGGTTCGTGCCTGCGTGGAAGGCGCGCCGGGTCGCTTCCCGCACCCGTGACCTGTCCCTGGACGCTGCCCTGTGGGTGGACCGGCAGACCGCCGGCCGGGTCGGGTCCCTCAGCCTCGGGGCCCTGGACCGGTTGATCGCCGAGGCCGCGGCCCGGGTGGACGGCGAGCCCCTGGCAGAAAAGGAGAAGCGCGCCCGGCCGCAGTGGGACGTCCAGCTCAAGCACCGCGACCCACGCGAGGGCGGCGCCACCTCAGAGATCCACGCGATCGGCGACACCCTCGACCTGACCCGGTTCCACGACATCGTGTGCGCCGAAGCCGAAGCACTCGGGTCCCTGGGTGACGGCGACACCTTCGAGGTCCGCAAGGCCAGGGCCCTCGGTGTCATCGCCGACGCGCAGGCCCGGCTCGACCTCACCAGCCTCCTCGACGACACCAGCGACGACGAGCGAGCCGCAGTCCGCCGTCGCCTCATCGAGCGCCGCGACGCCAAGGTCCGGCTCTACCTCCACGCCTCCCTCGCGGACGTTGTCGCCGGCACGTCCGGTGCAGTCGGCACGGTCGAAGGCCTCGGCCCGGTCACTCTCGACCAGATCAAGGACTGGGCCGGCAAGGCCCGCGTCACCATCCAGCCCGTGCTCCACGTCGTGAGTGAGGACACCTGGTCCGTCGATCGCCACGACCCGCCGCCGCGGATGGCCGAGCATGTCGTCCTCCGCGACCCGATGTGCGTGTTCCCGTGGTGCTCACACCCCTCCAGGCACGCCGACCTCGACCACATCGAGCCCTACGAGGACCCCGACGAGGGCGGTCCGCCCGACCAGACAAGGCCAGGCAATCTTGCGCCGCTGTGTCGAAGACACCACCGTGCCAAGACAGCAGGCGGCTGGAGCTACCAGCGCACCGCACCCGGCACCTACCTGTGGACCGGCCCCGCCGGCCTCACCGCCGTCGTCACTCCCACCGGCACGATCACCCTGCCCACGGCCTGACGTCCAGCCTCGCCGCGCACACTCCCCATTTCCGCTGCGTGGGATCACATTGAGTGTGCTCTGACTGAGTGTGTCCATGCTGGTGACTCCCGGTGACCGGATCTCTCGAGGTGCGGGCGTGGCAGCCCAGGCAAAGTTGAGCGCTCCAGAATCGGCGGCACCACGCGTCGCCGCTCCTCAGTCGATCCACCATGGCTTCACATGGACGGCATCGTCGGCGGGCCACATACGTAGGTGGTGTTGCTCAACCGGGTCGCCGGGATACAGCAGATCGGGTTCCATGACCATGTAGATGAGGCAGTCGAGCCGGAGAGGCGAAGTCAATCTTGGAGCAAAGGTGGCTTGTTCCTCCAAGTCATTGCCTACGACGAGGATGGGTCCGGCGGCCTCCAGAGCGAATGTGACCAGGTGGGCGCCGCGGTCGACCCTGCCTTGAATCTCCCCCTCGCTTGGAGCACTGTTCATCGCGATGCACGAAAGGAGTACGCGCTCCTCATCCGTTCCCAGGATGTTGATGCTTGCGATGGCCCCGTCTGCGAGAGCCTCGCCGGGGTTCTTCGGAAAGAGGGTCGGGGTCCACTCCTCATCGGGAGGCGTGGTGGGGCTGAGCGACGTCAGGAAGTAGCCACCGTCTAGCGCATTGACCGCTACGGACCAGTTGTTGGCGCTGGGGTCGTCATGCATGCGCGACAGACTCGCAGGCGAGCCGTTGACCGTCCACGGTTAGCGTGTGCGTCGTGTCTGCTGCGGTCAGGTCTGTCAACGCGGCGCCGCTGGGGCGCGTGCGCGGCCTGGCGCGTCCGTCGGGGATCCAGAAGCGTCCGGTCGACCGCATCGAGGTGCGCGACCCCGGCCCCAAGCGGGTCGGTCTCGGCAGTGGCGTGGTCGGTGATGCGATCGGCAACAAGAAGTTCCACGGCGGTGAGTCCCAGGCTGTCTACGCCTTCGCCCGGGAGGAGCTCGACTGGTGGGAGCGCGAGCTCGGCCGCGAGCTCCCCGATGGCGCGGCGTTCGGCGAGAACGTCACAACGACAGGACTCGAGGTCGACGATGCGCTGGTCGGGGAGCGCTGGCGGGTGGGAACCGCACTCCTCGAGGTCTGCCGCCCGCGTACCCCCTGCGCCACCTTCGCGGCCCACATGGGAGAGCTGCGCTGGATGAAGCGGTTCGCCGCACGCGAACGGGTCGGCGCCTACCTGGCGGTCGTGGAGGCCGGCGTCATCGAGCCCGGAGACCCGATCGAGGTGGTCGAGCGGCCCGACCACGACGTGACGGTGCCGATGCTCTTCCGCGCCGTGATGGGCGACCGCGACCTGGGCCGGCACATCCTCGACGCGGAGGCGCTGCGACCGTCCGAGCACGAGTGGCTCGCGGGACGGTTCGGGCGTTGAGGACCTACGAGTTCCACCGGCACTGGAGCACGCCGGCGCCGACGACGCGGGTCCAGGAGGTTCTCGTCGATCTCGAGCACTACCCGGAGTGGTGGCCGCAGGTCGTGGCCGTCGCCAAGATCGACGACGACACCGCTCGGGTGCTGTGCCGCTCGGTGCTGCCCTACACGCTCGACCTCGTGCTCCACGCGCAGCGACGCGAGCCGACCATGCTCGTGGTCGGCATCAGCGGCGCGCTCGAGGGGTGGGCGCAGTTCGACCTGCACGAGCGCGGGACGACGACCGAGGTGTCGTACGCGCAGCAGGTGGTCGTGGCCCACCGTGGCCTCGCGGTGGCGTCAGTGCTGACGCATCCGCTGATGCGGTGGAACCACGACCACATGATGGCCGGGTGCGAGCAGGGCCTCCGGGCCCGGCTCACGCAGACCGGATGACTCAGGAAAGAGCAGCGACCGCGGCGTCGTAGTCGGGCTCGGTGGTGATCTCCGGGACCAGCTGGGAGTGCACGACGTGGCCGTCCTCGTCGAGCACGACGACCGCACGGCCGAGGAGGCCGGCCATCGGACCGTCGACGAGCTTGACGCCGAAGTCCTCGCCGAAGGACGACCGGAACGCCGAGCCGACCTGGACGTTCTCGATGCCCTCGGCGCCGCAGAAGCGTGCCTGGGCGAACGGCAGGTCGTGGGAGACGTTGACGACAGTGGTGTTGTCGAGGCTCGCCGCCAGCTCGTTGAACTTCCGGACGCTCGCGGCACAGATGCCGGTGTCCACGCTCGGGAAGATGTTGAGCACGACACGCTTGCCCTGCGTGTCGCTGTGGGTCAGCGGTGAGAGACCGGCGCCGACGAGCTCCCAGCCGGGAGCCTTCTCTCCGACGGGGGGCAGGTCGCCGACGGTGTTGACGGGGTTGCCCTTGAGTGCAGTGGTTGCCATGCCCCATTCCTACACTGCTGGTGGATGGACGGCCCCGGCCGCCCACCGTGCGACCTAGAGTGCCCGTATGGGGAGCACCGATCGCACGACCGTGATCATCGAGGTGCTGCGTGACGCCTTCGCGCCCCTCATGAAGGCCGACCCGGCCGCGTTCCGCGCGAAGTACCGCAAGATGGCTCGCGACCCGCACGCGTTCTACCGCGGCACGGCCTGCCTCTTCTACCACGACGTCACGACCGAGCCGGCGGAGTGGGCTGCCCACGGCGCCGAGCGGATCTGGATCCACGGCGACCTCCACGTCGAGAACTTCGGCACCTACCTCAACTCCGACGGGCGCCTGGTCTTCGACGTCAACGACTTCGACGAGGCCTACCTGGGTCGCTTCACGTGGGACCTGCAGCGCTTTGCAGCGAGCCTCGCCCTCCTGGGTTGGCAGAAGGCGCTGCCGGAGGACGCGGTGCGCCAGCTCATCGCCCGCTACGCGCGCTCCTACCTTGCGCAGGTCAACCACTACACCGACTCCGCGTCCGACGAGGACTTCGCGATCCGCCTGGACAACGCGCACGGCCCCGTCCTCGCCGTGCTCGAGTCGGCCCGGGCCATGAAGCGCGCCGACCTGCTCGACCACGTGACGGTGCAGGAGCGGGGCACGCGACGCTTCCGCGCCGACGACACCACCCGCCGCCTGCCACGGGCCGAGCGCACCAAGGTAGTGAGTGCCTTCTCCAACTACCTCGACACCATCCCGGAGTCCAAGCGCTTCGACCGCGAGCTGTTCTACGAGCTGCGTGACGTGGTCGGGAAGTCTGGCTTCGGGATCGGCAGCGCGGGGCTGCCGGCCTACAACGTCCTCGTCGAGGGCTACAGCCAGGCCCTGGACAACGACGTGGTCCTGAGCATGAAGCAGGCCAACGTCCCCGCGCTCAGCAGGTTCGTCGACACGGCCGAGGTGGACGCCTACTTCGAGCACGAGGGCCACCGCACGGCCGTGAGCCAGCGGGCCCTGCAGGTGCACACCGACCCGCTCCTCGGTCACACCAGCCTGGACGGCGTGGGCTACGTCGTCGCGGAGGTGTCGCCCTACGAGGTGGACCTCGACTGGAGCGAGATCAACGAGCCCGCCGACATTCGCGCGGTCGTCGACCTGCTGGGTCGGGCGACCGCCAAGATCCACTGCGCGTCCGACGAGGACAGCCAGCAGGACCTCGTCGAGTTCCAGGTGGAGACGGCGATCGCGTCGTCGGTGAAGGGGAGCCGCCGCGACTTCGTCGACTGGCTGTGCGAGTGGGGGATGCGCTACTCCGGCACCGTGAGGGACGATCACGCCCGCTTCGTCGACGCGTTCCGCGAGGGCAGGGTCGGGGTCGCGGCCACCTGAGGCGCCACCAGACCCTCGCGTGGGTGCTCAGGCGTCGATGCTCGCCATGTTGCCGTAGCGGTCACCCTGCACTGCGTCGCGCGGGACGGCCCGCTCGAGCGCGGCGAGGTCGTCCGTGGTGAGCTCGACCCCCACCGCGCCGACGTTCTCTTCGAGGTACGCCACGCGCTTGGTGCCAGGGATCGGGGCGATGTCATCGCCCTGCGCGAGCACCCAGGCGAGCGCGAGCTGGCCGGGCGTGCAGCCCTTGGCCGCGGCGATCCCGCGCACCTTCTCGACCAGCGCCAAGTTGGCGTCGAGCGCATCGCCCTGGAAGCGGGGGAAGTACTCCGAGCGGCGGCGATCGGCCTCGCCATCGGCGCCGCTGGAAGCGCTGATCGCGCCGGTGAGCAGGCCGCGGCCGAGCGGGGAGTACGGCACCAGACCGATGCCGAGCTCGCGGATGGTGGGGAGAATCTCGTCCTCGAGGTCGCGGGTGAAGAGGGAGTACTCCGTCTGCAGCGCGGTGATCGGGTGCACGGCGTGCGCCTTGTGGATGGTGGCCGCAGAGGCCTCGGAGAGCCCGAGGTGGCGGACCTTGCCGGCGTCGACGAGCTCCTTCATCGCGCCGACCGTCTCCTCGATCGGGACGGTCTGGTCGACGCGGTGCTGGTAGTAGAGGTCGATGTGGTCGACCCCGAGCCGCTGCAGCGACGCGTCGCAGGCTTTGCGCACGTACTCCGGGCTGCCGTTGATCCCGACCATGGTGCCGTCGGGGAGCCGCTCGTTGCCGAACTTGGTGGCGAGCTGGACCTCGTCGCGCCGACCCGCGATCGCCGTGCCGACGAGCTGCTCGTTGATGAACGGGCCGTACATGTCGGCGGTGTCGAGGAACGTCACACCGAGGTCGAGCGCGCGGCGGATGGTGTCGGTGCCGCCCTGCTCGTCGGGCGTGCCGTAGAACTCCGACATCCCCATGCAGCCGAGCCCGAGGGAGCTGACCGTGAGGGCGGAGGTGGTGCCGAGCGTGCGCTGTCCGATGTCTGGTGTCGTCATGCCACCACAGAACTCCTTCGAGCGCGCTCCAAGTCAAGCGATCGGAGAGACCTTGTGCTCGTACAGCGCGATCTTGTGGTCGATCGCCCGCAGGTGGGAGGTGACCTCCGCGAGCTGCTGCTCCACGACCTGGCGGTGGGCGACGAGGAGGTCGAGCCGCTCGGCCTCATTGCCGTCGCCGTCGCGGACGAGCGCGGCGTAGCGGCGTACGTCACGGATGGGCATGCCGGTGGCGCGGAGCCGGGTCACCATCTGGATCCAGCGCAGGTCCTCGTCGGTGTAGCGGCGGTGCCCCGAGGACGCACGCTCGACGGAGCGCAGCATCAGGCCGTCGCGCTCGTAGTAGCGGAGGGTGTGGGCGGTGAGGCCGGTCTGTTGAGCGGCCGCGGCGATGCTCAAGCTGGTCACCGCACCAGTGTCCGACGTGGAGCGCGCTCCAAGTCAAGGCTCAGAGGGCGGGCCGGTGGAACTGCTCGAGCGCGAAGGGCCCGCCGACGTACGACGCCTCCTCGGCGTCCTGCGCACGCGCTGCGACGCGGTCGGCGTAGACCTCTGCGTCGTCCTGGGGCTCGAAGCCCAGCATCCGCCCGGGCTCGAGGTCCCACCAGGCGCGAGCGTTGTCGCTGATGCCGTAGATCACCTGAAACCCCGGTGCGGGGGCGGTCAACGCCGCATCCACCATGCGCACGCAGTCGTCGGGGGAGAGCCAGGTGGAGAGCGCCCGCGTCGTGGCGGGCTCGTCGAGGAACGACCCGATGCGGCAGGCCACCGCGTCGATCCCGTGACGCTCGGAGTAGAGCCGCAGCAGCGCCTCGGCCGCGACCTTGGCCACGCCGTAGAACGTGTCCGGTCGTGGAGGGGTGTCGGCGGTGAGCAGGTCGGTGCGCGGGGTGCGACCCACGGCGTGGTTGGAGGAGGCGTAGACCATGCGACCCACCCGGTGCTCGACCATCGCGTCCAGCAGGGCCGCAGTGGTGATGACGTGGGAGGTGAGCTCCTCGGGAAGCGACCGTTCGTCGGGGACACCGGCCAGGTGGACGACCGCGTCCAGCGGTTGCTGGGCGAAGACCTCCCGCACCGCGTCGGGGTCGGAGCAGTCGGCGGTGTGCCAGGCACCGGTGAAGCCCTCCGGCTCGGGGACCAGGTCCAGGCCCACGACCTCGTGGTCGCGGTCGCAGAGCCCCAGGGTGACGACCCGGCCGATGGATCCGGCCGCGCCGGTGAGGAGCACGCGCACGTCAGATCCGCTCGACGACCTGGCTGAGCAGCCCGCCCATCCGGCTGGCAGCCGCCTTGCCGGCCGCGAGGACCTCCTCGTGGTTGAGGGGCTGGCCACTGATCCCTGCCGCGAGGTTGGTCACCAGGCTGATGCCCAGGATCTCCATCCCGGCCTCACGGGCGGCGATGGCCTCCAGCGTGGTGCTCATGCCGACCAGGTGACCGCCGATGACCTTGGCCATCTGCACCTCGGCGGGAGTCTCGTAGTGGGGGCCGGGGAACTGCACGTAGACCCCCTCGTCCAGGCTCGGGTCGATCTCCTTGCACATGGCGCGCAGCCGAGGGCTGTAGAGGTCGGTGAGGTCGACGAAGTTGGCGCCGACGAGCGGGCTCGTCGCGGTCAGGTTGATGTGGTCGGAGATCAGCACCGGCTGCCCCGGCTGCCAGCCCTCCTTCAGGCCCCCACAGCCGTTGGTGAGCACGATGGCCTTGCAGCCGGCCGCTGCCGCGGTGCGCACGGGGTGCACGACCGCGGCGACCCCCTTGCCCTCGTAGAAGTGGGTGCGGCTGAGGAACACCAGCAGGTGCCGGTCGCCCGCCGGGGTGGCGTGGTGGATCGAGCGGATCCTGCCGCTGTGGCCGGCGACGCCGGCGGCGTGGAAGCCAGGCAGGTCGGTGGTGTCGACCTCGGCGGTCGCGTCGCCGAGCGCGTCGACTGCGGGCAGCCAGCCCGAGCCCAGCACGAGCGCGATGTCGTGGCGTTCGACACCGGTGAGCGCCGCGAGCTCGGCGGCCGCGTCCTTGGCGAGTGCGTGGTGGTCGGTCACCCCACGCACTCTAGACGCCCCGGCTGCCGAGCCCGCGGGCCAGGACCAGCGTCGGGTCAGCCGAAGAGGCTGCCCTGCACGACACCTCGCCGCACCCGCTGGGGGTGGTCGCCGACGGGCAGGTAGGCGATCTCCTTCTTGGTCTTCACGTCCAGGACGGCCACGGAGTCGGACTCGGAGAGCGAGATCCAGCACGTGTCGTCGAGGCCCTCGGTGGTCCAGTAGGGCTTGAGGTAGCCGTGGCCCGTGGTGGACTTGTCGAACAGCGTCGGGGCTCCGGTGGCCCGGTCGACCAGCGCCGCGTAGTCGTCCATCGTGCCTGCCACGCACAGCGTCGTGCCGGCGGAGTCGATCGAGAGCCCGTGGTGCGCGGAGTCGTTGACGTACTCGGTGCGCGGCATGTCGGGCACCCGGTTGGGCAACGACACCAGGCGGGTGACCGCTCCGGTGCGCGGCTCCGCCTGGCTGCCAGTCGAGTAGTCGACCTTGCCGTTGAGGTCGGCCGCCTGCGTGTCGAACTCGACGTAGCCGTGGAAGAAGGAGACCTGGAAGTAGATGAAGCGCTCACCCGGGGCGACGGCCATCGGTCGTACGGCGGAGCTCATCCTCGGGTAGCCGGCCTCGGCCAGCTCCTTGCCCATGTCCCAGCGGCGGTCGATGCCGAAGTCGCCGTTGCGCACGATCTCGAACCACCGGTCGCCCTTGGTCCAGTCGCTGATCCAGCTGTCCAGCGGCGTGTAGACGGTGCCGATCGACGCGTGGTAGATCCGTTCGCCGTCGGGGGAGTAGTTGTTCTCGTGGGGTGTCTCCCCGGACTCGAACGTGCGCAGGCGGTCGCCCATCTTGACGACCCGACCGTCGGGCAGGGTCTCGTCCACCATGGAGTACTCGATGACCTGGCGCTCGGTCGAGTCGCTGACGAGCAGCCGCCTGCCGTCGGGGGAGAGCCCTGCGTGGTCGCTGCGGTGGCCGTCCATCGAGCGCTCGACGACGATCGAGTCGCTGCGGCCCGCCACCGCCTTGGCGATGTCGATCCACACGACGTCGGCGAAGCTCGGCCGGGAGACTGCGAGGTACTTGCCGTCGGGGGTGCTGAACATGTCGTCGACGAACTGGTCGTGGCCCTCGCCCGGTCCGTTGCGGATCACCAGGAAGTAGAAGAGTCGCTCGGGGTTCCACGTGATGTCGCGCATCTCCTGCGCCTTGTCGGGGATCAGGTTGATCCCGCCCTTGAGGATCGCGGGGTCGTGGGCGTCCACGATCGAGGCGGTGCCCGACCAGTTGTTGCCGACGAACATGACGTCGCGAAGAGCGTCGGGGGCGGGGGGCGCGGAAGCCGTGGCAGCGGGGACCAGTGCCAGGACGGTGAGTGCCGCGGTGACCGCGGCCGAGACCGAGAGGAGGCGGGGGCGAAGGTTCATGCGCCGACTATGGCGGAGGTGTAACTGGTTGTGACACCACCTGTCTCACATGGTGGTGGTGCACGTCACAGTCCCGTGGACCGGCACGCCCTCCTGCGGAGCGCCGCGACGTAGTCGGCAGGCGCGTCGGCGGCCTCGGCCGCGTCGGCCAGGACCCCGAGGTGGAGCGCGGAGGGGAGACCGCCCTCGTAGGCGTCCAGCACGTAGGCCCACGCCACCACCTCGCCGTTCATGGTGGAGACGCGCACCCGCGTCTTGCGGTAGAGCCCGGTGTCGGCCGACTCCCAGCCGTCGAGGGTCCGCTCGTCCTCGACGCTGACGTCGAAGATGGCGACGAAGACCTGCTCGTGCGGGTCCTGCACGATCGTGGGGAGCGCGCCGTCCCAGCCGTGCTCCTCGCCGCCGAAGGTGAGCCGCCAGCCGCTGAGCCAGCCGGTCGACTGCAGGGGCGAGTGGGGGCAGCGCTCGCTCATGCGCGCCGGATCCATGTTGGGCCCGTAGGCGGCGTAGAGCGTCACGAAGAGCAGGGTAGCGAGCCCGGTAGGCTGCAGACGTGACTGAGCACTTCGACACCCTCGTCCTCGGCGCCGGCCCCGGTGGCTACGTCGCCGCCATCCGCGCAGCACAGCTCGGCCAGAAGGTCGCCGTGGTGGAGGAGAAGTACTGGGGCGGTGTCTGCCTCAACGTGGGGTGCATCCCGTCCAAGGCTCTTCTGAAGAACGCCGAGCTCGCCCACACGCTGACCCACGAGAAGGCGAAGTTCGGCATCGAGGGCGACGCGACGATGGCCTTCGGCCCCACCCACAAGCGCAGCCGGGACGTCAGTGCAGGCATCGTCAAGGGTGTCCACTTCCTCATGAAGAAGAACAAGATCACCGAGATCGACGGGTGGGGCACGCTCACCGGTCCGAAGACGGTCGACGTGAAGGACAAGGACGGGCAGACGACCTCCTACACCTGCGACAGCCTGATCATCGCCGCGGGCGCGAAGGTCAGGCTCGTGCCGGGCGTCGAGCTCAGCGAGAACGTCGTCACCTACGAGGAGCAGATCCTCACCGACCAGCTGCCGAAGTCCATCGTCATCGGGGGGTCAGGTGCCATCGGGGTGGAGTTCGCCTACGTGATGGCCAACTTCGGGGTGGACGTCACCATCGTGGAGTTCCTCGACCGCATGGTGCCCACCGAGGACGCCGACATCTCCAAGGAGCTCGCCAAGCACTACAAGAAGCTCGGCGTGAAGGTGCTGACCTCCACCGCGGTGAAGAACGTCGAGGACACCGGCTCCGGAGTCAAGGTCACCGTCGCACCCGCCTCGGGTGACGGCGAGGAGCAGGTGATCGAGGCCGACAAGTTCCTGGCCGCGTTCGGCTTCGCCCCACGTGTCGAGGGCTACGGCCTGGAGAACACCGGCGTGAAGGTCTCCGACCGGGGTGCCATCGAGATCGATGAATACGGCCGCACCAACGTCGAGGGCGTCTACGCCATCGGTGACTGCACCGGCAAGCTGATGCTGGCCCACGTCGCCGAGGCGATGGGCATCGTCGCCGCCGAGACGATCAACGGCGCCGAGACGATGCCGGTCGAGTTCGACTTCGTGCCTCGCGCGACCTACTGCAACCCCCAGATCGCGTCGTTCGGCTACTCCGAGGCCCAGGCCAAGGACAAGGGCTACGACGTCAAGACGGCGAGCTTCCCCTTCACCGCCAACGGCAAGGCGATGGGCCTGGGCGAGCCCATGGGCTTCGTCAAGGTCGTGGCCGACGCCGAGCACAACGAGATCATCGGCGCCCACATGATCGGGCCCGGCGTCACCGAGCTGCTTCCGGTGCTGACCCTGGCGCAGAAGTGGGACCTCACCGCCGACGAGGTGGCGCGCAACGTCTTCGCCCACCCGACCCTGTCCGAGGCCGTCAAGGAAGCCGTGCACGGGATCGCCGGCCACATGATCAACTTCTGATGCACTCCTCCTCCAACCGCGTCGTCATCATCGGGGGCGGCCCCGGCGGCTACGAGGCCGCGCACGTCGCAGCCCAGCTCGGGGCCGAGGTGACCGTCGTCGACAGGGACGGGATCGGCGGCTCGGCCGTGCTCACCGACTGCGTGCCCAGCAAGACCCTGATCGCCACCGCCGAGGTCATGACCGAGGTGGCCGACGCGGCCGAGCTGGGCATCGACTTCCTCGACCACGAGGGTGATGCTGCCGCCGCCCTGCGCGTCGACCTCGGCAAGGTCAACGCGCGGGTGCAGAAGCTCGCCGCCGACCAGTCCGCCGACATCGCCGCCCGGCTCGAGCGCGACGGCGTCCGCGTCGTGCAGGGGCGAGGACAGGTGGGGCCCGACCTAACCGTCACGGTCGGCGACGAGGCGTTTCCGGCCGACGCGATCCTGCTGGCCACCGGCGCTTCGCCGCGCACGCTGCCCAGCGCGCAGCCCGACGGCGAGCGCATCCTCACGTGGGAGCAGGTCTACGACCTCACCGAGGTCCCCGAGAAGCTCATCGTCGTCGGCTCCGGTGTGACAGGGGCCGAGTTCGCCAGCGCCTACCTGGCGCTCGGCATCCCCGTGACCCTGGTGAGCTCGCGTGACCGGGTGCTCCCGGGGGAGGACGCCGATGCGTCCGCGGTGCTCGAGGAGGTCGCGACCAGGCGCGGCATGGAGGTGCTGGGCCAGTCCCGGATGGAGTCGGTGACCCGTGACGGCGACACGGTGACGGTGACCCTCACCGACGGGCGCACCGTGCAGGGGAGCCACTGCATCCTCGCCCTCGGATCGGTGCCCAACACCGCTGACCTCGGGCTGGAGGCCGCCGGAGTCGCCACGGACGACGGTGGGTTCGTGAAGGTCGACCGGGTCTCCCGCACGTCGGCACGCGGCGTCTACGCCGCAGGAGACTGCACCGGCGTCCTCATGCTCGCCTCGGTCGCCGCCATGCAGGGTCGCATCGCGATGTGGCACTTCCTCGGTGACGCAGTGGCGCCGCTCGACCTCAAGAAGGTCTCCTCCAACGTCTTCACCGCCCCCGAGATCGCCACCGTGGGGTGGTCGCAGCAGGCGGTCGACGCCGGCGAGATCGAGGCCGAGGTCGTGATGCTGCCCCTGGGGGGCAACGCCAGGGCCAAGATGCAGGGCGTGCGCGACGGCTTCGTCAAGCTCTTCTGTCGACCCGGGACCGGCACGATCATCGGCGGCGTGGTGGTCGGTCCGCGTGCCAGCGAGCTCATCCACCCGGTCGCGATCGCCGTCGCCGAGTCGTTGACGGCCGACCAGCTCGCCCAGACCTTCACCGTCTATCCCTCGATGAGCGGCTCGATCGCCGAGGCCGCCAGGCGGTTGCACCGGTTCTGAGGTCTTGGCTCCGGGACTCTCAGAAGCCTCCGCCGGCGTCTCCGCCCCCGCCTGCGTCGCCTCCGCCCGCATCGCCACCGCCGGAGCTGCCGCCGCCCCAGCTGCCGGAGTAGTCGTGCCCGCCGATGGTGCCGCCACCGTCCCACGAGCCCGGGTCCGCCCACACCACGCCCGTCGTCGCGTGGCTCGCGCCGCCGACGGCCACGGTGGTCACGAACGCCATGGTCAGGCGATCTGCCTGGAAGCGGTGCTGCTCGACGAGGCCGGAGTACCAGCCCTGCGCCCACGCGGCGTACATCGGCCCGGACGAGAACCACGGCACCTGCCGGTTGCCCAGTGCGACCCGGCGCACGTGGGGCTCGGCGCCGGTCATCAGTCTCTCGTAGTCACGGAAGCACACGGGGATCTCGCGAGGTTCTCCGTCGGGCGGCGCCCAGGTCAGGTCGCGTTCGGCGGGTCCGTGCGCGGGGTTGAAGAAGCATGGCTCGCGACGCGTGGGGCGGGCCAGCCCGTCGCGCGCCGCCAGGACGCACGCGAGCGCAAACCTGCCGTCCGCGAGCGTCGCGGTGACCGCGGTGATGTCGGGCGTCGCGTCGGCGCCGGCGAGCCGGGTCTTCGCGGACTCGTAGTCGTCGAGGGCGGTCTGGTAGTCACGACGCATCCCGTCGTCGAGCACGGTCGTGAGGGTGTCGAAGTGCAGCTCGGCGAGCTCCTCACCGAACGCCGTCACGTCCTCGTGAGCCGCCCGGCGAGCATGGCGGAAGGCGTCCATCTCTGCGAGCCGCGCCTCGCGAGCGCGGCGACCGAGCTTCCGCACTCATCCATGATGCACCTGCGCGCTGACCAAAGCGCCTGTAGTCTCGTGCTTTTCTGTCAACGACTCGGGGGAGTCCCATGCTTCGCACCCGCGCACTGCTCGTCGCGCTGATGACCGCGACGCTGCTGCTCCCTGTCCTGCCGGCCGAGGCTGCCAACCGCAGGGTCGAGGTCTACCCCACCACCGGGGACAGCGTCGTGACGCTCACCGGACGCGGCTACGGCCACGGCCACGGCCTCTCGCAGTACGGCGCCCAGGGCGCGGCCTCCCAGGGGTACACCTGGCAGCAGATCGTCGAGTTCTACTACCCGGGCACCACGTGGGGTGCCATCACCGGCCGCATGCGCGTGCTCATCTCGGCTGACACCACCTCTGACGTGCAGGTCGTGGCCCAGCGCGGGATCAAGGTCAAGAGCCTGGAGCGACGCCGCACGTGGCGGCTTCCGAGCAAGGGGGCACGCAAGTGGCGCCTGCTGCCGTCGGGCTCCCGGACCAAGGTGCAGTTCACCAAGGGCTGGGGCTGGCGGACGTGGAAGCAGTTCCGTGGCGAGGGGGAGCTCTCCTCGACCCGGGGTCCGCTGTCCCTGGTGACGCCCGCCGGGACCTCGGACTACCGCGGAAAGCTCCGCTCGGACGAGCGGGACACCGTCAACGTCCTCCCCATGGAGAGCTACCTGCGCGGGGTCGTCCCCGAGGAGGTGCCTCCGCTGTGGGAGCCGCACGCCGTGGCTGCGCAATCAGTGGCGGCGCGGACCTACGCCGCTGCCGAGCGTTCGAACCCGACGGCCGCCCACTACGACCTGTGTGACACCAGCCACTGCCAGGTCTACGGCGGGGTCGGAGTCGAGCACGAGGCGGCGACGGCAGCGATCAGGATGACCGAGGGCCAGGGCCTCTACTACGACGGCGTACCCGCGTTCACCCAGTTCTCTGCCAGCAACGGCGGCTGGTCCTCGGCCGGGTCGACCCCCTACCTCGTCGCCCAGACCGACCCCTTCGACGGCTACGCCGAGTGGACCTTCACGACCAACGACGCCTCCCTCGAGCAGCACTGGCCGGCGATCGGCGACCTCACCTCGATCGAGGTCACCTCACGCGACGGCAACGGCGCGTGGGGAGGCCGGGTGCTCGCCATGTCCCTCGTGGGCACCACCGGCCGTGCCGACATCTCCGGCGACGACCTGCGCACCGTCCTGGGGCTGAAGTCCGAGTGGTTCACCTTCACCGTGACGCCCAAGCTCCAGGGCCGCCGGCTGGACCCCTGAGCCCAGGACGGCCGCCAGGTCGACACGGAGTCGTCCGACCTTTCAGGTGTCAGCGTCGACCGCGCACCCTGATCGCGGGCGAGATGACGCGCTGGTCGTCCAGCCGCACCACGAGGCGATAGCGGCTCTTGCCGAGCGGGACGCGTCGGGTGATCCGCATCCGTCCATCGTCGGAGAAGCTCCGGCTGCCGACTCGGCGCCAGCCGCGCGAAGTGCGTCGCTGCAGGACCCCTCGGGCGTCCTTGGCCCAGACATCCGCTCTGGCGCGGAAGCGGAACCTCACCCTCGAAAGTCGAGTCGCCACGAGTCGCACCGCTCGTGCCTCCGGGGGCTGGGTGACCGGTGGCGTGCTGCCGGTCGAGCCGGCTCCGGGTCCGGAAGCTGGTCCGGGGACTGGCCCGGGACTGGGCTCGGGCTCGGGCTCGGACGGAGCCGTGGTTCCACCGGGCAGCGTGACCGACCGCAGGGGGCTGAGATTGCCCGAGGTGTCCTCGGTGAACACCGTCAGCGTGTAGGGACCTGAGAGTGGCAGGTCGGTGACCGTGGCCTGCTGCTGACGGCCGTCGTACAGGAGTCGACCCATGCTGGCTGGGGACGTGCCGGGCGTGCCGACGACGACGGTGTCGACCCAGTCGGCGTCGGTCGGGTTGCGCCAGGACAGGCGGGCGGTCGTGGCGCCCGCTTCGACGGTGAGGTCGCTGACCGCGCTGGGTGCGACGGTGTCGGGGGTCGGGGCGTCGGGGTCCACGGCGCGCCAGGACACCTCGCCCCGCAGGGCAGCTGCGCTGAACTCGCAGTGCTGCTCGAAGGAGATGCGGAAGCTCGTGAGGTAGCCCTGGTCGTAGGTCGCCTCGTGGACCGTGAACTCGCCGCCGAGCTCGTTGCACCCTCGCCCCGACCCGCTGACGTCGAGGCCGGCGTTGCCCGAGTTGAACGGGTAGCGGGTGGCCCCGGTGTAGGTCTGCCCGGGGAGGAGGATCTTGCCGCTGGGTGCCTCGAAGCTCGCCGTCCACCAGTCGCCCGCGTGGTCGACGGACATCCAGGCCCGGGTCTCCGTCCCGCCGCCGCCCATCAGCGCGCCCTGCTGTGGTGTGTAGTCATAGCTGCGGCCACCGCTGATCCAGTCACCTGCCTCGCCACTCATGTGCCACTCGGTGCGCCCGGGGATCCCGATGGTGGACAGCGACACCTCTCGGCGGCTTCCGCGGTCGTCCAGCACCTGCAGGAGGCCGAGCCGCACACCGGGACGGCTGGGCGTGACGCCGACGTGGATGGTGCAGGAGGCCCCCGGGGCAAGGGACTGGGGACACGCGTCGTGGATGATCGAGAAGTCGTTGGCGCCGGCCTCGATCGTCGAGCGGACGGTCGTGGGGGTCGTCCCCGTGTTGGCGACACGCACGGGTGTGGGCCGGACAGGGACGCCCGGGTGCTCGCTGGGCCACGACATCACCCCGGCCTCGACCGTGAGCTGGTCCTGGTCGAAGGAGGAGCCGAGCCTGATCTCGCCGAAGAGCGCGGCATCGCCGCCCTCGCAGTGCTGCTCGTAGGCGATCCACACGCGGTCCGGGGCGAGGTCGAGGACGGTGAACCAGCCGCTCACCTCGTTGCACCCACGGCCGTCGCCGGAGACGGACAACCCGGGCTCGCCGAGCTCCTGGAACGGGTAGCGCACCGCCCCCGGGTAACGCCCGGGGGTGAGCGAGTACCCCGACGGGGCGGCGAACTCGAAGGAGTAGGGCCCGGCGGAGACGACGACCACGCCGGCACCACCTGACACGGAGATGTTGTCCCGGTAGGACCTGGAGAGGCCGCCGCCGATGTAGTCACCGGACTCGCTGACCATGGTGACGAAGCCGGGCAGGAAGCCTTGCAGGCTCTGCTGCGTCTCGGCGTCGGCGTGTGTCGGAGGGGCCAGGGTCGTCGGTGCGAGCGTCGCTGCGAGCAGGGTCGCGAGCGCCACGAGGCGTCGTACGGACATCGTTCCCCCGTCCTCCTCAGCTCCGGACCCGGTCGCGACAACCTAACGGTGAGCGCCCCCGACTGTCACCGGTCGGACCTCACCTGGCGCCGACGGCCCGCCCGGCAGCACGGCCCGAGAAGATGCAGCCCCCGAGGAAGGTGCCCTCGAGCGCGTTGTAGCCGTGCACGCCACCCCCGCCGAATCCAGCGACCTCGCCGACGGCGTAGAGGCCCTCGACGGGGACTCCGTCGGCGTCGAGGCACTGGGAGTCGAGGTTGGTCTCGAGGCCGCCCAGGGTCTTGCGGGAGAGGATGTTGAGGCGTACGGCGATGAGCGGGCCGTGCTCGGGGTCGAGGATCCGGTGCGGCTTGGCGACCCGGATCAGCTTGTCCGTGCGGGAGCGGCGGGCGTTGTTCACCACCATGAGCTGGACGTCCTTGGAGAAGGGGTTGTCGAGCTCACGGTCGCGCGCCACGACCTGCCGCTCGATCACCTCGAGGTCCAGCTCCGGCCCACGGGCCAAGGCGTTCATCCCCTTCACCAGGTCGTCGAGGTTGTCGGCGACGACGAAGTCCACGCCCTTCTCCTTGAACGCCTCCACCGGGCCCGGCGCCCCCTTGGCCAGGCGGGACTTCAGCAGGAACTTCACGTCCTTGCCCGTGATGTCGGGGTTCTGCTCGGAGCCGGAGAGGGCGAACTCCTTCTCGATGATCGACTGGGTGAGGACGAACCACGAGTAGTCGTGCCCCGTGGCCAGGATCTGCTTCATGGCGCCGATCGAGTCGGCACCCGGCACGCCCGACATCCCCTCGAGGCGCTTGCCGTGGGCGTCGAACCACATCGACGAGGGGCCGGGGAGGATCCGGATGGCGTGGTCGGGCCACACGGGGTCCCAGTTGTGGATGCCTTCGACGTAGGCCCACATCCGGTCGCGGTTGACCATCGAGGCTCCGGCCGCCTCGGAGATGCCCTGCATCCGGCCGTCGACGTAGGCAGGGACGCCGGAGATCATGTGCTCGGGTGCGGCGCCCACACGCTCGGTGGGCCAGCTCCGCCGCATGAGCTCGTGGTTGTGGCCGATGCCGCCGCTGGCCACCACCACGGCGGCCGCACGGTGCTCGAAGTCTCCGACGGCCTCCCGGCTGGACCGGACACCCCGCGGGGAGTCGTCCTCGGCCAGCACCGTGCCCCGCACTCCGACGACCGCGCCGTCCTCGACCACCAGGTCGTCGACCTGGTGGCGGAACGCGAATCGTACGAGGCCGCGTTCCTCGGCAGCCTGCACGGGCTCGGCGAAGATCCGCACGACCTCGGGGCCGGTGCCCCAGGTGAGGTGGAAGCGCGGCACCGAGTTGCCGTGGCCGGTCGCGCGCCCGTCGCCGCGCTCGGCCCAGCCGACGAAGGGCAACGACTTCAGGCCCAGGGCACGCAGGTAGTCGCGCTTCTCCTCGTGGGCGAACCGCACGTAGGCCTCGGCCCACTGCCGCGGCCAGTGGTCCTCGCCGCGTCCCGCACTCGACGTACCGTCCCCGAGGCGGTCGAACTGGGCGCTGCCCAGCCAGTCCTGGAGTGCGAGCTCGGGGGAGTCCTTGATGCCCATCCGGCGCTGCTCAGGGCTGTCGACGAACAGCAGCCCGCCGAGCGACCACCACGCCTGGCCGCCGAGGTTGTGGCGGTTCTCCTGGTCGAGCACCAGGACGCGCTTGCCGGCCAGGGCGAGCTCGTGGGTCGCGACGAGGCCGGCGAGACCGGCACCGACCACGATGGCGTCGGGCTGGAATTCGCTGTGAGTGGCCGGCGGGGTCATCTGGTCTCCTGGGACTGGTGGTCGACGATCATCTGCGCGAGCAGGGCGAGTGCCCGCTCGACGGTGCGCCCGGGTGGGGCGGCGGGGTCGGGGTCGAGTGCCGAGAAGGCGAGGCCGTCCAGCACGTTGACGACGATGCTCAGCACGGCGGGGAGGTCCTCGGGCGGCAGCAGTCCGCCCCACAGCTCGGTGGCGGCCTCGAGCATCCGGTCCTGGAACGCCATCCGGGCCGGGCGCAGGGCTTCGCGCAGCTCCGCGTCGGAGCGCGCCGCCACCAGGAGCTCGCGCCACGTCTGGTGGGTGGGGGAGAGCACCACGGTGCGCAGGTGCGCCAGCGCGTGCGTCACGCCCTCGACCGTGGCGACGTCGTCGCCGACCGCCTCCCGGAAGGCGTTCACGCTGGTCTCGGCGACGTGGTCGGCAGTCGCCACGAGCAGCGCCTGCCGGGTGGGGAAGTGGCGGAAGAGCGCTCCCTGGCTGACACCTGCCTCGGCGCAGACCGCGGCGGTCGAGGTGGCGGCGTACCCCTTCGTGGCCAGGCAGGCGACGGTGGCGTCGAGCAGTCGCGCGATCGTCGCGTCGCGGCGCTGGGCCTGGGTACGGCGCGGGGCTGGCGAGGTCGGCACCGGAGCATCCTCGCATAAAAAGCGAGCGCTCGCTATCTAACTTCGGTCGGAGTCACCGGCTACCCGGGGATTGCGCGGGTTCTCGACCGGGCGGTGTCAATCGGTGGAAGCAACGGTCATGCTGCTGCCGGGTCGGCGAGCAGCGCGGCCAGCGCTTGGGCTGGTGTCCGTAGGTCGAGGGTAGGGCGCGGGCGCTTGTTGAGGGTGGCGGCGATGCGGGCCAGGTCCTCGGCGGTATGGGTCGAGAGGTCGGTGCCCTTCTCGAGCCAGAACCGCAGAAGCCGGTTGGTGTTCTCGTTCGACCCGCGCTGCCAGGGCGAGTGGGGGTCGCAGAAGTAGACCGGCATCTCGAGCGCGGCCTCGACGTCGCGGTAGTTGGCCAGCTCGCTGCCCCGGTCCCAGGTCAGCGATCGGCGCAGGTGCTCGGGCAGCCTGCTCATCTCGCGGATCATCGCCTCGGCCACGGACTCGGCGTCGTGGCGTCCGGGCAGGTGCAGCAGGATCACGAACCGGGTCGAGCGCTCCACCAGGGTCCCCACCGCAGACCGGTTCCCGACGCCGAGGATCAGGTCGCCCTCCCAGTGGCCAGGCACCGCCCGGTCGGCTACCTCGGCGGGACGCTGGCTGATGGTGAACGCCTCGCGATACAGGCTCCTCCCGCGCCCGTCCACCGACCCGTGGGGCTTGCGGGACCGACGCTTGGTCGACAGCTGGGCGGCCAGGTCCTGGCGCAGGCTGCCGCGGGTCTGGACGTACAACGCGCGGTAGATCGTCTCGTGCGACACACGAGCCATCTTCGCCGCTGCCGTGTCGTGTGGGTGCTGCTTGCGCAGCACGGCCGCGATCAGGCCCGGTGACCAGCCGTCATCCATCCAGGTCTCGATCGACCCGCACAGCCTCGGATCGTGCAGCTTGAACGCCTTGGGTCGGCGCCGGCGTTCGTGGGCCGCGCGGTGTGCCACCGGCCCGTGATAGCTCCCGTCCGGACCACTGTTGCGCGCGACCTCCCGGCTGATCACCGACACGTCACGTCCCAGCAACCTACCGATCTCGCGCAGCGAAACCCCTTGATGAACCAGCGCGGCGATCACCGCCCGGTCCTCACTCGTCAACGGCCGCCGTCGACGTACCTCCCGGTCATCACCAGGCCGCCGCAACGGCGCGGACCCGGGAAGTCCGCCCCGGGCACCCACTGCCATCTGAAGTCCCATGACGCCACGCTCACGCCACCACTTCGTCGCGGTCTCGATCGACACGCCCGACCAAGCCGCTGCATGGGCGATCGGAGCACCCGCACAGAGAAGCTCGAAGAACTCCTCCTGAGTCTCAAACGAGATCCACTTCGGCATCGCAACACTCCTGGAGAGTCAGGTGTTGCTTAGACCGATGGACTCCGCCCCGTTGCAACGGGCACGAAGCGTGGGAGTCACCGGGTAACCGGTGACTCCCACCGCGCGGTCAGTCCTTGAGCTCGCAGATCACGGCGCCGTTGGAGACGGTGGCGCCGACCTCGGCCTGGAGGCCGGTGACGGTGCCGGCCTTGTGGGCCTTGAGGGGCTGCTCCATCTTCATCGCCTCCATGACGACGATGGTGTCGCCCTCGGCGACCTCTTGGCCCTCCTCGACGACGACCTTGACGATCGTGCCCTGCATGGGGGAGGTGACGGAGTCACCGGACGCCGCGGCGCCGGCCTTCTTGGCCGCGCGCTTCGGCTTCTTGGCGCTGCCCGCGGTGCCGCCCCCGGCCGAGAGGCCGCCGAGCCCGGCGGGGAGCACGACCTCGATCCGGCGTCCGCCGACCTCGACCGTGACTGCCTGGCGCTCACCCTGCTCGGCAGCCTCGCCGAGCTCGCCGGAGTAGGGCTCGATCTGGTTGTCGAACTCGGTCTCGATCCACTGGGTGTAGACGTCGAAGGAGCCCTCGCCGGTCGGGTTGGACGCCCCGACGTAGGCGGGGTCGGAGACGACCGCGCGGTGGAACGGGATGACCGTCGGCATGCCGTCGACGAGGAACTCGTCGAGGGCGCGGCGCGAGCGCTCGAGCGCCTGGGTGCGGTCGCGGCCGGACACGATCAGCTTGGCGATCAGGGAGTCGAACGAGCCGGGGATGGTCTCGCCCTGGTCGTAGCCGCCGTCCAGTCGGACGCCGGGCCCGGCCGGCGGGTGCCAGCGGGTCAGCGTGCCGGGAGCGGGCATGAAGTTGCGCCCGCCGTCCTCGGCGTTGATGCGGAACTCGATGGAGTGGCCGCGGACCTCGGGGTCGTCGTAGCCGAGCTCCTCGCCGGCGGCGATCCGGAACATCTCGCGGACCAGGTCGATGCCGGTGACCTCCTCGGAGACGCAGTGCTCGACCTGGAGTCGGGTGTTGACCTCGAGGAAGGAGATGGTGCCGTCCTGGGCGACCAGGAACTCGCAGGTGCCGGCGCCGTAGTAGCCCGCCTCGCGCAGGATGCGCTTGGACGACTCGTAGAGCTCGGTGACCTGCGCGTCGGTGAGGAACGGCGCCGGGGCCTCCTCGACGAGCTTCTGGTTGCGGCGCTGCAGCGAGCAGTCGCGGGTGGAGATGACCACGACGTTGCCGTGCTGGTCGGCGAGGCACTGGGTCTCGACGTGGCGCGGCTTGTCGAGGAACTTCTCGACCAGGCACTCGCCGCGGCCGAAGGCGGTGACCGCCTCGCGGACGGCCGACTCGTAGGCGTCGGGGATCTCCTCGAGCGTCCGGGCCACCTTGAGCCCGCGCCCGCCACCGCCGAAGACAGCCTTGATCGCGACCGGCAGGCCGTTGGACTTGGCGAACTCGACGACCTCGTCGGCGTCCTTGACGGGGTCCTTGGTGCCGGGAGCGAGCGGGGCGTTGGCCTTGTCGGCGATGTGCTTGGCCCTGGCCTTGTCGCCGAGGGCCTCGATGGCCGCCGGCGGCGGGCCGATCCAGATCAGCCCGGCGTCGATCACGGCCTGGGCGAAGTCGGCGTTCTCGGCGAGGAAGCCGTAGCCGGGGTGCACCGAGTCGGCGCCCGAGTCGGCGGCGACCTTGAGGATCTTGGCGATGTCGAGGTAGGACTCCGCCGGGGTGGCACCCCCGAGCGAGTGGGCCTCGTCGGCGAGCCGGACGAACTGGGCGTCGCGGTCGGGGTCGGCGTAGACCGCGACGCTCCCGATGCCGGCGTCCTTGCACGCTCGGATGACTCGAACCGCGATCTCACCGCGGTTGGCGATCAGGACCTTCTGCAACCCGGGCACGCAACACTCCTGCTTCACGAGGCGACTTTCGGGTCGCAGACTATCTCCCCCCGCGCCACCGCCCCGGCGGCGCCCTCAGTCTCGGACAGGTGCGGGATAGGCGTGCACGGCACCGCGGACGCCGACGCGCACGACGTCGCCCACCGTGGGCGCGGTCGGCCCGGGCACGCGGGCCACCAGGGCGGTGTGCTGGCCGACCAGCGAGAGGCGCACCGCCGCGTCGTGACCGTAGAAGCTCACCTCGGCCACCTCGGCCTCGACGCCGTCGTCGACGAGCACGACCTGGTCGGGTCGCAGCACCAGCACGAGGTCGTCGGCCGAGGGAGCCGCGGTGAGGCGGACCGTGCCGAGGGCGCACGTCGCCGACAACCCGCTGGACACAGCCCGACCGGGTACGGCGCTGGCGCCGCCGACGAAGCGGGCGAGCTCGGGGTCCTGGGGCGCCATGTAGACGTCTGCGGGCGACCCGGCCTGGATGAGGCGGCCCTCGCGCAGGACCGCCACCTGGTCGGAGAGCGAGAGGGCCTCGGACTGGTCGTGGGTGACCAGGAGCCCGGTCGCGCCCGCGACGCGCAGCGCGCGGGCGACCGCCCGGCCCGTCGACTCACGCAGGGCGGCGTCGAGAGAGGAGAACGGCTCGTCCAGGAGCACGATGCTGGGGGAGGGTGCCAGGGCTCTGGCCAGGGCGACGCGCTGCTGCTGCCCCCCGGAGAGCTCGTGCGGTGCGCGGGTCGCGAACTCTCGCGGGAGCTCGACGAGGTCCAGCATCTCCAGCACGCGCTCGGAGACGTCGGCACCCGGACGCCGACTCGCCTTCGCGAGGCCGAAGCCGATGTTGCCGGCCACGTCGAGGTGGGGGAACAGCGCGCCCTCCTGCGGCACGTAGCCCACGCGCCGCGCCTGGGGCGGGACCGGCCTGCCCTGGCCCGCGACCACGCGGTCGTCGAACGCGATGGTGCCGGAGTCGGGCACGAGGAACCCCGCGATGAGGCGGAGCAGGGTCGTCTTGCCGCAGCCCGAGGGGCCGAGGACCGCAGTGAGCGAGCCGTTCGGGACGTGGAGGGTGACGTCGTCGACGGCGCGGGTCGCCGTGCCGGAACGGGTCTGCGGGAATGTCTTGCTCACTCCCTTCACGTCGACTGAGCTCATGGCTGGAGTCTCTCCTGCCTCATCAGCAGGAGGGTCGCCGGGACCGAGATGGCGACGAGCAGGAGTGCGTAGGGCGCCGCGGCGCCGTAGCGCAGCTCGGAGGACGCCGACCAGAACTCCGTCGCGAGGGTGTGGGTGCCGATGGGGGAGAGCATCAGGGTGGCGGTCAGCTCGGTGGACACTGCCAGGAACACCAGCGCCGCGCCGGCCCCCAGGCTCGGAGCGATCAGGGGGAGGGTGACCCGACGGGCTGTCTCCACCGGGCCGGCTCCCAGGCTGTGGGCCACGTGGTCGAGCACGAGCGGCGCCTGCTCGAGGCCCGCCCGCACCGTGACGACCGCGCGCGGGAGGAAGAGGATCGCGTAGGCGACCACCAGGAGGAGCGCGGTCTGGTAGACGATCGGCACCAGCCGCAGCGACGCGACGACCAGCGCGAGGCCGACCACGATGCCTGGCAGGGCGTTGGCGATGTAGGTGCAACGCTCCACCAGGGTCGACAGGCGACCACGGTGTCGTACGGCGAGCCACACGACCGGCACCGCCGCCATGGTCGTGACGACGGCACCCGCGGCCGCGAGCAGCACGGTCGTCGCGGCGGCGGCGCTCAGCTCACCGAGGGGGAACTCCGTGGAGGTGCCGACCCAGAGCCAGTGCAGGAGGGAGTACGACGGCACGCCCAGCGCCAGCAGGACGACCAGGCCGACCACGCCGACCGACGGCCACCGCGCCCGGCCGAGGCGGGCGGGCACAGCGCGGCGCGCGGCCCCCTGGCCGACCCGGGAGTAGTGCCGCTGGCCGCGCAGCCTGAGGTCGGCGAGGAGCAGCAGCAGGCACAGCAGCACCAGCACGCCCGCCATCGCCGTGGCGGCCTGCCCGTTGAACGTCGAGCCGTACTGGTCGTAGATCGCGGTGGTGAACGTGGGGAAGCGCAGCAGCGCCAGGGCCCCGAACTCGGCGAGCAGGTGGAGCCCCACCAGGAGGACCCCTCCGAGAAGCGCCGGTCGCAGCTGCGGCACGACGACGCTGCGGAACGACCGCCAGCGGGAGTGGCCGAGTGACCAGGCCGACTCCTCCAGGGCTGGGTCGAGCCCGCGCAACGACGCCACGACCGGGAGGTAGACGAGCGGGTAGTAGGACAGGGTGATCACGAGGAAGGCGCCCCAGAAGCCGTGGACGGAGCGGTCCAGCGACACCCAGGCGTAGCCGTTGACGAAGGCCGGGATGGCGAGCGGGGCCACGAGCAGGCCGTGCCACACCCGCTTGCCGGGCAGGTCGGTGCGCTCGACGAGAGCGGCGAGCCCGACCCCCAGCACCGCGCACGCGCCCATGCAGGCCAGCGCGATCGACACGGTGTTGCCCAGGAGCTCCAGGATGCGGGGGCGCACCACGAGGTGCCACAGGTCGACCGGGCCGATGATCGCGGTGTAGGTGACCACGTAGCCCAGGGGGATCAGCGCCAGGAGTGCCACGACCACCCCTGCCGCGAGGAGCAGGGGTGGTGCGCCGATGTGGCTTCGGTGGGGGGCGGCTCCGGTCAGAGCAGGCCGGCCTCGGTCATGAGCTCGGTCACCAGCGGGCCGTTGAGGCTGGCGACGTCGACGGTCGGCGGCTCCAGCTCCTCGAAGGGCTTGACCTCGGCGTTGAGCTCGGCGTCGGGGTTGAGGGGGTACTCCAGGGCGTAGGACTCTGCCATCGCCTGCTGGGCCTCGGTGCTGGTGAGCCACGTGACGAACTCGTCGGCGGCTTCAGGGTGCTCGGCGGCCGCCAGGACGCCAGCGCCGGAGACGCTGAGGAACGCACCGGGGTCCTGGTCGCCGAAGAAGTGCAGGGCGGAGGAGTCGGAGTCGGTGCCGCTCTCCTCGCGGTCGCGGTACCAGTAGTAGTGGTAGGCGATGCCTGCGTCGATCTCGCCGGCGTTGGCTGCCTGCATGACGACGAGGTTGTTCTGGAGGATGACGCCGTTCTCCTTCAGCCCGGCGAGCCACTCGCGCGTGGCGTCCTCGCCCTCGAGCTCCAGGACCGCCGAGACGATCGCCTGGAAGTCGGCGCCGGTGGGGGAGAAGCCCACGCGGCCCTTCCACTCCGGCTCGGCGAAGTCGAGGATCGAGGCGGGCATGTCGGCCTCGGTCATCGAGTCGGTGTTGTACATCGCCACGGTCGAGCGGGCCAGGAAGCCGGTCCAGGTCTTGCTCGAGGGCACGAACTCCGGCGGGATCGACGCGAGCGCCTCGTCGGGCACCGGCGCGAAGAGCCCCTCCTTGTCGACGATGCTCATGGCCGGTGAGTTCTCGGTGAGGAACACGTCGGCGGGGGAGTCCTTGCCCTCCTCGACGATCTGGTTGGCCATCTCGAGGTCCTTGCCGCTGCGCAGCTCCACGTCGAGGCCGCTCTGCTCCTCGAAGAGCGGCACGATCTCGTCGAGCAGCTCCTCGTGCTGGGCGTTGTAGACCACCAGGTCGGGCGGGTTGAGCAGGCTGCATGCCGACAGGGCCGGGAGTGCCAGGGCCGCGGCTGCGAGCACGGGAGCGAGTCGGCGCAGGGTGGGGCGGGGGTGGCTCGAAGTCACAGGGTCCTCACGGGGCTCAGCAGTGTGCTTAGGGTCGGCTAACCTTAGCGCGCAGTGAGGTTAGCGATCGATAACCTGTGACGCTACTCTCGTCCGCATGACCTTCGAGCTTTCCCCCGAGCACGAGCAGTTCCGACGCAGCGTGGCGGAGTTCGCGCGGGCCGAGATCGCCCCCCACGCCGCCCAGTGGGACCGCGACCACCACTTCCCCACCGACGTCGTCCAGAAGATGGGCCAACTCGGTCTGATGGGCCTCACCGCGCCGGAGGAGTACGGCGGCGCGGGCCTGGCCGGGGAGGACGGCGGGTTCACCTCGCTGTGCCTGGCCATCGAGGAGCTCGGCCGTGTCGACCAGTCGATGGGCATCACCCTCGAGGCCGCGGTCGGGCTGGGCATCAACCCGATCCTGACCTTCGGCACCGACGAGCAGAAGCAGACCTGGCTGCCCGACCTCGTCTCGGGTCAGCGGCTCGCCGGCTTCGGGCTCACCGAGCCCGGCGCGGGGTCCGACGCCGGGGCCACCCGCACGAAGGCCGTGCTCGACGGTGGCGAGTGGGTCGTCAACGGCTCCAAGCAGTTCATCACCAACTCCGGCTCCGACATCACCTCGGTGGTCACCGTGACGGCGCGCACCGGAGAGCGCGAGGGCGGTCGCCCGGAGATCTCCACGATCATGCTCCCGGCCGGCACTCCTGGCTTCGTGGCCGAGAAGGCTTACGACAAGCTCGGCTGGCACGCCTCCGACACCCACCCGCTCTCCTTCGAGGACGTCCGGGTCCCGGAGGCGAACCTGCTGGGCGAGCGCGGCCGCGGCTACGCCCAGTTCCTGGCGACCCTCGACGACGGCCGGGTCGCGATCGCGGCGCTCGCGGTCGGCTGCATCCAGGCGTGCCTCGACCTGTCCCTGGAGTACGCCGGCCAGCGCCAGACCTTCGGTGGGCCGATCGGGCGCAAGCAGGGGGTCGCCTTCCAGATCAGCGACCTGCAGGTGATGCTCGACGCCTCACGGCTGCTGACCTACAAGGCAGCGGCGATGAAGGACGCGATGGACGCCGGGCGCTCGATCTCGACCCAGGACTTCAAGCAGGCCGCCGCGGTCGCGAAGCTCTACGCCACCGAGTCCGCCGTCACGGCGACCCGCATCGCCACGCAGGTCTTCGGCGGCTACGGGTTCATGGAGGAGTACCCCGTCGCCCGCCTCTACCGCGACGCCAAGGTGCTCGAGATCGGCGAGGGCACCTCCGAGGTCCAGCGGATGCTCATCGCGCGGGGGCTCGGCCTGCCCGTGGAGTGAGCGCCGCGGACCTACCCAGTCCGGGCGTGGACGTCCATGCCCCGGCAGTGCTTGGGTGGGAGCGTGGCCCGCACCGTCGAGGTCGACTACCTGGTGGTGGGTGCCGGCGCCGCCGGAATGGCGTTCACCGACGCCCTGGTCGACCACGCCGACGTCCGCGTCGCGCTGGTGGATCGGCGCCACAGCGTGGGCGGGCACTGGCTGGAGGCCTACCCGTTCGTGCGCCTGCACCAGGCCTCGGCCTTCTACGGCGTGGCCTCCACCCTCCTGGGTGGAGGGAGGCTGCAGACGAGTGGGCCCGAGACCGGCCTGCACGAGCGCGCCAGCCTCTCGGAGATCTGTCTCTACTACGAGCGAGTGCTCGCTCGCCTGCTCGAGACCGGGCGCGTCCTCCTCTTCGCCGGTTGTGAGTACGTCGGCCGCCGCCGCATCGTCTCCCGGGTGTCGGGCCGCGAGTTCGAGGTGCCCGAGACCTGCAGGATCGTCGACGCCCACTACCTGGCCCCCGAGACGCCGGCCGGCACTCCGCCGCCGTTCGAGGTGGGAGAGGGAGTCGACGTCGTACCTGTCGGCGGGCTCGCGAGCCTGGGGTGGGCGCACAGCCAGTACGTCGTGGTGGGCTCCGGCAAGACCGGGAGCGACGCCTGCACCTGGCTGCTGGCACGGGGGGTGGACCCCGACGCCATCTGCTGGGTCAGGCCGCGGGACCCGTGGTTCTTCAACCGGGCCGTCATCCAGCCCGACCCTGCGATCTTCCTCGGGATGGTCGGCGAGGTCATGGAGGCGGCAACCGCCGCGACGTCGCTGGAGGACCTGTTCCTGCGTCTCGAGGACGCCGGGGTCGTGCTGCGCGTCGACCGCGGCACCTGGCCGACGATGGCGAAGACCCCGACCCTGGCCACGTGGGAGCTGGAGCTGCTGCGAAGCATCGAGAACGTCGTGCGGCAGGGCCACGTGAGGCGGGTCGACCCCGGACGCATCACCCTCGAGGAGGGCTCCGTCGAGGTCGCTCGCGACGCCCTGGTGGTGCACTGCGCTGCACGGGGCCTGCAGTACCCGCCGCTGGTGCCGCTCTGGGGGCCCGATGCGATCACCCTGCAGCCGATCAGGACCGGGTTTCCGTGCTTCGGTGCGGCGCTGGCCGGCTACGTCGAGGCGACCCGCGACGACGACGCCACCAAGAACCGCCTCTGCCCACCGACGCCTCTGCCGGACACCCCCGCCTCCTGGGTGGCGGCGACTGTCCTCGGGGCCCGCGCCACGATGTCCTTCGGCGCCGAGCCCGACATCAAGGCATGGGCCGACACCGTCGCGCTCAACCCCTCCCGCATCCCGGCGGGGCATCCCGGCGGCCCGGCCCTGGACGCCGCTGTCTCACGCCTGGGCGCCTCAGCCCCCAAGGGGCTGGCGCGGCTGGCGGAGCTCGCCGGGCTGAGCTGAGCCGGGGTGGTCGGGCTCGTGCTCAGGCAGCCTTCCGGAGGCTGCGCCACTGCTCGAGCGCGTGGGCTGCCGAGAGCTCGGCCACTGGCGGTGCGAGACGGGTGACCCGGGCGGGTGCGGCGTCGGCGGCGCGCTTCTTCTCGCCGAAGTAGACCGCCATGATGCCGCCGTAGGTCACGACGTTCACGACGACGGCCGCGATGCCGAACAGACGCAGGCTGAGCTGGAAGTCGGTCAAGGGAGCTCCTCATCTAGATTCGATACACTGATTGTATCGAAACTCGTCGGCAGGGCAGAATCGGGCACGTGGGCAACGCCGAGAACGACCGCCGCCCGGGACGACCTCGTCGCTCCGAGACCGACTCGCGCATCCTGGAGGCGACCCGCGCCCTCGTCCGGGAGCACGGACCCGAGGCGGTGAACATCGCGGCCGTCTCCGCACGCAGCGGAGCGGCCCGGACGACCATCTACCGTCGGTACGTCGACCGTCAGGCGTTGCTCGGCGCTGCGTTCGAGACCGTCACACGTCGCGGGGGTCCTCCGCCCGGTGACTCGCTCGAGGACAAGCTCGCCTGGTTGCTGGCCCGCGCCGAGGAGGTGCTGCGCGACGGCATCGGCGCCGGGGGAGTGGCCGCGTTGCTCTCGGGGGAGGACCCCGACTTCGTCGCAGCCGTGCGTCGTGCGCTCGCCGTGGGGCTGCAGCCCGTCACGGAGCAGGTCGCGCACGACGCCGCGAACGGCGTGCTTTCCGGGGACGTGGATCCCGACACCCTCGTCAACCTGGTCCTGGGGGTCTACCTCGGCGAGGCGCTGCGTCACGGCGCGCCCGACCTGCCATGGCGGGCGCGTACGGCGAAGCAGCTCGCCGCGCTGCTGGCTCCCGAGTAGCCCGGCGAGACGGGCGCCCTCTAGCGTCGTACCCGTGCTTGAGATCAACGAGCTGACCCGGCGGTTCGGCGAGACCACCGCCGTGGACCGCGTGTCCTTCGAGGTGCCCTCCGGGCAGATGACGGGGTTCGTCGGCGCCAACGGCGCCGGCAAGACCACGACGATGCGGATGGTCATGGGGGTCCTGGGCATCACCGAGGGCGAGGTGCGCTGGCGGGGCCGCCCGATCACCCGGCTGGACCGTCGGGCGTTCGGCTACATGCCCGAGGAGCGCGGGCTCTACCCCAAGCAGCCGCTGCTCGACCAGCTCGTCTACATCGCACGCCTCAAGGGCATGGGTGCGGCCGAGGCGAGGAAGCAGGTGCGTGAGCTGCTGGAGCGGTTCGGAATCGGTGAGCGCAGCAAGGACCACCTCGAGAAGCTGTCCCTCGGCAACCAGCAGCGGGTCCAGATCATCGCCTCGGTCCTGCCGCGCCCGCAGGCCCTCGTGCTGGACGAGCCGTTCTCGGGCCTCGACCCGGTCGCTGTCGACTCGATGGTCGAGCTGCTGCGCGACCACACCCGCGACGGGATCCCGGTGCTCTTCTCCAGCCACCAGCTCGACCTCGTCGAGCGGCTGTGCGACCGACTGGTCGTGCTGGCGAAGGGGCGGACGGTCGCAACAGGCACGGTCGCCGAGCTGCGCGACACCGGTCAGCCACGGTTCCGGCTGGTCCTCGGAGGGGATGCCGGTTGGGTCCGGGACCTCCCCGGGCTCGACGTGCTCGACCTCGAGGGCAGCACGGCCCTGCTCGCCGTCACCGAGCCGGGAGCCGAGCAACGCGCCATCGCCGAGGCCACGCGTCGCGGTGACGTCCACGAGTTCGCCAGGGTGCGTCCGGCGCTCAGCGAGATCTACCGCGAGGTGACGGCATGAGAACGGGTGCATGGCTGCTGGTGACCCGCCGTGAGGTCCTGGCCAGGATCACCGACAAGACGTTCCTGATCGGCACCGCGGCGATGGTGGCGATGATCATCGGGTTCATGGGATTCACGGCCTGGCAGGAGGAGCGGTCCGAGGACTTCCGCATCGCCGCCACTCCCGACGCCGTGGCCATGGCCGAGCTCGTGGCGGACCAGGCGCCGCGGGTCGACGACGACGTCACCGTCGCCGTCGTGGAGGTCGACGACGAGACCGGGGCCCGCGCTGCGGTGCGCGAGGACGTCGACGCCTGGCTGCACCGGGGTGACGACGGCTGGGTGCTGACGACCGAGTCCAGCGAGGAGCCGAGCCTCACCGACGTCGTGAGTCAGGTGGTGCAGGGCGCGGTCCTCTCGGAGAACGCCGCGGCCGCCGGGGCGACCCTCGAGGAGCTGCAGGCCGGCTCCACCGTCAGCACCTCCTTCCTGCGCGGTGACGCCGAGCAGGCGGCGGTGGCCGACGTCGTCGGCTTCGTGTTCATGTTCCTCTTCTACCTCGCTGCCCTGCTCTTCGGCATGCAGCTGGCCAGCTCGGTGATCGAGGAGAAGCAGAGCCGCATCGTCGAGATCATCGCGGCGGCCATCCCGTTGCGACACCTCCTCGCTGGCAAGGTCCTCGGCAACACCGTGCTGGCCATGCTCCAGGTGCTGGTCTACGTCGCGGTCGGCCTGGTCGGGATGTCGTTCACGCCCTACCAGTCCTACGTCCCCGACATCTCCGGCCCGGTGGCGTGGTTCCTGGCCTTCTTCCTGGCCGGGTTCGTCGCGCTGGCCTGTCTGTGGGCGGTGGCGGGAGCCCTGGCTTCGCGTGCCGAGGACCTCCAGGCCACCTCCACCCCGCTCACCATGCTGATCCTGGGCATGTTCTTCGCCGGCATCTCGCTCGACGGGCGGGCGCAGGTGGTCGCGTCCTTCGTCCCGCCGGTCTCGGCCGTGGTCATGCCCAAGCGGATCCTCGCGGGCACGCTGCAGTGGTGGGAGCCGCTCGTGGCCCTGGCGCTGCTGGTCGCCTTCGCCGCCGTCACGGTGCGTCTCGGCGAGCGCGTCTACCGCCGTGCGCTCATGCAGACCGGGGGCCGGGTGTCGCTCCGCCAGGCGTGGGCCGCCGAGGAGTGACCCGGCTGCGTCCGCTCACCAGAGCTCGAGGAGCGAGGTCGTGCCGGCCACTACGGCCCAGAACCGCAGCCCGCGCCCCACGAGCCCGGTGACGAGGAAGATCCAGAACGGCACCCGCAGGACGCCGGCGAGGACGGCCGTCAGGGCGTACGGCGGCAGGCCGACCGCCGCGGAGAGCAGCAGCAGCCCGGCGGTGAAGGCCGGCCGGCCCTCCGCACGCGCGTGCCAGCGGTCCAGGCTCGCCGCCACCTTGGGCTTCTGCAGGTGCTTGTGGACCCACGGCGCGCGGTCGACGTGCATGCCGCCCCAGTACCACAGCACCTTGCCGGCCATCTGCCCGATGGTCGCGGCCAGCACCAGGGCGACGGTGATGCCGGGCTGCTGCGAGGCAGCGACAGCGAGGATCGCCTCGACGTTGATCAACGGGACCAGGGCCGAGGCCACGGACGCGGCGAAGATGCTGAGGAGCAGCAGCGCCATGCTCAGGCGCCTGCCGGGACGGGGAGGCCGATCCGCATCAGGCGCGCCAGTGACACACACTTGAGGACCAGCAGCGCCAGGGCGATGCCGAGGCCGACCCACATCCAGCCGGTGACGAGGAGCAGCACGGCGAAGAGCGCGCTGTTGACCGCCTTGGCGGGCTTGGACCAGTTCCACAGCCAGATGGTCCGGTCGACGACGAAGAAGTAGTTGGGGCTGCGCACCGGCCAGGCCAGGAATGCGATCGAGAGGAAGCAGTCGACCACCATGAACTCCGCCAGGTAGACGAAGATCGCGGGCGACAGGTCTGGCTGCAGCCAGGCGAGCCCGAGGTAGAACGCGGCTGCGTTGAAGCGGTCGCACAGGATGTCGACGACCGCGCCGATGCGCGTCTCGCAGTCGCGCCAGCGGGCATATCCGCCGTCGGCCATGTCGCCGATCCAGTAGACCACCAGCGACGTGACCAGGAGCCACAGCTCCTGCTCGTAGGCCGCGGCCGCGGCCAGCCCGGCCGCGATGACGGTGCGCAGCAGCGTGATCACCGTGGCACCGGTCAGCAGGCGCTCGTCGCGGATGCCGTAGCGGCTGTCGAGGGCAGCCTCGGCCCCGTGTCCTGTTCCCCCCACGGCGGCGATGCTATCCGTTCGCGGCCGTGGTCTCCGTCCACAGGTCGGGCCAGTGGTGGCCCAGCTCGCGCACGAGCTCGCGCAGCAGCGGCAGGCTCACGCCGACGACGTTGTGGTGGTCGCCCTCGATCCCGGTGACGAAGGCGCCTCCGAGACCGTCGATCGTGAAGGCTCCGGCCACGTGCAGCGGCTCGCCCGTGGCGACGTACGCCTCGATCTCGGCGTCGCTCACGTCGGCGAAGTGGACGGCTGTGGACGCGTTCGCCGCAGCCGTCCGGCCCGTCGGGACGTCGCGCAGGCAGTGCCCGGAGTGCAGGACGCCGCTGCGGCCGCGCATGGCCCGCCAACGCTGGACCGCGACGTCCGGGGAACCCGGCTTGCCGAGGGTCTCACCGTCCAGCTCGAGCACGGAGTCGCAGCCCAGCACCAGTGCATCGGCGGGGACGTCGTCGCGGTCCGCCACCGCGGCGCACTTGAGCTCCGCCAGCTGCAGGGCGAGCTCGGCCGGGGGCAGGCCGGTCACCTGTGACTCGTCGACACCGCTGACGATCACGACCGGGTCGATGCCGGCGCCGAGGAGTGTCGTACGACGGGCGGGGGAGGCGGAGGCGAGGACCAGTCGGGGCACTGCCCCACCCTCGCACGGGGCCCGACCATCCCTCGTCCCCGGCCACCCTCGACACAGCGCCGCACCACGGGCACGATGAGGACCGTGACTCGGGATGCGCGGAGTGCCACGGTCCTCGCCACCGTCTGCGCCCTGGTCATGGTGCTCGCGGGCTGCGGGGTCACCCGCGGCGACCAGGCCAACGACCTGCTCATGATCATCCCCAACAGCCCCGGTGGTGGATACGACCTCACCGGACGCGACGCCGTGCAGGTCCTGGAGGACAACGACATCACCGACGGCGACATCACGGTGCAGAACATCGTGGGTGCCGGCGGCGCCGTGGCCATGACCGAGCTCGTGGGCCGGGTCGGTGAGGAGCGCACGCTGATGACCGTGGGACTCGGCGTCGTCGGGTCGACCTACTCCTTCGGCAGCCCCTTCGGCCTCACCGATGCCACGCCGATCGCCCAGCTCATGAGCGAGCCCGAGGGCGTCCTCGTGCCCGGTGACTCACCCTTCAAGACGATCGACGACCTCCTGGAGGCGTGGAAGGCCGACCCTGGCTCGCTGGCAGTGGGCGGCGGGTCCTCACCCGGTGGCCCCGACCACCTGTTCCCCATGCAGCTCGCGGCCGAGGTCGGCATCGACCCCAACGACGTCAACTACGTGACCTACGACGGTGGGGGCCCGCTGACGAGCGCGCTGCTCGGCAAGAAGATCGACGCCGGCTTCTCCGGCCTGCCTGAGTTCGAGGGGTCGATCACGTCGGGTGACCTGCGCGTGCTGGCGGTCTCGGGGGAGGAGCGCTACCCCGAGGGGAGCCCGTTCGCCGACGCCCCCACCCTCGTCGAGAAGGACGTCGACCTGGTGTTCCTCAACTGGCGAGGCGTGCTCGCCCCACCCGATCTCAGCGACACACGTCGCGAGGAGCTGATCGGCTACTTCGAGGAGATGCACGAGACGCCGCAGTGGCAGCAGGTGGTGGAGGAGAACGGCTGGAACGACGACTTCAAGACCGGCGAGGAGTTCGGCGACTTCATCCGCGAGCAGGACCAGCGCGTGTCGGGAACCCTCGAGGAGCTGGGACTGCTGTGAGCCGACCAGACGGAGAGACCCAGGCCGAGCAGGTCGACCGCGCCCAGTACGGCCTCGCGGCCGTGCTGGCGCTCGTCGGGCTCTACACGATCATCGACGCCCGCGGTCTCAACGTCGGCTTCGGCGACCCGATCGGGCCCCGCGTCTTCCCCTACGTCATCGGCTCGCTGATGGTCGTGCTCGCCGTCCTCCTCGCCGTGGCCACCGCGCGCGGCGACCTGCCCCAGGCCGAGGAGGGCGAGGACGTCGACCTCACGAGTCCCCCCGACTGGCTCACGGTCGCCAAGCTGGTCGCGATCCTGGTGCTCAACCTGCTGCTCGTGAACCTGCTCGGCTGGGCGGTCACCGGCGGGCTCCTCTTCGCCGGGTGTGCCTGGGCGCTGGGCTCCCGCACCCTGCTGCGTGACCTGGTCGTGGGAGTCGTGCTCGCGGTCGGCAGCTGGTACTTCTTCTACGTCGGCCTTGGCGTGCCGCTCGCGCCGGGTGTCCTCGACGGGATCCTGTGAGGTCACCGTGGACACCTTGAACCTCCTCCTCGACGGGTTCGCGAGCGCCCTCACCCTCGAGAACCTCATGTACGCCTCCATCGGCGTGCTGCTCGGCACCTTCGTCGGCGTGCTGCCCGGAATCGGGCCTGCGATGGCGCTCGCCCTCCTGCTGCCCGTCACCTACGGCCTCGATGCCACCCAGTCGCTGATCATGTTCGCCGGCCTCTACTACGGCGGGATGTACGGCGGGTCGACCACCTCGATCCTGCTGAACACCCCCGGCGAGTCCGCCTCGGTGATGACCGCCATCGAGGGCAACAAGATGGCCAGGAAGGGGCGAGCGGCCCAGGCCCTGGCAACGGCAGCCGTCGGCTCGTTCATCGCGGGCACGATCGGGACGCTCCTCGTCGCCTTCTTCACGCCGGGCATCGCGCGCTGGGCGGTGGAGATCGGGGCCCCGTCCTACTTCGCGATCATGCTCCTCGCCATGGTGCTGGTCAGCAGCGTGCTGGGAGCCTCCAAGCTGCGCGGCTTCATCGGGCTCGCCATCGGCCTCACCATCGGCCTGATCGGGCTGGACGCCTCGACCGCC
The DNA here is from genome assembly GCF_004683965.1 of Nocardioides seonyuensis. NCBI lineage: Bacteria > Bacillati > Actinomycetota > Actinomycetes > Propionibacteriales > Nocardioidaceae > Nocardioides > Nocardioides seonyuensis. Next base: position 2,668,873 of record NZ_CP038436.1, read on the forward strand.
CAGGCGCGGCTCACCGGCGGGCTCCTCGAGCTCGCCGACGGCATCGACATCGTGGTCGTGGCGGTCGGTGTGTTCGCCATCGGCGAGGCGCTGTGGACTGCTGCCCACCTGCGCCGCCGGCCCCTCGACGTCATCCCGGTGGGCCAGCCGTTCATGGGGCGCGAGGACTGGGGCAGGTCCTGGGCGCCGTGGCTGCGCGGGACGGCGCTGGGGTTCCCCTTCGGCGCGCTTCCCGCCGGGGGCGCCGAGACGCCGACCTTCCTGTCGTACATCACCGAGCGCAGGCTGGCGAGGCGACACGGTCGCGACGACGAGTTCGGCGAGGGAGCGATCGAGGGCGTCGCCGGGCCCGAGGCGGCCAACAACGCCAGCGCCGCCGGCATGTTCGTCCCGCTCCTGGCGCTCGGTCTCCCCGTCACCGCGACCGCGTCGATCCTCCTGGCGGCGATGCAGAAGTACGGCATCGTCCCCGGCCCGACCCTGATGACCGACCAGCCCGAGCTGATCTGGACGCTGCTCGCCAGCCTCTTGATCGGCAACACGCTGCTGCTGGTCATCAACCTCCCGCTCGCCCCGATGTGGGCCAAGCTCCTGCGGATCCCGCGGCCGCAGCTCTACGCCGGCATCCTGTTCTTCGCCTGCCTCGGCGCCTACAGCGTGGGCCAGAGCTCCTTCGACCTCGCCGTGCTGCTGGCCTTCGGCGGGCTCGGGTTCGCCATCCGCAGGTTCGGCATCCCGGTGCTGCCGCTCATCCTCGGCGTCATCCTCGGACCGCTGATGGAGGTCAAGATGCGGGAGGCGCTCGACCTCTCCGACGGTGAGGTGAGCGGGCTCTTCGACGAGCCCCTGGCGATCTTCGTCTACGTCCTGGTCGTCCTGGCCCTGGTGCTCCCGCCCGTCATCGCTCGAGCTCGTCGCCCCGCGCACCCCACGCACCACAAGCAGGAGGTCCCCTGATGCCCGTCGTGATCGGCTACGTGCCCAACCAGCACGGAGACGCCGCGCTCGCCGCGGGCCTGGCGGAGGCCAGGCTCCGGGGGACCGGCGTCGTCGTGGTCAACAGCACCAAGGGGGACGCATTCGTCGACGAGCGCTACCTCGGCGAGGGGGAGCGCGCGGCCCTCGAGCAGAGGCTCGCGGTCAGCGGAGTCCGCCACGAGATCCGTCAGACCATGGGACGCGACGTCGCCGAGGAGATCCTGGCCACCGCCCGCGACGTGTCAGCCGACCTCATCGTGCTCGGCCTGCGCCACCGGACACCCGTCGGCAAGCTGCTGATGGGCAGCGTGGCCCAGCGGGTGATCATGGAGGCCGAGTGCCCCGTGATCGCCGTCAAGGCGAGCAGCGACAGTGGAGCGCAGGGCCGCTAGGTCCGGCCCGTCCCTCCACCGTCTCCCACAGTGCAGCCGGGGCCGCACGGCGTCGCCACGCCGGTCCAGCCCCGTCGTCGCAGCACCTCGCCGACCAGCGCGGCGAGACGACAGGGCTCGAGGACCTGGAACCACCCCGGCCTCAGGGTGAGGTGGTCCGTGACCACTGCGTCGAGGTCACGTTGGAGGTCGGACCACCGGTCCTGCGTGTCACGGTGCCCGAAGGCTCCGTCCAGCTCGACCAACGTCCGTTCGGTTCCGTAGCGCACGTCCCTGACCACGACGCCGCTGCCAGTGACCTCGCGCACCTGGCGCTCGCCTGCCGGGAGGCCGTGGGCACGCTCGACATGGAGCAGGTAGCGCCGCTCGAGGACCGACCGGGCGCCGGACGCCACGTCCGCCAGGACCTCGCTCAACGTGGCGCGCTGCCGCAGGCGAGGAAGTCGAGCGATCACCTCCTTCAGCCGTTCGGCCGTCGTGAGTCCCTGGTGCACGGCATCGGAGATCAGCGCGATTGCACCGGCTTCGTCGCGGGCAGCTGCGGTCTTGAGGAGGGCGAAGTCGAGCTGTGCCCGAGGCGGCCTGCGGTTCTCGTGGATCCAGGACGTCGCGTCCGCCACTCGTTCGACGGTGACTCCGGGAGGAGGAGCGAGACGCCTGCTGCTGTCGACGACCAGGTGGATGGTGTCCTGGCCCCCGCGCGTCTGGTGGACCCGGTCGCGCGTCATGCCGTGGGCTTCGAGGGCCGACTCGCGGTGGAGGGCAGCCGGGGCGCATGCCAGCACGGCTGCCCACTGGCGTTGTCCCCGGGTCGGGATCCCGTTGTGGCCGACGTAGACGCCTGGGTGCAGCACGTGGAGCTCACCACGGGCGAGCAGGCGTCGTACGTCGGCCCGGCTGGCACGGCAAGCCAGCAGCTGACGTCGGGAGACCACCCCGTCCTGGGACTTCAGTAGGCGTGTGAGTGCGACGTGGTCGAGAAGGCTCTCCGAACGCTTGGGCATCCCGGGAGCGTGGCGCCGCTGCGCGGGCCACCGCGAGGGGTTTCGGCCCATCTGTGGAGAACTCGGGTCCGACAGTGGAGTGCAGGGCCGCTAGGTCCGGCCCGTCCCTCCACCGTCGGCCAGGACGCTCGGGTCAGCGGGGCTGCCCGCTGCTGCGCCAGCCGCCGGGGCCGGGGGCGTGGGGGACCCGGTGCATGCGTGCGGGACGCGACCACTCCGGCGTACGACGAGCCGGCCGGCCGCCGTCGCCGGACCCGAGCGCCGAGAAGACCGCGACGATCGCCGCGACCTCCTCCGGCGTCGCGTCGGCGTTGACGACCCGCAGCAGGGGGGCCTGCGAGGTGACCTCGTCCATCAGAGCGGGATGTTCCCGTGCTTCTTGGCCGGCAGGCTGGCCCGCTTGGTCCGCAGGACCCGCAGCGCCCGGACGATCTCGGCCCGGGTGCTGCGCGGCGAGATGACTCCGTCGACGTAGAGCCGCTCGGCCGCCTCGTAGGGGTTGGCCAAGGTGGTGTCGTACTCGTCCATGAGCTCTGCGCGCAGGGCCTCGGGGTCCTCGGCGGCCTTGAGCTCGTGGCGGTAGAGGATGTTGACCGCGCCCTGGGCGCCCATGACGGCCACCTGGGCCGTCGGCCACGCGAGGTTGATGTCTGCTCCGAGGTGCTTGGACCCCATGACGACGTAGGCGCCGCCGTAGCCCTTGCGGGTGATGACCGTGATCAGCGGGACCGTCGCCTCGGCGTAGGCGTAGATCAGCTTGGCCCCGCGGCGGATGATCCCGTCGTGCTCCTGGGCGGTGCCGGGCAGGAAGCCGGGCACGTCGACGAACGTCAGCACGGGGATGTTGAAGGCGTCGCAGGTGCGCACGAACCGGGCCGCCTTCTCGGAGGCGTCGATGTCGAGCGTGCCGGCGAACTGCATCGGCTGGTTGGCGACGACGCCGACCGGACGGCCCTCGACCCGGCCGAAGCCCACGATGATGTTGGGCGCGAACAGCTCGTGGACCTCGAGGAACTCCTGGTCGTCGAGGACCGTGGTGATGACCTCGTGCATGTCGTAGGGCTGGTTGGGCGAGTCGGGGATGATCGTGTCCAGCGCCCGGTCGAGGTCGTTGACCTCGAAGTCGGCCGGGTCGTCGAAGGCGACCGGCTCGTCGAGGTTGTTCTGCGGCAGGTAGGACAGCAGCGCCCGGACGTACTCCAGCGCGTCGTCCTCGTCGGTGGCCATGTAGTGGCTGTTGCCCGAGCGGGTGTTGTGGGTGCGGGCGCCGCCGAGCTCCTCCATCGTGATGTCCTCGCCGGTGACGGTCTTGATGACGTCGGGGCCGGTGATGAACATCGCGGAGGTCTGGTCGACCATGATCGTGAAGTCGGTGACCGCGGGGGAGTAGACGTGGCCGCCCGCGCAGTTGCCCATGATCAGGGAGATCTGCGGGATGACGCCCGAGGCGTGCACGTTGCGCTTGAAGATCTCGCCGTAGAGACCGAGGGAGACCACACCCTCCTGGATGCGGGCGCCGGCGCCCTCGTTGATGCCGATGATCGGGCAGCCGGTCTTGATCGCGAGGTCCATGACCTTGCAGATCTTCTCGCCGTAGACCTCTCCGAGCGAGCCGCCGAAGATCGAGAAGTCCTGCGAGAACACGCAGACCATGCGGCCGTCGATCTCGCCGTAGCCGGTGACCACGCCGTCGCCGTAGGGGCGCTTCTTCTCGAGGCCGAAGTTGGTCGAGCGGTGGCGGGCGAGCTCGTCGAGCTCGACGAAGGTGCCCTCGTCGAAGAGCAGCTCGATGCGCTCGCGCGCGGACTTGCGGCCCTTCTTGTGCTGCTTCTCGCGGGCCTGCTCGTCCATGACGCGACGAGCCTCGTCGAGCCGGTGCTCCTTCTCCGCCAGGCGTCCGGCGGTGGTGTGCACGTCGAACTCGGGCTTGGCCAGGTCTGGCTCGGTCTCGGGCTGACGGGTGGGCTCTGCGGACAAGGTCGGGCCTCCTCAACGATTTGCTCTGGGGCAATCTAGTGCCCATGAGCTCCTCGCCCGCACCGCGCCCACCCATCGACCCGGATCGGCTCACCGCGCCGCCGGGCTGGCGCATCGTGCTCAGCGATGCGTCGCCGTCCACCAACGCCGACGCCGCGCGCCTGGCCCGGGAGGGTGAGGAGGCCGGGCTGGTGGTGGTCACCGAGCACCAGACCGCCGGTCGCGGCAGGCTGGACCGTGTCTGGGAGACGCCTGCGCGCAGCTCGCTGACCTTCTCGGTGCTGCTGCGCCCGGACGTCCCTGCCGAGAAGTGGCCGTGGGTCCCGCTCCTGACCGGGTACGCCGTCCACGCGGCGCTGGCGGACCGGCTGCCCGAGGTGGTCCTGAAGTGGCCCAACGACGTCCTCGTCGAGGAGCGCAAGGTGGCCGGCATCCTCGCCGAGCGCATCGAGACGCCGCAGGGACCCATGGTCGTGGTGGGCATCGGCATCAACGTCGACCAGTCGCTGGAGGAGCTGCCCGTCGCGCTGGCGACGTCGGTCTCCCTGGAGACCGGTGAGCCCGTCGACCGCACCCAGCTGCTGGGCCAGGTCGTGGGCTCGCTCCACGGCCTCCAGGGGCTGCTGGACGACACCGACTCGCTCCGTGCCGCCTACGCCGACGTCTGCTCGACGCTCGGCCGGACCGTGGACGTCCACCTGCCGGGTGCCGTCGTACGACGTGGTGAGGCGCTCGACCTGGACTCCTCGGGTGCGCTCGTGGTCGGCGCCGACGGCGGCACGTTCACCGTCGCCGCCGGCGATGTCGTGCACGTCAGGCCCACCGGGTGACCTGCTCGGGTGACATGATCTGGACGTGGCCTTTCCGACGAAGCTCCTCAACGACGGCGAGACCGTCGTCGTCTCCACCCGCACCCACCCGAAGGCGCTGATCCTGCCGGGCCTGCTCCTCCTGGTGGCGGCAGCGGTCGTGGCGTGGTTGTTCCGCATGGTCGACAACGAGGTCGTGCGCTGGATCCTGCTGGGCGTCCTGGTCGTGGCGCTCGTCTGGTTCCTGGTGGGTCCCTTCCTCAGGTGGCTCACGACGACCTACACGTTCACCACCCGCCGTTTCATCAAGCGCTCCGGCTTCATCTCCAAGGAGGGCCGCACGATCCCGCTCAACCGGATCAGCGGCGTCGACTTCGAGATCGGCGTCATCGACCGGGTCTTCGGCTGCGGCACGCTGGTGGTCTCCGACGCCAGCACCGACGGCCGCGTCGAGCTGCACGACATCCCTCGTGTCGAGAAGGTCCAGCTCATGGTCTCCGACGAGCTGCACCGTCTCAGCGACGGCGGCCGGCGCGACGATGGCGCCTGAGCGCGACCCGCGGGCGGGAGACCGCCTTGACCGGGCGATCCTCGGGGAGGAGCCGAGCCTGAACGCTCTCGACGTCGCCGCGGAGACCGGGGTGACCGTCGACCAGGCGCGGCGGCTGTGGCGCGCGCTGGGCTTCCCCGAGTTCGTCGGCGAGCGGGCGTTCAACAGCTCCGACGTCAAGGCCGTGGCGACGCTGATGACCTTCGTCGACGCGGGGGCGATCGACTTCGACATGGCGATCAACCTCACTCGCGGGGTGGGCCAGACCATGGCGCGGCTCGCCGACTGGGAGGTCTCGACCCTGGTCAGCCGAGTCGAGGAGCTGGCCGCTGCCGACGAGGCGACCGGTTCCCGGGTGTCGTCGGCGGTGAGGCTCATCGAGGAGGTCAACCCGCCCTTCGAGCAGCTCCTGCTCTATGCCTGGCGCCGTCACCTGGCCGCGGCGGTCGCCCGGATCGAGGCCATGGGCGCCAACGACGAGGACCTCCACACCATCGACGTCACGGTCGGGTTCGCCGACCTGGTGTCGTTCACCGCGCTGTCCAACCAGCTCGACCGCGGCGACATCGGCGACCTCGTCGAGCTGTTCGAGAGCCGCTGCCACGACGTCGTCGCACGGTTCGGCGGCCGAGCCATCAAGAGCCTCGGCGACTCGGTGCTCTTCGTGACCACCGATGCCGTAGCCGCGGTGGAGATCTCTGAGGGCATCGTGAACGTCGTCGGCCGCGACCCCAAGATGCCCGACGTGCGGGTGGGGCTGGCGAGCGGAGCCGTCGTGATGCGGCTGGGCGACGTCTTCGGGCCGCCGGTCAACATGGCCGCCAGGCTCACGCAGGTCGCCCGCCGCAACCGCATCATCGTCGACCAGCGCACCGCCGACCTGCTGCCGGCCGAGGAGTGGGAGCACCGCCGTCTGCCGGCCCGGCCCGTGCGTGGCTTCGGGCTGGTCGAGCCGCTGACGATCCGACGCCGCTGACCCCTGCCGACGGCCCGGTCCGGTCCGCCCAGCTGGACCAGACCAGCGAGTAACATTTCGTGAGACAGCGGCCCGACACGGCTCGGAGACCCTAGTTTCGGGCCGTGCTCGCTGTTCAGGACGTCCGCCTCGACCCCCTCTCGCGCAAGGTGTGGAGGGGTGACTCCGAGGTGTCGCTCTCGCGCAAGGAGTTCGAGCTCCTGTCGGCGCTGATGAGCCGCGCGGGCGAGATCGTGACCCGTGCCGAGCTCATGGCCGACGTCTGGGACACCCAGTTCTTCACCAGCTCCAAGACGATCGACGTCCACCTCGGGTGGTTGCGCCGCAAGCTCGGCGACGACCCGCGCAACCCCGTCCTGCTCTCCACGCACCGCGGGCGCGGGATCCGCTTCGAGCTCGAGGCGAGGACGCCGGTCGCGGCCCCTGCCGAGGACCGACCTCTGGTGCCGTGAGCCGCCCGGGCCTCTATAGGCTCGACGGGTGCCCGCCACCTCGACACCCCGCGCCCCTGCGCTTGCCGTCATCGGCGGGGGACAGCTCGCGCGGATGATGGCCCAGCCGGCCATCGCGCTCGGCCTGCCGCTCCGGCTCCTCGCCGAGGCAGCGGGCGTGTCCGCAGCCCAGGTCATCCCGGACCACGTCGTCGGTGACTACACCGACCTCGACCAGCTCCGCACGGTCACCGCGGGGGCGAGCGTGGTGACCTTCGACCACGAGCACGTGCCCACGGACCACCTGCGTGCGCTCGAGGCCGACGGCGTCGCCGTACGCCCGGGTCCGGGAGCCCTCGTGCACGCCCAGGACAAGGGCGTGATGCGTGCCCGTCTCGCCGAGCTCGGCGTTCCCTGCCCCCGCAACGCGATCGTCACCGACGTCGCGGGCGTCGAGGAGTTCGGCTTCCCGTGCGTCCTCAAGACCACCCGCGGAGGGTACGACGGCAAGGGGGTGTGGGTGGTCCGCGAGACCGCCGACGCGGCCCGGGCCTTCGAGGTCGCCGCCGCGGCCGGGGTCGAGGTGCTGGCCGAGGAGCTCGTCGACTTCAGGCGCGAGCTCTCCGCGATCGTCGCCCGCTCACCGAGCGGCCAGGCCGCTGCCTACCCCGTCGTCGCGAGCACACAGCTCGGCGGCGTGTGCCACGAGGTCATCGCTCCTGCCCCGGACCTCGACCCGGCGCTGGCCGGCGAGGCGCAGCACATCGCGCTGCGCGTGGCCGGCGAGCTCGACGTCACCGGGATCCTGGCCGTGGAGCTCTTCGAGACCGTCGACGGCCGCATCCTCGTCAACGAGCTGGCGATGCGCCCGCACAACACCGGGCACTGGACCCAGGACGGCGCCGTGACGTCGCAGTTCGAGAACCACCTCCGCGCTGTGATGGACCTCCCCCTGGGCTCGCCCGAGCCGCGCGAGAGGTGGACGGTTATGGTCAACGTCCTGGGAGGCCCCCAGGATGCGGGTCGACTCTGGGACGGCCTGCCCCACGCAATGGCGCGTGATCCCCGGCTGCGGGTCCATCTCTACGGCAAGGACCTCAGGCCGGGCCGCAAGGTCGGCCACGTCAACGCCTACGGCGACGACCTGGACGACTGCCTGGCACGAGCGCGCCACGCGGCGGCCTGGTTCCGCGGCGAGCTCGGCAACGAAAGCGAGTAGCAATGACTGAGCAGGTTCCCGCCCGTCACGACGGCGCCGGCCCGCGCGTGCGCGTCGGCATCGTGATGGGCTCCGACTCCGACTGGCCGGTCATGCAGGCGGCCGGTGAGGCGCTCACCGAGCTGGGCGTCGGCTGGGAGGCCGACGTGGTCTCGGCCCACCGCATGCCCACCGAGATGATCGCCTGGGGCCAGCAGGCCCACGAGCGCGGGCTCAGCGTGGTCATCGCCGGTGCGGGCGGTGCGGCCCACCTGCCGGGCATGCTCGCGTCGGTGACGCCGCTGCCGGTGATCGGAGTCCCCGTCCCCCTGAAGCACCTCGACGGCATGGACTCGCTGCTCTCGATGGTCCAGATGCCGGGAGGCATCCCGGTGGCCACCGTGGCGATCGGCAACGCCCGCAACGCCGGCATCCTCGCGGCGCGGATCCTCGGCACGAGCGACCCCGAGCTGCAGCAGCGCCTCGTCGACTTCCAGGCGGAGCTGGCGCGGACGGCCCACGCCAAGGGAGCCGTCGTGCGCGAGGCCGCCGGCGGCGGCAGGAAGGTGGGCTTCTGAGATGACCACGACCCAGTCCAGGCTCGAAGCCATCTACGACCTCGTCCTGCACCGCAACGCCGGGGAGACCGAGTTCCACCAGGCCGTGCGCGAGGTGCTCGACTCCCTCGGTCCGGTGATCGCCCGCCACCCCGAGTACGCCGACGCCCGCGTCATCGAGCGCATCTGCGAGCCCGAGCGCCAGATCATCTTCCGGGTGCCGTGGGTCGACGACAACGGCCGGATCGAGATCCACCGTGGCTTCCGCGTGGAGTTCAACTCCGCCCTCGGGCCCTACAAGGGCGGGCTCCGCTTCCATCCGAGCGTCTACCTCGGCATCGTGAAGTTCCTCGGCTTCGAGCAGATCTTCAAGAACGCCCTGACCGGGCTCCCCATCGGCGGGGGCAAGGGTGGCTCGGACTTCGACCCCAAGGGCCGCTCCGACGGCGAGGTCATGCGGTTCTGCCAGTCCTACATGACCGAGCTCTACCGCCACATCGGCGAGTACACCGACGTCCCCGCTGGTGACATCGGTGTCGGGGGACGTGAGATCGGCTACCTCTTCGGCCAGTACAAGCGCATCACCAACCGCTATGAGTCCGGTGTGCTCACCGGCAAGGGCATCGGCTGGGGTGGCTCGGTCGTGCGCAAGGAGGCCACGGGCTACGGCACGGTCTTCTTCGTCGACGAGATGCTGCGCCAGCGCGGCGAGGGCCTCGACGGCAAGCGCCTGGTGGTGTCGGGCTCCGGCAACGTCGCGATCTACGCCATCGAGAAGGTCGAGCAGCTCGGCGGCGTCGTCGTCGCGTGCTCCGACTCCAGCGGCTACGTCGTCGACGAGGCGGGCATCGACCTCGAGCTCCTCAAGCAGGTCAAGGAGGTCGAGCGCGGCCGCATGTCCGACTACGTGGCGCGCCGGCCCGGCGCGCGCCTGGTCACCGACGGCTCGATCTGGGACGTCCCGTGCGAGGTCGCGCTTCCGTGCGCCACCCAGAACGAGCTCTCGGCGTCCGACGCGCTGGCCCTGGTCAAGAACGGCTGCACCGTCGTGGCCGAGGGCGCCAACATGCCGTGCACCCCCGACGCGACGAACGTATTCTCCGACGCAGGGGTGCTGTTCGCCCCCGGCAAGGCCGCCAACGCCGGTGGCGTGGCGACCAGTGCGCTCGAGATGCAGCAGAACGCCTCGCGCGACTCCTGGACCCACGACCACACCGAGGCTCGTCTCGACGAGATCATGCGCGGCATCCACGACCGGTGCGCCTCGGCCGCCGAGGAGTACGACCAGCCCGGCAACTACGTGCTCGGTGCCAACATCAGCGGCTTCAAGCTCGTGGCCGACGCCATGCTGGCGCACGGCGTGATCTAGGAGGACGCCTGACCGGCAGCCGGCCCGCCCCTCGCCTCGTCGGCATCGACCTGGCGAGGTGCCTGGCGCTGCTCGGGATGATCGCCACCCACGTCCTGGACGAGCGGACGGAGACCGGGTCGCTCGCCCTCGGGCAGGCCGTCGCGGGCGGTCGTGCGTCGGCGCTGTTCGCCGTCCTGGCGGGGGTCAGCCTGGCGCTGATGGCACGGCGTCGTCCGGTCGTGCCCGGGCTGGTCGTGCGGGCGCTGCTCATCGCTGCAGTGGGGCTGGCCCTGGGTGAGCTGGACTCCGGGCTGGCCATCATCCTGACCTACTACGGGCTGCTGTTCCTGCTCGCGATCCCGTTCCTGGGGCTCTCCGCCCCTGCCCTTCTCGTGCTGGCGGCAGCCTGGGTCGTCGTGGCGCCGGTGGTCTCCCACGTGGTGCGCCCCGACCTCCCCGGGCGGGGCTTCGAGAGTCCCTCGCTCAGCCAGCTGGGGGACCCGTCGGCGCTGCTCAGCGAGCTGGCGTTCACCGGCTACTACCCGGTGGTCCCCTGGCTGGCCTACGCCCTGGTCGGCCTGGCGCTGGGCCGTCTGGACCTGTCGGGGCGTCGTGTCCCCGCGGTGCTGCTCGGGGTCGGTGCCTCGTTGGCGGTGGTCGCGACCGCGGTGTCGCGATGGCTCACGTCCCTGCCCTCCGTCGCGGAGGCACTGGTGGCGGACCCGCCGGCAGGCCGCCAGACGATCGAGGAGCTCCTCGATGCGATCTCGACCGGGATGGCGGGCACGACGCCCACCGGCGGGACGTGGCAGTGGCTCCTCGTGGTGGCGCCCCACAGCGCCACGCCGTTCGACCTCGTCCAGACCATCGGCAGCGCGGTCGCCGTGATCGGCGCGTCGCTGCTGCTGGTGGCGTCGGTGGGGGAGCTCGGCGAACGGTTCCTGGCCGTCCTCTTCGGCGCCGGGACCATGACGCTCACCCTCTACTCGCTCCACGTGGTCCTGCGCACCGAGGGCGTGCTGCCCACGGAGCTGGCCGACAGCTACCTCTTCCACGTCGTCGTGGTGCTGGGCATCGGCATGGTCGTGGCCGGCCTCGGGCGCCAGGGGCCGCTGGAGCGGGTGGTGGGGCTGGCGGTGCGGGCGGCCAACGGCCGTAGGTTGGGCGCATGACGATCCGCTGGGGCATCGCAGGGACCGGCCTGATGGCCGAGATGTTCCTCGCCGACTTCGCCCACGTGCCCGACGCCGAGGTGACCGTCGTCGGCAGCCGTACGACCGAGCGCGCGGCGCAGTTCGCTGCCACCCACGGGATCGCGCGGGGCTGCACCTACGCCGACCTCGTCGATGCCGACGTCGACGTGGTCTACCTCGCCACCCCGCACCCCCATCACCGCGACCTCGCGCTGGCCGCCATCGCCTCAGGCAAGCCGGTGCTGGTGGAGAAGGCGTTCACCGCCACGCTCGCCGGAGCCCGCGAGGTCGTGGACGCGGCCAGGGAGGCCGGCGTCTTCTGCATGGAGGCGATGTGGACACGGCTCCAGCCGGCCGTCCTGCGAGCCAAGGAGCTCGTCGCGTCCGGTGAGCTGGGTGGGCTGCTCATGGTGCAGGCCGACCTCGGCGCCTTCCGGACCTACGACCCGACCCACCGCCTCTTCGACCCCGAGCTGGGCGGTGGCTCGGTGCTCGACCTCGGCGTCTACCCGATCTCCCTCGCGCAGCACTTCCTTGGCACGCCGGACCGGGTGAGCGCCGTCGGCACCCACTTCCCCAACGGCACGGACGCCTCTGCGGTGGTCACCATGGCGTACGACGACGGGCGGGCCGCGTCGGTCATGTGCTCCCTGACCTCCGAGACGCCCGGTCGGGCGGTCGTCGCGGGGACACGCGGCTCGGTGGAGATCGCCCCGCGCTTCCACCACCCCACCCGCATCGTGGTTCAGCGCAACGGCGAGGAGCCGGTCGAGCACCACCTCCCGACGCTGGGCCGCGGCTACGCCCTCGAGATCGCCCACGTGGGGGAGTGCCTGGCGGCCGGGCTCACCGAGAGTCCTGTCATGTCCCTCGACGACACGCTGGGGGTCCAGTGGGTGATGGAGGAGGCTCTCGCGCAGCTCGGCATCAGCCCGCGCGAGGGCCGAGTGTTCCGGTGACGGATCGGGCGAGGCGGAAGCCCAGGTCGTCGAAGGCGGCCTCGGGATGGGTCTTGCGACGGACCCCGACCCGGCAGCTCCAGTGCGGGTCGCCCCAGCCGCCCCCTCTGATGACGCGGTACGACCCGTACACCTCCGGGTCGTAGAGGTCCCAGCACCACTCCCACACTCCGCCCAGGGTGTCGTACAGGCCCCACGCGTTGGGTGCCTTCAGGGCAACCGCGTGCGGGCGTCCGTGGGAGTTGTCGGCGTACCAGCCGATCTCGTCCAGGTCGCCGTGGCGAGGGCCGGTCGAGCCCGCCCGGCAGGCCACCTGCCATTCCGCATCCGTCGGCACGCGGTATCCGCTTGCGTCGCGGTCCCAGGTCACGCAGTGCCGACCAGCGCGTTCCACTGCCCCACGGTGACGACAGTGGGGGCGACCTCGAACGCATCGACGTCCACCGTCCACGTGCGCCCGGTGCGGCGGTCGACCATGACCTCGGCCACGGGGGCGTCGATGGGGACCCTGACCATGTCGATCGGCACGGCGGCTCAGTCGTCCACGCGGCCGCGGAGGGCCTTGGTCTCGCCGCGGGCCTTCTTGGCCTTGAGCCGGCGTTCCTTCGAGCCGCGGGTGGGCCGGGTGGGACGACGTGCCGGAGGCGGCGGTGCCAGGGCCTCACGCAGCTGGTCGGCCAGTCGCTCGCGCGCCGCGACCCGGTTGCGGTGCTGGGAGCGGTGCTCGGAGGCGGCGATCGAGATCCGACCGGTCGGCCAGCGTCGCAGGGCACGTCGGCGCTGGGCGTCGGTGAGGGCGGCGGAGGAGCTGACGTCGTACTCCAGCTCGACGCGGCTGTCTGCTGTGTTGACCGACTGGCCGCCGGGGCCGGGGGAGCGCGAGAAGCGCTCGACCAGCTCGGCGGCGGGCACCACGAGCCCCGTCGGCAGTCCGGGACCGGGCGGCACGGTCAGGTCGCCGCCCGGGCTCGTCGCGGGACTCATCGCCCGCGCTTGCGCCACTCGATCGCCGGGCAGGTGTCCATCACCATGGGCACGCCGGCGGCGGCCGTGCGCTCGAAGGCGGCCTCGTCGATGACCCCCAGCTGGAACCACACGCCCTTGGCGCCGATCGCCACGGCCTGGTCGGCGAACTCGCCGGCGGCCTCGGACCGGCGGAAGACGTCCACGACGTCGACCGGGAACGGGACCTCGGCCAGCGTCGCGTAGCCCTGCTCGCCCAGCACCGTGGGGGCGTCGGGGTGGATGGGGACGATTCGCTTGCCGCGCTGCTGCAGCAGGTGTGCGATCTCGTAGGCGGTGCGCGTGGTGTCACCCGAGAGCCCGACGACTGCCCAGGTCTCGAGGTCGTCGAGCATCAGGTCGACGTGTGCCTTCTCCTGCCACTGGCTCATGACCCGAACCTAGCCCGGCCCCCGACACCGCGCATCACGAGAGGGCCCGCCGCACGGCGTCGATCGCCTCGTCGAGGTCGGCGCCCGGTCCCAGCACGACGACGTGCCCACCGCGCCCTGCATCGTCGGGCTCGCGGGTGGAGAACATCCGCTCCACCTCGTCCATGGCCCGCTCGAACTCCGCCTCGGTCTCCCCCTGGCTGGTGATGCGACGCAGCCACCGGCGCAGGACGTGGTTGTGGGCCGTCACGACCGACGCTGCGAGCAGCTCGGCCCGGAGGTCGGCCCGCAGGGCGGCCGCGGCGTCCGCGTCGTCGTACCAGCTCCGGGCGAACCTGCGGAAGGCCTCCTGGTAGCGCTGCATCCCGGCGATCTCGCGCTCGCGCAGGGCCGGGACGCTGCGGGTGAGCCGGTAGCGGGCACGGGCGTGCTCGTCGTCGTCGAGGTAGTGGCGAAGCACGATGTGGGCGGCCTCGCGCACGGCCAGGAAGTGCTGGCCGGTCGTCGCGGCGGCAAGGCGGGCCTCGATCCTCGACAGGACGGCCTCGTGGTCGGGGAAGATCACCGCCTCCTTGGACGGGTAGGTCCGGAAGAAGGTCGAGCGCCCCACGCCGGCCCGCTCGGCGACCTGGTCGACGCTCGTGGCGTCGTAGCCCTGCTCTGCGAAGAGCTCGAAGGCGGCCTCGCGCAGGCGGGCGGCGGTGGTGTGGGGCACGGGCGCTCCTGGTGGTGGGACTCAGTATCAGTGTTATCGTACTCAGTACCAGCCCCGATGCAGCCTGAGGTGATCACGCGTGTCCGACTTCCCCCTCTACGCCCTCTCCGAGGAGCACCAGGCGATCCGGGCGGCGGTCCGAGACCTCTGCGACAACAAGGTGGCGCCCTACGCCGCCGCGGTCGACGAGGAGGCGCGCTTCCCCCAGGAGGCCGCCGACGCCCTCCTCGCTGCTGACTTCCACGCCCCCCACGTGCCCGAGCAGTACGGCGGCGCCGGCGCCGACGCGCTCGCCACCGTCCTCGTGATCGAGGAGGTCGCCCGAGCCTGCGTGTCGTCCTCGCTCATCCCCGCGGTCAACAAGCTGGGCTCGCTGCCCGTCCAGATCGCCGGGTCCGAGGAGCTCAAGACCAAGTACCTCGGCGCGCTCGCCCGCGGGGAGGGCGGCTTCTCCTACTGCCTCTCAGAGCCCGACGCCGGGTCCGACGCCGGCGGCATGAAGACCCGAGCCGTCCGCGACGGCGACGAGTGGGTCATCGACGGCGTGAAGCGCTGGATCACCAACGCGGGCGAGTCGGAGTTCTACACGGTCATGGCCGTGACCGATCCCGAGAAGAAGACCCGCGGCGGCGTCTCCGCCTTCGTCGTGGAGAAGTCCGACGAGGGCGTCTCCTTCGGTGCCCCGGAGAAGAAGCTCGGCATCAAGGGCTCGCCCACGCGCGAGGTCTACTTCGACAAGGTGCGCATCCGGGCCGACCGGATGATCGGCGAGGAGGGCACCGGCTTCGCCACTGCCATGAAGACCCTCGACCACACCCGCGTCACCATCGCCGCCCAGGCGGTGGGCGTCGCGCAGGGCGCCCTCGACTACGCGCTCGACTATGCCAAGGAGCGCCAGCAGTTCGGCAAGTCGATCGCCGACTTCCAGGGGCTGCAGTTCCTCCTCGCCGACATGGGCATGAAGGTCGAGGCCGCGCGCCAGATGACCTACGCAGCGGCCGGGCGCTCCGAGCGCGGAGACGACGACCTGACCTTCTTCGGTGCCGCCGCCAAGTGCTTCGCCTCCGACGTGGCGATGGAGGTCACCGTCAACGCCGTGCAGGTGCTCGGGGGCTACGGCTACACCCGCGACTACCCCGTGGAGCGGATGATGCGCGACGCCAAGATCACCCAGATCTACGAGGGCACCAACCAGGTCCAGCGGATCGTGATGGCACGCCAGCTCCTCGCCGGGGTGCAGTCACAGCTCTGAGGACGCCTCGCGTCAGAGGGCGTGCGGGAGCACGCCGACCACGAGACCCACGAGGGCGCAGACCCCCAGTGTGCGCAGCACCGACCAGCCGCGCCCGAAGGTGAGAGCGCAGCCGAGGAGGGTGATCGCCAGGGGCGCCCACTGGATCGACGCCAGGTGGGGGTACTCGACGTCGAGGAGCCCGAAGGTCAGTCGACTCGTCTCGTCGAAGAGCGTGTGCTGGGCGAAGAACACGGCGAGGCTGGCGATGACCCCGACGACGGCAGCGGTGATCCCGGTCAGCGCGGCGGAGAGTGCGCGGTTGCCGCGCAGCCGCTCGACGTACGGCGCCCCGAGCAGGATGAACAGGAAGCACGGCACGAAGGTCACCCAGGTGACGAGGAGTGCCGCGAGGGTGGCCGCCACCCACGGGTCGAGGTCGCCCGGAGCGCGGTAGGCGCCGACGAACGCGACGAACTGGACCACCATGATCAGCGGACCGGGAGTGGTCTCCGCCAGGGCGAGGCCCCGGACCATCTCGCCCGGCGCCAGCCACCCGTAGACGTTGACGGCCTGCTGGGCGACGTAGGCGAGGACGGCGTACGCACCACCGAAGGTGACGACGGCGGCGCCGGAGAAGAAGAGGCCCTGGTCGACGAAGATGCTGGACCGTCCGAACGCGAGAGCGGCCAGGACCACCGGTGCGAACCACAGCACGAGCCCGATCGCCAGGATTCCTGCGGCGCGGCGTCCTGAGGGGCGTTCGGTGTGCAGTGCGTCGTCGCTGATCAGTGGTGCCGGGCCGTCGTCGGTCGCGGCGGCCCGGGGGGTCGTGAGGGACGGGATGAGCCCGCCCAGCACCCATCCGATGACCGCGGCCACGCCGACCACGACGGGGAAGGGAACAGCGACGAAGGTGAGGGCGACGAAGGAGGCGACGGCGAGGCCGACCAGGGCAGGGTGGGCGAGGCCCTTGCGAGCAACACGGATCACCGCCTGGATGACGATGGCGATGACGGCCGGGCCGAGTCCGAGGAAGAGCGCCTCGACCAGGGTCGTGTCGCCGAAGGCGACGTAGACCGCCGAGAGGGCGAGCAGCGCGGCCACGCCGGGCAGGATGAAGAGGATGCCTGCCACCAGGGCGCCCTTGACGCCGTTGAGGAGCCAGCCGACGTAGGTCGCCAGCTGCTGCGCCTCCGGGCCGGGAAGCAGGGTGCAGTAGGAGAGTGCGAAGAGGAAGCGCTGCTGTCCGATCCAGCGCTTCTCGTCGACCAGGGTGCGTTGCATGACCGCGATCTGTCCCGCCGGACCGCCGAAGGTCTGCAGCGAGATGGCGAACCACGCCCTGGTCGCCTCGCGGAGCGGGATGACGTCGTGGTTGTGCGCCGGCTGCTCCGTGCTCCGACGGTCGTCGTGGGATGTCGCAACCACGGTCACACCCTCGCCGCGCGCCGAGCGATTGTCAAGTGACTCGGTGCACTATTGCCTGCCGAGCGGCTCGCCTCAGTCGAGCAACCGCTCCATGTCTGCGGCCATCGTCGAGATCTCCCTGGCCGGAGTCGGAGTGTCGTCGTAGTTGCCGTCGACGAGGGTCGCCAGCCCCTCGGCGAGCCCGTTGAGCTCGGTGGTCTCGACGCCGACCATGAGCGCGACGGCGCGGGCGTTCTCGGGCCGGTCGGCCGGGTCCTTCTCGAGCAGGGCCTCCACGACCACGCGGAGCTCCTCGGGGACGGTGCCGGGCAGCGGCGGTGGCGGCTCGTTGACGTGGCTCATCGCGGTGGCGATGGGGGTGCCGCGGTCGAACGGACGACTCCCCGTCAACATCTCGTGGGCGACCACACCGAGCGCGTAGAGGTCGCTGGCGCCCGTGGCGGGCCTGCCCATCGCCTGCTCGGGGCTGATGTAGTTGGGGGTGCCCAGCATCTCGCCCATGCGGGTGTGGCCGCTCGCGTCGAGGGCCCTGGCGATGCCGAAGTCGGTCACCTTCACGACGCCGTCGGGCCGCACGAGGATGTTGGCGGGCTTCACGTCGCGGTGCACCACGCGCGCCTCGTGTGCCACGCCCAGGCCCAGAGCAGCCTGGCCGATGATCGAGCGCACGACGTCGGGCTCCATCGCCCCGGTCTCGCGCAGCAGTCCGGAGAGCGACGGTCCGTCCACGAGCTCCATGACCAGGTAGGTGAGGGCCTCGTCCTCGCCGTAGTCGAAGACCGTGGTGATGTTCGGGTGCATCAGGGCTGCGGAGTGGAGGGCCTCGTCGCGGAAGCGCTTGGCGAACATCTCCTCGTTGTCAGCGTCGGCACGCATGACCTTGACTGCCACAGCCCGTTGGAGGACGTCGTCGGTGGCCGACCAGACGTCGGCCATGCCGCCGGCGCCGATGCGCTCCTGGAGCACGTAGCGATCACCGAGGCGGAAGTCTCGAGCGAGTCTCTCCACGGGTACTTCCAATCTAGAGCAGGTGCCCGTGCGGTACCCGCACACGCCGCGACGATGCTACGCGTTGACACGCGAGAAGCCGCATGGGCGAATTGCGTAACGCGAAGTTAACTCCATTTGGTAATACCTCGAAACATGCCGTTCCTAGGTTCGCCGTCACCGAACGACACAAGGGCGTGTCGCCCCTGCACGGCAGAACCGAGAGGTATCCCCAGTGTTGAACACACGCACACGTACGACCGTGGCCACTGCCGCGGTCCTGGTCGCTGCTGCGACCCTCAGCTCCTGTGGCGGCACGAAGTCGGGAGCGGAGGCATCCGCTGCATCGTCCTGCGTCGAGACGGACGGTGACTCGATCAAGCTCGGGTTCCTCAACTCCACCAGTGGCGCGATGTCCATCAGCGAGCAGACCGTCCGTGACTCGCTGAACCTGGCGGCAGCCGAGATCAACGCATCCGGCGGGATCCTCGACAAGGAGATCGAGGTCGTCGAGGAGGACGGCGCCTCGGACCCGGCGATCTTCGCCGAGAAGATCGGCAAGCTCCTCACCAGCGACTGCGTCGCCGCGGTGTTCGGCGGCTGGACGTCGGCCTCCCGCAAGGCGATGCTCCCGGTCGTCGAGGCCAACAACGGGCTGCTCTTCTACCCCGTGCAGTACGAAGGGCTCGAGGCCTCCGAGAACATCTACTACACCGGCGCCACGACCAACCAGCAGATCATCCCCGCCATGGACTTCCTCAAGGCCAAGGGTGTGAAGACGCTCTTCCTCGCGGGCTCCGACTACGTGTTCCCGCGCACGGCGAACAAGATCATCAAGCAGTACGCCGCGGAGCTGGGCATCGAGATCGTGGGGGAGGAGTACGTCCCGCTGGACAAGGACGACTGGTCGACCCAGGTCGCCAAGATCGTCAAGGCGAAGCCCGACTTCGTGTTCAACACGATCAACGGCTCGTCCAACGTCGGGTTCATCAAGGCCTACTACGAGCAGGGCCTCAGCCCGGAGACCTCGCCCATCATCTCGGTGTCGATCGCCGAGGAGGAGGCGCCGTCGATGGGGAAGGACGTGACGGGCCAGTTCGCCGCCTGGAACTACTTCCAGTCCGTGGAGTCGCCGACGAACGAGACGTTCATCGAGGCGTTCCAGGAGAAGTACCCAGACCGGCCCACCTCTGACCCGATGGAGGCGGCGTACACCTCGCTCTACCTGTACAAGAACATGGTGGAGAAGGCGGAGTCCTTCGACGTCGACGAACTGAACGATGCAGCCGACGGCGTGACCTTCGACGCCCCCGAGGGCGAGGTCACGATCAACGGGGAGAACCACCACATCGCCAAGACCGCCCTGATCGGCCGGATCAACGCCGACAACCAGTTCGACATCGTCTGGTCCTCCGAGGAGCCCATCGAGCCGGATCCCTTCCTGGAGGGCTACTCCTGGTGGAACCCCGACGCGGAGTGACCCGGTAGCCACCGCCGGCGCCGCGGTGGTCCCGCGTCCTCCCTCCCTCTAGGGACGCGGGGCCACCGCATCCGGGCGCCTCCCTCGAACCAGGAGCCCTGCATGGAGTCCTTCACCACACCGCTGCTCACCGGCGCCTCGACCGGCGCGATCCTGCTGGTCGCCGCCCTCGGGCTCGCGCTCACCTTCGGCCAGATGGGCGTCATCAACATGGCCCACGGAGAGTTCTTGATGGCTGGCGCCTATTCCGCCTACCTCACCCAGCAGGTCGTCGCCGACACCACCTTGTCCCTGCTCCTGGCCATCCCGGTCGCCTTCGCCGTCGCCGGCCTGCTCGGCCTGGTGCTCGAAGCAGGGGTGATCCGCTGGATGTACCACCGACCGCTGGACACCCTGCTGGTCACGGTCGGGGTCAGCCTGGTCCTGCAGCAGCTCGCGAAGGACCTCTTCGGCGCCCAGGGCGACTCCGTGTTCACGCCCGGGTGGCTGGACGGCCACCTCACCGTCCTCGGCTACAACTGGCCCTACGTCCGGATGTTCACGATCGTGGTCGCGCTTGCCAGCCTCGCGGCGCTGGCCGCACTGCTGAAGTTCACCTCCCTCGGACGGCGGATCAGGGCGACGGTGCAGAACCGCGAGCTTGCCGAGACGATGGGCGTGGCGACGCGCAGCGTCGACCGGCTCACCTTCTTCGTCGGCTCGGGGCTGGCCGGCCTCGGGGGCGTCGCGGTCGCGCTCAGCGGGGGAACCAACCCCGGTCTGGGGACGACGTACATCATCCCGGCGTTCCTCGTGGTCGTCGCGGGTGGGCTCGGGCAGCTTCGCGGCACCGTCATCGCCGCGTTCGTGGTCGGCATCGTGATCGCCTACCTGACGCGCTGGTTCGACGCGAGCATGGCCCAGGTGATCATCTTCGCGCTGGTGGTCGTCTTCCTCCAGCTGCGACCCCAGGGGCTCTTCACCGTCCAGACGCGGGGGCTGGCATGAGCACGCGTCGAGCGGAGCCCCGTCCCAGCCTCCGACGGCTGCAGCCCTACCTCCCCCTGGTCGGGATAGCCGTCCTGGCCTTCCTGCTGCTCGTGGTCGCCCCGGCCGCACTGAGTCCCTTCCGGCTCGGCAACCTCGGGAAGTACTGCGCCTGGGCCATTGCCGCTGTCGGCATCGGACTGGCCTGGGGACGCGGCGGGATGCTGGTGATGGGGCAGGGCGTCTTCTTCGGACTGGGTGGCTACGCCATGGCCATGCACCTCAAGCTGGAGGCGGCGATGGTCACCGGCGGCCCGGACGCCGTGCCCGACTTCATGGTCCTGTACGGCGACGGCTCGATGCCCGGGTGGTGGGAGCCGTTCCGCAGCCCCGCCTTCACCCTCGTCGCGATCGTGGCCCTTCCCGCGCTGGTCGCCTCGGTCCTCGGCTACGCGATCTTCAAGCGGAAGGTGAAGGGTGCCTACTTCGCGATCCTCAGCCAGGCCCTCGCCGTCGCCTTCGCGACGCTGCTGATCGCCACCATCAAGCAGACGGGCGGCTTCAACGGCCTGAACAACTTCACCTCGTTCTTCGGGTACAACCTCTACGACCCCGTGAACAAGCAGTTCATCTACACGATCGTGGCCGGGTTGCTGATCGCCTGCCTCGTGGTCGTCTGGCAGCTCTACCGCAGCCGCTTCGGTGAGCTGCTGGTCGCCACGCGGGACGCCGAGGAACGGGTGCGGTTCCTCGGCTACGACCCGGCCAACGTCAAGCTGGTCGCCTTCGTCGTCGCGGCGGTGATGGCCAGCATCGGCGGGGCGCTGTTCGTGCCCATCGCCGGGATCATCTCCCCCTCCGACGTCGACGCGACCGCCTCGATCTGGCTGATTGCGGGGGTGGCCCTGGGCGGTCGCGCCTCGCTCCTGGGACCGGCGCTCGGGGCGCTGGCCGTGGGCTACGGCCAGTCGACGCTCTCGGAGACCTTCCCGAACCAGTGGAGCTACTTCCAGGGCGCGCTCTTCATCCTGGTCATCCTGCTCATCCCGGGAGGGCTGACCTCGTTGGTCCCGAAGGTGGGTGGCCGGCAGCGCCGGTCCGCGGCGGCGGTCGGAGTGAAGGAGGTGCAGCCCGCATGAGCGCACCGGACGAGCTCGGGCAGGACTACCTGGAGGTCCGGGACCTCACCGTCGACTTCGAAGGCTTCAAGGCCGTCGACGGCGTCGACCTGACGTTGCTGCAGGGGCGGCTGCACTTCCTGATCGGGCCGAACGGGGCCGGCAAGACCACGCTGGTCGACGCCCTCACGGGCCTGGTACCGGCGACCGGCCTCGCGCGCTACCGCAACCGGGACCTGCTCACGATGAAGCCCCACCAGATCGTCAGGTCCGGGATCGGCCGCACCTTCCAGACAGCCACGGTGTTCGAGCACCTCAGCGTGCTCCAGAACCTGGACATCGCCGGCGGCGTCCACCGCAAGGCATGGCGGTTGCCGCTCGCCCGCCGGGGGACGCCTGACTACGTCCAGCACGCCCTGGAGACGATCGGCCTCACTGACCTGCGGGACCGGCCCGCGGGGGTCCTGGCGCATGGTCAGAAGCAGTGGCTCGAGATCGGGATGCTCCTGGTCCAGGACGCCAAGGTGATGTTCCTCGACGAGACGGTGGCGGGCATGAGCCACGAGGAGCGCGACGCCACCGGCGAGCTGCTCCAGCGGATCGGGTCGGAGCGGACGACCGTGGTCATCGAGCACGACATGGACTTCGTCCGGAGCTTCGCAGACGTGGTCACGGTGATGCACGCAGGGAAGGTGCTGGCCGAAGGGTCTCTCGCAGAGATCCAGTCCGACGCCCGCGTCCAGGAGGTCTATCTCGGACGAGCCGCCACCGCGGTGGCGGACACCGTCGAGGCCACCTACATCGAGGAGGGCGTCTGATGCTCGAGCTCCGCAACGTCACGGCCGGCTACTCCCGCGCGGCCGTGCTCCACGACGTGTCGATCACGGTGCCCCCGGGCCAGGCCGTCGCCGTCACCGGGCACAACGGCGCGGGCAAGACCACGCTCCTGCGTGCCGCGGTCGGGCTGCTGCCCCTCAAGCGGGGCCAGGTGCTCCTCGACGGCGAGGACGTCAGCAGGCTCGCGCCCAACCGGCGGGTGCGGCGCGGCGTCGGCTACGTGCCACAGGGACAGCTCTGCTTCGGCCAGATGACGACCCTGGAGAACCTCCAGCTCGTCGACACGTCCATCTCAGCCATCGAGGAGGTCCTCGAGACCTTCCCCGCCCTGCGTGCGGTCCTGGGTCGACGGGCCGGCCTGCTCTCCGGCGGTCAGCGCCAGCAGCTCTCCATGGCGCGCACCCTCCTCACCCGACCCCGGATGCTGATCCTCGACGAGCCGACCGAGGGTATCCAGCCCAACGTCGTGGCAGAGATCGAGCGAGTGATCACCGAGCTGACCCGACGCGGTGACCTGTCCGTGCTGCTCGTCGAGCAGCACGTCGGGTTCGCGCTGCGGACCACAGACCGGTACTACGTCCTGGAGTCCGGTCGCGTGACGGCCAGCGGCGACGGCGGCGACCGCGCGATCGACGCCGTCCGCGACGCGATGGCCGTCTGAGGCCGGCATGCACCTCACTCCAGCAGACACCGAGAAGCTGCTGCTCGCGGTGGCCGGCATGGTCGCCCGAGACCGGCTGGCCCGCGGCGTCAGGCTCAACCACCCGGAGACAGTGGCCCTCCTGAGCACGTGGGTGATCGAACGGGCGCGCGACGGAATGAGCGTGACGGACCTGATGGAGCTCGGCCGCGACGTGCTCACCCGTGAGCAGGTCATGCCGGAGGTCGCCGCGATGCTCACCGACGTCCAGGTGGAGGCCACCTTCCCCGACGGCCGCAAGCTCGTCACGATCCACCAGCCCATCGCGTGACCGACCCACTCGCGTGACCGACCCAGCCCCAGACCGACCCAGCCCCAGACCGACCCAGCCCAGACCGAAGAATCGAGGAGAGCTCGTGGCCCACCTGCCAAGCGGACCGGGTGAGATCCGCTGCCGTCCCGGCACGGTGCTCCTCAATGCCGACCGGGACCCGGAGGAACGGCTGACGCTGGTGATCACGAACACCGGTGACCGGCCGGTCCAGATCGGCTCGCACATCCACCTGCCCGACGTGAACCCGGCGCTCTCCTTCGACAGGGACGCAGCGGCCGGCCACCGGCTCGACATCCCCTCCGGCACGAGCCGCCGTTTCGAACCGGGTGCCTCCCGGGAGGTCGAGGCAGTCGCCCTGCGCGGCCTGCGGGCCGTTCCGGGGATCCAGGTGCGTTCCGGGGACGGGGGCGACGGTGGTTGAGATCTCGCGTGTCGAGTACGCCGCCCTCTACGGGCCCACCGCTGGCGACCAGGTCCGCCTCGGTGACACGGATCTGTGGATCGAGGTGGAGCAGGACCTCACCTTCGGCGGCGAGGAAGCGGTGTTCGGGGGCGGCAAGTCGATCCGCGAGTCGATGGCCCAGTCGTCGGTCTCGCGGGCGGACGGCGCCCTGGACACGGTCATCACCAACGCCCTGGTCCTGGACCACTGGGGCATCGTCAAGGCGGACGTCGGCCTGCGTGATGGTCGGATCGTGGCCCTGGGTCGAAGCGGCAACCCGGACATCGCCGACGGTGTGCACCCCGGACTGGTCATCGGGCCCTCGACCGACGTCATCTCGGGGGAGGGCAAGATCCTCACCGCCGGCGGGATCGACGTCCACGTCCACCTGCTGTCCCGCTCACAGGTGCATGAAGCCCTGGCCACCGGGATCACCACCATCGGCGGCGGAGGCACCGGACCGTCGGAAGGGTCGAAGGCGACCACGGTGACCCCAGGGGCCTGGCACCTGCGCGCCGTGCACCGGGCGCTGGACCCGCTGCCGGTCAACGTGCTGCTCATGGGCAAGGGCAACACCGTCTCGGCAGCCGGCCTGGCCGAGCAGGCCCTGGCCGGCGCAGCGGCGTACAAGGTGCACGAGGACTGGGGCTCGACCCCTGCCGCGATCGACGCCGCGCTGCGTGCCGCCGACGAGTTCGGCTTGCAGGTCGCCCTGCACTCCGACAGCCTCAACGAGGCGGGCTACCTCGAGTCGACGCTGCGCGCGATCGGCGGCCGCTCGATCCACGCCTTCCATGCCGAGGGCGCCGGGGGCGGACACGCTCCCGACATCGTGCGCGTCGCCGGCGAGCCGCACGTGATTCCCGGCTCGACCAACCCGACGCTCCCGCACACCGTGAACACGGTGGCCGAGCACCTCGACATGCTGATGGTCTGCCACCACCTCAACCCGCGGGTGCCGGAGGACCTCGCCTTCGCAGAGTCCCGGATCCGCGCGACCACGATCGCCGCCGAGGACGTGCTGCACGACATCGGGGCCATGTCGATCACGTCCTCGGACGCACAGGCGATGGGTCGGATCGGCGAGGTGGTCGTCAGGACCTGGCAGGTGGCCCACGTGATGAAGGCCCAGCGAGGTCGGCTCGGTGACGGTCCGGCGGACAACGAGCGCGCCCGGCGGTACGTCGCCAAGTACACGATCAACCCGGCGATCGCACACGGCATCGACCACGAGGTCGGCTCGGTGGAGCCCGGGAAGCTCGCCGACCTGGTCCTGTGGGACCCGCGCTTCTTCGGGATCCGCCCCGCGGTCGTGGTCAAGGGGGGCGCCTTGGTGTACGCCGCGCTCGGCGACCCCAACGCCTCGATCCCCACCCCGCAGCCTGTGCTCATGAGGCCGACCCTGGTCGAGGACGACGGTGCCGACCACGCGGTCACCTTCGTGGCGCCTGCGGCCCTCGACGCGGGCCTGGCCGGTGAGCTCGGGCTGCGTCGTCGCCTCGCCGGGGTGCGCCCGACGCGCGACGTCGGCAAGGCGCAGATGGTCAACAACGACGCGCTTCCGGTGATCGTCGTCGACCCCGAGACCTTCGCCATCGACGTCGACGGAGAGCGGATCGTGCCGTCACCGGCGACCGAGCTCCCGCTGACCCAGCTCTACTCGATGTTCTGAGCCGATGAGTCACGCGATGTCGGGTGTCCCGGTCGACCTGCTCCTGATGCTGCTCGGTGACGCGCGCCTGCCGGTGGCCGGCCACACCCAGTCGGCCGGCCTGGAACCAGCGGTCCAGGGCGGGCTGACGGTCGGCGAGGTGCCGCTCTACATCTCGGCGCGGCTGTCGACGGCCGTGCGCGTCGAGGCCGGGACGGCGGTGGTGGCGCTCCACCACCTGACCCGCGGCCTGCCGCTGGAGCCGGTGGTCAGCGCGTGGGCGGCGCGCACGCCCAGCCCGGCCCTGCGGCGTACGTCGCGGACCCAGGCCCGGGCCCTGAACCGACTCGCCGGCCGCCTGTGGCCCGACGCCGAGCCCGTGGCTCGTGCCGCTGCGATGCCGGGCGTCCCGCGGCCGGTCGCGTCGGCCGCGACGGCTGCAGCGGTGGGACTGGACGCGCCCTCCCTGGCCCGCCTGATCGGGTACGACGACGTCCAGACCGTTGCCTCGGCGGCCCTCAAGCTGCTGCCCCTCGATCCGGCCGTCGCGACCGGGTGGGTGCACGACGCGCTGCCCGCCGTCGCGGCGGCGGCCGAGTCGGTGGCGCGACTGACCTGTCCCGCCGAGATCCCGGCAACCGCAGGACCCCAGACCGAGTCGTGGGCCGAGACCCACGCCCACAGCACCAGGAGGTTGTTCAGTGCCTGATCCGTCCCCCACCCGAGGCCTTCGTCTGGGAGTCTGCGGCCCTGTCGGAACCGGCAAGAGCTCACTGATCGCCCTGCTCTGCCGGGAGCTGGCCGGCTCGCTCTCGATCGCCGTGGTCACCAACGACATCTACACCGACGAGGACGCCCGCTTCCTGCGCGCGGCCGGGGTGCTCGAGCCCGAGCGGATCCGTGCCGTGGAGACGGGAGCCTGCCCGCACACGGCGATCCGCGACGACATCACCGCGAACCTGCTCGCGGTCGAGGAGCTCGAGGACGAGTTCGTGCCTGACCTGGTGCTCATCGAGTCCGGCGGCGACAACCTCACCGCGACCTTCTCGCCGGCGCTGGTGGACGTCCAGATCTTCGTGCTGGACATCGCGGGCGGGGGAGACGTGGCTCGCAAGGGTGGACCGGGCATCGAGAGAGCCGACCTCCTCGTGGTGAACAAGACCGACCTGGCACCGCACGTGGGGGTCGACCGCGAACGCATGGTCGCCGACGCGCTCACCGCGCGGGAAGGGCGCCCCGTCATCGCGCTCTCACGCGCGGAGCGGAGCTCGATCGAGGAGCTGACCGCCTGGGTGACCGCCCAGCTGGACCGGCACCGCGACGGGCAGCTCATCCCGGTCGACCCGGGCCCGATGGCGCCCCACTCACACGCCCCCACCGACGCGCACGCCCACGGGGACCATGACCACCCTGCTGCGTGACACGGCCGCCGACCGGCGTACCACCCTCTCGGTGGACGTCGCGCCCGGTCGAGCCCTGGTGCGGAGCAGCGTGACCGGCGACCCGGGCAGGCCCTCCCTGCGAGCGATGCTGCTGGACAGCGGCTCGGGGCACGCCCGGGTCGCGCTGGTCCCCGACGGCGCTCTCCTGCTGGCCGGGGACGCGATCCGGTTGGACGTCGAGGTAGGGCCGGGAGCGACCCTCGAGCTGGTGGAGCCGGCCGGCACGGTGGCCTTCGACATGCGCGGTGAGGAGGCGACCTGGGACGTGCGGATCGACCTCGCCGAGGATGCCACCTTGGTCTGGGCGGGGGAGCCGTTCGTGGTCGCGGCCGGAGCCCGGGTCCGTCGTAGCACGTCGGTCCGTGTGTCCGCCGGCTCGCGCCTGGCTCTCCGGGAGTCGCTGGTGCTGGGCCGGCACGGGGAGCGGGGCGGGGTCCTGGAGCAGGCATGGTCGGCGTATGGGCCGGGAGGCGTCCCGCTCGTGGTGGAGCGGTTGCTCCTGGACGAGTCGGCGCACCGACCCGGGATCCTCGGTGGACAGCGGGCCCTCGGCTCGGTGGTCGCGCTCGGGATCCCGGTCGCCGACGACGTCTGCGTGGCGGGGCGGCTGGACCTCGAGCACGGTGGCACCGTGTGGCGCTGGCTCGCCCACGAGGCCCATCGGGCCGTGCCGCTCGAGGCCTGGAGGGCCGTGCTCGATGCCCTGTGAACGGGGTCCAGGGCGGCGCGATCGAGGTCGCGGCCCACGGACGTGCCTAGGCTAGGTCCAACCGACCGGCACGCTCGTCGGTCGTCTCAGGAGCGGGAGTGGTCCATGGTCAAGCAGGTGGCCGCTCCTCACCACGTCGGGAGCCTCGTGGTCCTGCTGCGCTGCTGCGAGGACAAGGTGCGTCAGCGTCTCCAACCGCTCCTCGACGAGGCCGACCTCTCGCCCGAGCACTGGCGGATCATGGCCCTCCTGCGCGAGCAGCCGGGCCTCGGCGCCGGTGCGATTGCGACGGGCGCCGTGCTGCCCAGCGCATCCGTCACCCGGCACGTGGACAAGCTCGTCGAGCGCGACATGGTGGTCCGCAGCATCGATCCCGCTGACAAGCGTCGGGTCGTGCTGGCCCTGTCACCGCGCGGTCTCGACCTGGCTGAGCAGCTGCTGGCGGAGGAGCGTGCCGTGGAGGACGTCATCGCGACCAGCCTGGGCCCGAAGAGGTTCGAGGCCCTGGCGCGCGACCTCGACATGCTGCCCCGGGTCCTTGATGGGTGATCGGGCGCGCTTGTCCTCAGGACGTTCCGGGGGTAGGCATGGGGGATGACGACCACACCGCTGGAGCCCGAGCCCGACCCGGAGATCGTGCCTGCAGGAGACCCTTCGATCGACCCGATCAGTCCCGGGGAGGAGCCCGGCTCGCCGATCCCCGAGACGGAGCCCGCTGGACCGTGAGCGGCTCGACGCCGAGCGGCAGGAGACCCTGCGCCGGCTGGCGAGCCTGACCGACGAGTACGACGGCGTGGTGGCCGCCTCGCGCGACACCAACGCCGACGACGAGCACGACCCCGAGGGCGCGACCATCGCGTTCGAGCGCTCGCAGATCGGCACCCTGGTGCGTCAGGCCCGCACTCATCTCGCCGAGGTGGATGCGGCCATGGAACGGCTCGACGCCGGGAGCTACGGGACGTGCGAGCAGTGCGGCGGACCCATCGGTGAGGCCCGCCTCGAGGCGAGGCCGGTCGCGCGGACGTGCATCACCTGCGCTTCACGGCGCCGGTGAGGGCGGCGCGACCGACCCTGCCCGTGTGGTTGCTCAGCGCAGCTCGCGGTGGCCTGACTTGCCGGTGACCGCCTCGGCGGTTCCCACGAGGAGCACCGAGGCCACCACGGCGAGGACGAACCCGAGCAGGTCGAGCTCCCAGATGCTGCCGGTGCCGATGACCCAGGCGATGATGCCGCCGATGAGCGAGCCGACCACTCCGAGGCCGAGGGTCGCCAGGACGCTGAGGTCCTGCTTGCCGGGCTTGATGAGACGCGCAAGGGCTCCGATGATGAGTCCGGCGACGAGGAATCCGATCATGGTTCTTCTCCTTCGGTCCAGGGTGCGCTGGCCGTGGCTCAGCGCTGGTGGGGATGGTGGGTCAGGTGGCGGCCACGACGGTGGGCGAACCACAGCATCGGGAAGATCAACAGCCACAGCGGTGCGTCCAGCATGATGCTGAGCCCGATGAGCACGAAGACCACCGGCAGCCACGGGAACGAGCGGCGTCTCGGCGCCTGTCGTGCCGCCACCGGACGGACCGGCACCGGCTGCCGGGGCAGGTCGTGGAAGACGACCGCGAGGTCGGCCCCCGTCCTGGCCGACCAGATGGCGTCGAGGCGCTCGTCGTACTCCTCGTGGTCGAGCCGGCCGTCGGCGTAGTGCTGGCCGAGCTCGGAGGTGGCCCGGTCGCGCTCCGCGTCGCCGATGCGTGCGCGGGGGTCCATCAGCTGGCTCGGTCGTCGCCGTCCCGGCCGTCGGCCAGGATGCCGTAGAGCCGGCGTCGCATCTCGACGAGCACGTCGAGGGCGGCGCGGCGCTGCTGCTCGGAGCCCTGCGTGACGAGCTGCCACACAGCGCTCATGACCTGGCCGATCTCGCTCTTGATGTCGGCGCCCTCACCGGTCTCGGGCTTCTGCTCCGGACGGGCGAAGGGTGCCCACACGGCACTGAGCTCGGCGGTGTTGTCGTCGGCGTAGGCGCGTCCGGCGTCGGTCAGCCGGATGGTCTTGCGACCGCGGTCGTCGTCGGACTCCACCAGTCCTTCGTCCTGGAGCTGCTGGATCGTCGGGTAGACCGAGCCGGGGGAGGGGCGCCACTCGCCGTCGCTGAGGTCGGCGATCTGCTGGATCACCTGGTAGCCGTTGATGGACTCGCCTGCCTGCCCAGCCCGGTGCAGCACGTCGATGATCGCCACCCGGACGTCGCCGCGGCGCACCTTGGGCCCGCGCGGGGCCGGGCGCTGGGGCTGCCCGAAGGCACCGAAGATCTCCTGCAGCCACGGCGGCGGGCCGCCCTGCCCGCGTCGGGGGCGTCGGTAGTCGCTGTGCTCTTGCCAGTGGTGTCCCATGAGCTCCTCCAGGAGGATCGAAGAATGTCGGTGCGTATCGCTGGTCTATCGCGATATATCGTGAGACTACGCCGACACGTCGGACGGTTCAAGGGGGAAGTGACGGCTAGTGGATCTCCGGGGTCTCGGAGGCACGACCGGTGAAGTCGGGCGCCCGCTTCTCGAGGAAGGCGGCCACGCCCTCCTTCCCGTCGCCGGTCGAGGTGTGCCACATGGCCAGGGAGTCGGCACGGTGTGCGTCGACAGGGTGCGGGGCGGCCGCCCCGGAGTAGATCAGTCGCTTGGTCAGGGCCAGGGCGACGGGGGAGCGACCCACGACGAACGAGCGCGCCAGCTCGAGAGCCGCGGGAAGCAGCTCCTCCGGCTCATGGACAGAGCGCACCAGCCGACCGGCCAAGGCCTGCTCCGAGGTGAGGATCTCGGCCGAGTAGGTCCACTCCAGTGCCTGCTGCACGCCGACGATCCGCGGAAGGAACCACGACGAGCAGGCCTCGGGGACGATGCCGAGCCGACCGAAGACGAAGCCGATCCGGGCCTTCGTCGAGGCGAGCCGGATGTCCATGCCCAGCGTCAGCGTCGCGCCGACGCCGACGGCCGGACCGTTGATCGCTGCGATCACCGGCTTCGGGCAGGCGTGGATCGCGAGCGAGACCTTGCCGCCGGTGTCGCGGACCCCGCTGTGCCACGGCTCCTCGTCGAGGTGGTCGCGCAGGTCCTCGGGTGTGGGCTCGAGCGACTCGTCGAGGCCGAAGACGTTGCCCTCCGCCGTGAGGTCCATGCCGGCGCAGAACGCCCGACCGGCACCCGTGACGACGATCGCGCGGATCGTGTCGTCGGACGCGGCGTCGAGGAAGAACGTCTCCAGCTCGCGGGCCATGGTCAGGTCGAAGGCGTTGAGGGCCTCGGGGCGCGAGAGCGTCAGGACGGCGACCCCGTCGTCGTCGACCTCGAGCTTGAGGGTCTCCCAATCGGTCGTCATGGCATGCCCGTCGGTGTGCAGAGGTTGTCGGGGATGCCCTCGGTGTCGTCCTCGATGATGTGCTTGAAGAGCTGGGGCGCGCGCTCGCTGTCCCAGGTCACGGCGAGGTCGCTGATGGGGACGCCGCAGGTGAGTCCCTTGGACCCGTCGACCCGGGTCATCGCGAAGGCGAACTTGCCCAGCGAGATGGGACTGGTGCCCTCCCCGACGGTGAAGGACTCGGCGGCGGCCGTGCTGAGCTCGTAGTAGCGGACCGGGTTGATGAAGGTCCAGGGCGAGAGGGCCTTGCTGCCGACGCCGGAGACGACCTCGCGCTGCTGCCTGGCCCGGTCGATGTCGCCGAGGCCGGAGGTCTTGCGCGAACGGGCGTAGCCCAGCGCGGTCTTGCCGTCGGCCTCCTGGCAACCCTTCTCGATCTTCAGGTTGGCCTGCGGGTCGTCCATGGCGGTCTTCGGGCAGATCTCGATGCCGCCGACGGCGTCCACCATGCCCACGAAGCCACCGAACCCGATCTGGACGTAGTCGTCGATGCGGATGCCGGTGTTCTGCTCGATCGTCCTGACGAGGAGCTCGGGGCCGCCGTAGGCGAAGGCGGCGTTGATCTTGGTGACGCCGTGGCCGGGCACCTCGACGTTGGAGTCGCGCGGGATCGACATCAGCAGGTTGGGGCCGGAGCCGGTGTGCAGCACCATGATCGTGTCGGTGCGCTGCCCCACTGCGCCTCCGGTGCCGAGCTCCTTGCGCTCCGCCTCGGTCAGGTCGTCACGGGAGTCGCTGCCGACCAGGAGGTACGTCGTCCCGTCCTGCTCGACGGGTCGCTTGCCGTCGGGCTCGGCGTCGACCTTCTCGACCTTGGTCCAGGCCCACAGGGGCACGGCGACCATGAAGACCACCCACAACAGCAGGATCAGCTTGAGCCAGCCGAACCGCAGCCAGCCGAGCCCGAACCGGCGACGTCGGACAGGTGCGGGCCGGGGAGGTGGAGCAGCAGTCGTCGTACGACTGGGACCGCCCGGCGGTCGTCCGCCGCTGCCGCGCTGGCCCGACGAGGCCGTGGAGGTGGCCGGCATGACGCGCGTCGAGTCGTCGGGGGGCGGCCCCTGGCGCCCGGACCTGCCGCTGCCGTAGAGCCAGTCGTACTCAGGCGTCCCCTCCTCGGGTGTGCCGGAGCCCTTGGGACGATCAGCCATGGGAGGTGACGCTACCGTGCCGTCCATGACGGAACCGGCCGAGGCTCGGCCCACCAGCTTCTCCCGCGTGTCCTTGGCGATGATGGCCCAGCCGAGCGAGGCCAACCTGCTCGGCAACGTCCACGGCGGCGAGATCATGAAGCTCGCCGACTCCACCGCGGGAGCGGTCGCCCACCGTCACTCCGGCGGTCCGGCGGTCACGGCGGCGATGGACGAGATGACCTTCCTCGAGCCGGTCCACGTCGGTGACATCATCAAGACCTACGGACAGGTCAACTGGGTGGGCAGGTCCTCGATGGAGATCGGCGTGAGGGTGGAGGCGCAGCCGTGGGGCAACGCCGCCGACGACCCGGTCCACGTCGCGAGCGCCTACTTCGCCTTCGTCGCCATCGACCCCGACGGCCGCCCGCGCAGGGTCCCCGGACTCGTCACCGAGTCGCCTGACGACGTGCGCCGCGAGCGCGAGGCGCAGATCCGGCGCGCGCACCGCCTGGCACGCAAGGAGGAGATCGACCAGGGGCGCGACGCATGAGCCGGTGGCTGCTCGCGACCCTCGTCGCCCTCGCGGGGCTGGTGCCGGTCCACACCACGGCTCATGCCGCTGCGCACGCTCCCCGCGCCTCCGGCACGAGCGGGTGCTTCACCGCGCCGGACGGCGCGACCGAGGCATGCTTCAACGACCCGCGTCCGGGACGGCCCGACGACGCCGTGACGCGCGGGCTGATGGCCCACGTGGCGCGAGCCGGCGCGGGCGACTCGATCCGGATCTCGATGTTCCGCTGGGACGACCAGCTCGCCGCGCAAGCGGTCATCGATGCCCAGCGGCGCGGAGCGCGGGTCGAGGTCGTGGCCGACGAGGACGTGCAGACCAAGCCCGCGGGGCGACGCGTCCTCGAGAAGATCGAGGCGGGGGAGCCCGGCCACCAGAACGTCGTGGTCTGTCGCGGCGCCTGCATGCCGTGGGCCGGGCCCGGCCCGGCTCCCACCGCACAGGACATCAACCACCACAAGCTCTACCTCTTCGACATCGCAGGCGAGCGCTCGGTCGCGGTCACCTCGTCCAACCTCGAGCGGCGCATGCACGGGCAGGTCAACTCCATGGTGCGCTCGACCGAGCCCGCCCTGTGGCGCTTCCACACCGACTACTTCGAGCGGTTGCGATCCCAGGGCTGGCAGGGCTGGTCCGAGAAGAGCCGCTCGGTCCGCGGCGAGTCCATCGACGCCTTCGTCTACCCACGTCGACGAGACCCCGTCGTCGCCCTGCTCGACGACGTGCGGTGCGATGCGCGTGCCAGGACCGTCGACGTCCTGTGGGCGGTCATCCAGCGTGCCGACGTCCGGCGCAGCCTCCAGGAGCTGCACGGTCGAGGGTGCCGAGTCCGGGTGGTGACCACCCGCGACCTGATCGAGAACTGGCTGGAGGTACGACAGACCCGTCGCGGCCGTGTCCTCGACCTGCCCGACAACCGCGTCAAGACGCACCTCGTCCACGACAAGCTGGTCCTGGTCCACGCCCGGGTGAGGGGCCGGGTGAGGCGGCTGACGATCACGGGCAACAGCAACGCCACCTGCGGGGGCCTTGCCTACAACGACGAGGTGATGTGGCAGATCGAGGACCGCTGGGTCCACGAGACCATGCAGCGCCACTTCGACCGGGTCTTCCGGCGTGCCCACCAGGGCAGGACCGCGGTCGTGCCGGTGCAGGCGCCCTGCCGGTGACACAGCCGGTGAGCGACGATCGGAGCCTGCCGGAGTGTCGCGACGCGATGTGACGCCTGTGACTGGTGATACTGGGCGAGCCGTCTGAGACTTCCCCACCAGAGAGGCACTCCCATGTCGTTCCCGCCGACGACCCGGTCGCCGGGCTTCACCACCCTCGACCGGGCCCAGCGCGTGCGTTTCCGTCGTGCCGTGACCCTGATCGTGATGACCCTCCTCCTGCCTGGGTCGGCCCAGCTGGTCCAGGGCAACCGCCGTGTCGGTCGCATCGCCCTGCGGACCTGGCTGGCCCTGGTGGTGCTCGGGGTCGCGGCGGCCGCGTCGTCGTACCTCTGGAACGGCGTCGCGTTCTGGGCGGGCACCAACACCGCCCTCCTGCTGGCACTGCGCCTGGCCCTGATGGCGCTGGCGGTGGGTTGGGCCTACCTGTTTATCGACGCCTGGCGCCTGGGCCAGCCGCTCACGCTGCAGCGCCAGCAGCGCCTCGCGGTGGTGGGCGTCAACGGCTTCCTGTGCTTCAGCGTCGCGGGCGCCCTGCTCTTCAGCGCGCACGTCGTGGGGGTGCAGCGTGACTTCATGATCTCGATGTTCGGCAACGGCGACGCCGTGGGGGCGCACGCCGGTCGCTACAACATCCTGCTGATGGGCGGCGACTCCGGAGCCGGTCGCTGGGGCCTGCGCCCGGACTCCATGACGGTGGCGAGCGTCGATGCCGAGACGGGCAAGACCCTCTTGATCTCCCTGCCGCGCAACATGCAGAACTTCCCCTTCGCCGAGGGCTCCGTGCTGGACGAGAAGTTCCCGAACGGGTTCGACGTCGAGGGCCAGTACCTCAACAGCCTCTCCACCTGGGCCCTGGACCACGCCGAGCTCTTCAAGGGGTCCAAGAGCCCCGGGGTCGACGCCACCGTCATGGGCATCGAGGGGATCACCGGACTCGAGATCAATTACTGGGCGATGGTCAACCTCGAAGGCTTCAAGGACCTCGTCGACGCCGTCGGGGGAGTGACCCTGAACGTCCGCCAGCCCATCCCTGTCGGGCTGCCGCACGAGGAGCACTTCCACTACATCAAGGCCGGCAAGCGAAAGCTCGGCGGGCACGACACCCTGTGGTTCGCACGCGCCCGCGAGGGTTCCGACGACTACTCGCGCATGGCCCGCCAGAAGTGCGTGATGAACGCGATGCTCCAGCAGGTCAGCCCGCAGACGGCGCTGAGCAACTTCGAGGCCATCGCCAAGGCCAGCTCGCAGATGGTCTCCACCAGCGTCCCACGCAGCGAGGTGGGCAAGTTCGTCGACCTGGCGATGAAGGCGAAGAGCCAGAAGGTCGCGACCCTGTCGCTCGTGCCGCCGATGATCAACACCGCCGACCCCGACATCCCGCTCGTGCACGCCAAGGTCGCCGAGGCCATCGCGCGTGCCGAGGGCGAGAAGCCCGCGCCCGTCGAGGAGGTCGCGGCCGCGCCCGCGACCGAGGAGGCCGCAGGCACGGTGGTCGCCGAGCCGAAGAAGGCCACCCCGCCGGCAGCACCTCCAGCGGTCACCGGAGGATCGGTCGGATCGCTCTCCCAGGGTTACGCCGCCAACCAGGCCGAGGACCTCGGCGCCGCCTGCTGATCCCGCCCGTCAGGGGGCCCGTAGGGTGTGCCCGTGACGATCGGACCCCCCACTCGCGTCGTGGCGGTCGTGGTCACCTTCAACCGTCTCGAGCTGCTCCAGACGCTCGTCCGGCGGCTGGGCGAGATCCCCGGCCTCGCCGAGGTCCTCGTCATCGACAACGCCTCCAGCGACGGCACCGACACGTGGCTGGCGGCCTGCACCGCCACCGGGGACATCCCGGTGCGGTCCCGCTCGCTGGCGACCAACCGCGGTGGCGCCGGCGGGTTCCACGACGGGCTCGCGTGGGCGCTCGACACCGGTGCCGACCTGGTGTGGCTGATGGACGACGACGGCCTGCCCGACGTCGACTGCCTCCCGCTGCTCCTCGAGCACCGCGACGACCTCGACTTCTGGGGCCCGCTCGTCGTCGACGAGTCCGACCCGAGACGTCTGGTCTTCCCCATCCGGCTTCCCGGCGGCGCCAAGGTCGCCCACGCCGTCGACGACGTACGACGAGCCGCACGCGGCGACCGCCTCGACGGGATCGTGATCCCCTTCAACGGCGTCCTCGTCACCAAGGAGCTCGTCGAGAGGATCGGCCTGCCCCGCGAGGAGTTCTTCATCTGGGGTGACGACCACGAGTACCGCCTGCGCGCGGAGGAGTCGGGGGCGCGGGTGGCCACCATCGTCACCGCGGCTGTGCGTCACCCCAGCGTGGGCAACCTCGGCACCCCCATGATGTGGGGCCTCACGACCTACAACGACTCGCCCAGCGACCTCAAGCACTACTGCATGGCCCGCAACAACCTCGTCAACCTGCGCGACTACCGCGGGCCCCTGCACGCGCTGGCCTTCGTCGTGAAGACAGTGTGGTTCTACACGTTCAGCCGGCCGAGCCTCTCCCGGCTGCGCCTGAGCGCGGGCGCGATGCGGGCCGGGATCGCCGGTGACTTCGAGGGCCACCGGAGGTTCCTGCGATGACCGGGGAAGGACCCAGGAGCGAGACCGTCGCGGTGGTCGTGGTCACCTACAACCGCGCCGACCTCCTCGCGGGCATGCTCGACGGGCTGGCGGCCCAGACCCGCCGCCCCGACGCGGTGATCGTCGTCGACAACGCCAGCAGCGACCACACCCGCGAGGTCCTCGGCGCCCGGACCGACCTGCCGCTGCGTGTGACCACCACCGAGGACAACCTGGGCGGGGCCGGGGGGTTCCACCTCGGGGTCCGGGCCGCCTACGACGCGGGCTTCGACAGGGTCTGGCTGATGGACGACGACGTCGTCCCCGCTCCCGGGTGCCTCGAGGCGCTGATGTCCGTCGACGAGGACTGTCTCATCGCCGTGCGCGAGGACCTCTCGGGTGCGCTGGTCGAGAAGGCCGCGATCGAGTTCGACCTCGCCAGCCCCCTGGCCATCCGGCCCAAGCGCTCGACGGTCGACTCGGTGTTCGCCGACCGCGGGTCGATGCCCGAGCTGGTGGAGGTGCAGAACGTCGCGTTCGAGGGGTTCCTCGTGCGCCGCAGCGTCATCGAGGAGGTCGGCTTCCCCGACCCCGAGTTCTTCATCTTCTACGACGACGTCGACTTCGCCGTGCGGGCGCGCAGGGCCGGTCGGCGGATCTGGGCGGTGCGCGACGCCGTGCTGGTCCGCCAGCTCGACTTCAACCAGCAGCACGACCTGGCGGGTTGGAAGGGCTTCTACATGTACCGCAATCTCTTCGTGGTGCACCTGCGCCACGGGGAGAACGCCCTGGTCCGGCTCAAGCCGTGGCTGATCACGCTCGTCGTGGTGCTGCTCAGCCCGCTGCGTGGGGGGCGCGCGGAGGCCCGCAACGTGGTGCGGGCCATGGCATCGGCCCGGGGCCTGCGCGGCCTGAGTCGAACGGCACGACCCCCTCGCTAGACTCGGCCTGCCCCTCACGGCGCCCGCGCACGGCTCGGCGCCGCCCCCACCTCAGGAGTTCATCCCTTGTCCCAGGGTCCAGCTGACCAGTCCGATCGGCCCGACATCGTCATCGTCGGCTCCGGCTTCTTCGGCCTCACCATCGCCGAGCGCTGCGCTGCCGACCTGGGACTCAAGGTCCTCGTGCTCGAGCGTCGCCACCACCTGGGCGGCAACGCCTACTCCGAGCGCGATCCCGCGACCAACGTCGAGGTGCACAAGTACGGCGCCCACCTGTTCCACACCTCCAACGAGCGGGTCTGGGAGTACGCCAACCGCTTCACGACGTTCACCGACTACAAGCACCGGGTCTTCGGCAAGTACCAGGGCCAGGTCTACTCCCTGCCGATGAACCTCGGCCTGATCAACCAGTTCTTCGGCAGGTCCCACACGCCCGACGAGGCTCGTGCGCTGATCGCCGAGCAGTCCAGCGAGATCGCCACCGAGGACGCCTCGAACCTCGAGGAGAAGGCGATCAGCCTGATCGGCCGCCCGCTCTACGAGGCGTTCATCAAGGGCTACACCGCCAAGCAGTGGCAGACCGATCCCACCAAGCTGAGCGCCGACATCATCACCCGGCTGCCGGTGCGCTACACCTTCGAGAACGGCTGGTTCAGCGACACCTACGAGGGCCTGCCCACCGACGGCTACACCGCGTGGCTGCAGAAGATGGCCGACCACCCCAACATCGAGGTCCGGCTCGAGACCGACTGGTTCGGCAGCGACGTCGAGGCCGAGCTCAAGGGCAAGGTGCCCGTTGTCTACACCGGTCCGGTCGACGAGTACTTCGGCAACTCCGAGGGGCGCCTGTCGTGGCGCACCGTCGACCTGCAGGAGTCGGTCGTCGAGACGGGCGACTTCCAGGGCACCGGCGTGGTCAACTACAACGACCAGGACGTCCCCTACACCCGCATCATCGAGTTCAAGCACTTCCATCCCGAGCGGGAGAAGACCCACCTGCCCGGCAAGAGCGTGATCGTCCACGAGTACTCCCGCTTCGCGGAGGAGGGTGACGAGCCCTACTACCCCATCAACACCGCCGAGGACCGCGCCAAGCTGCTGAAGTACCGCGACCTCGCCAACCAGGAGCCGATGGTGCTCTTCGGCGGCCGTCTCGGCACCTACAAGTACCTCGACATGCACATGGCCATCGGGTCTGCACTGTCGATGTACGACAACAAGATCCGGCCGCACTTCGCCGAAGGCGTGGAGCTGAAGTCCGGGGGAGTGGACGCATGACCCAGACCCAGACCAGGACCGAGACCGAGTCGTCGACCACGACCAGGCTGCTCCAGCGGCAGATCCTGCCGCTGGACCGCGACACCGACGTCTTCCCCCTCTACGTCGACCTCGAGGAGGCCAAGCTCGACGCCGACCGCTACGACATCGGCGGCAACAAGGCGGCCAAGGACCTCAACAACGCGGCGATCCGCCAGTCGACCTCCCAGGGGCGCAAGCTCCACCCCGACCAGATCGCCTCGCGCACCCAGCTGCGGCTCGAGCCCTCGCAGGTGCTCTCCTTCGGCACCTACTTCAACGCGTTCCCCGCGTCCTACTGGCGCCGGCACACGGTCGTCTCCGACGTGAGCCTGACCGTCGACCTCACCGGTCCGGGCACCACCGTCACGGTCTACAAGTCGATGGCCCGGGGTCACGCCCAGCGCGTCGACTCCGGCACCGTCGAGGGGGCCTCCGGCTCCTTCACCTTCGAGCTCTCGCTCAAGCCCTTCGTCGACGGTGGCTGGTACTGGTACGACGTCGTCGCCGGTGACGAGGGTGGCAGCGTCGACTCAGCAGAGTGGACCGCGCAGGTGCCCGCCGACCGCGCCGAGAACGGCACCGCCGACATCTGCATCACCACGATGAACCGGCCCGACTTCTGCGCCAAGCTCCTCACCCAGATCGGCGAGGACGCCGAGCTCGCGCCCTACCTCGACACCGTCATGGTGATGGAGCAGGGCAAGCAGCTGGTCTCCGAGTCCGAGTTCTTCGCCCAGGCCCAGGAGGCGCTGGGCGACCGGCTGCGGGTCATCGTGCAGGGCAACCTCGGCGGCTCGGGCGGCTACGCCCGCGGCCAGCTCGAGAGCATCCGCAAGGGCACGGCCACCTACGCGCTGATGATGGACGACGACGTCGTGTGCGAGCCCGAGGGCATCATCCGGGCCGTCACCTTCGGCGACCTCGCCAAGCGGCCCACCATCGTGGGCGGCCACATGTTCAACATCTACAACCGCTCCCAGCTGCACTCCTTCGGCGAGATCGTGCAGCCGTGGCGGTTCTGGTGGCAGACGCGCCTCGACGGCTACTCCCAGTGGGACTTCGGCGCCCGCAACCTGCGCTCCTCCCGCTGGCTCCACAAGCGCGCCGACGTCGACTTCAACGGCTGGTTCATGTGCCTGATCCCGCGCATCGTGCTCGAGGACGTCGGGCTCTCGCTGCCGCTGTTCCTGAAGTGGGACGACTCCGAGTTCGGGCTGCGCGCCAAGCAGGCGGGCTACCCCACGGTGTCCTTCCCCGGCGCTGCGGTGTGGCACGTCCCCTGGACCGACAAGAACGACGGCGTCGACTGGCAGTCCTACTTCCACCACCGCAACCGCATCATCGCGGCGCTGATCCACTCGCCGTACGAGCGCGGCGGACGGATGGTGCGCGAGTCCTTCAACCACCAGATCAAGCACCTGGCGTCCCTGCAGTACTCCACCGCCGAGCTCCGGCACCTGGCGATGGAGGACGTGCTCGCCGGGCCCTACGCCCTCCACGGCGAGCTGGCGACGAAGCTGCCTGAGATCAACGCCTTCCGCAAGCAGTTCACCGACGCCCAGCTCCACGAGGACCGCGACGAGCTCCCGCCGGTGCGCCGCAAGAAGCCCCCCAAGAAGGGCAAGTCCGACATCGAGATCCCGGGTCGGCTCAGCACCCTCATCGCCGCCGGCCTGGCGCCGATCAGGCAGCTGCGTCCCCTCCGGCCGATGTCGCGGGAGTTCCCCGAGGCCGAGCTCGCCGCCATGGACTCGGCGTGGTTCAACCTCGTCAAGTACGACTCCGCCGTGGTCTCCATGAACGACGGCAGCTCGGTGGCGCTCTACCGCCGCGACCCGGAGAAGTACCGCGACCTGCTCAAGCGCACGGTCGAGATCCACCGTCGGTTCCACCGCGAGTGGCCCGAGCTGGCCAAGCAGTACCGCGACGCCCTGGGCGACATCACCTCGCCCGAGGCCTGGGAGAAGACCTTCGAGCCGTGGACCAGCAAGCCGCAGGAGCACGCGTGAGCGGTGCCACCACTGACGAGGGCCAGGTCGAGCAGCGACACGACCTGGCTCACGTCCCGCTGACCTCGCCGTCGAAGACCTCGGGCGTCCTGGAGGTCTTCCGCCGTCGTTACCTGCTGCGTCTGCTGGTGCGACGCGAGATCCGCGCGCGCTACGCAGGCACCGGCTTCGGCCTCGCCTGGTCCTACATCAACCCGCTGACGCGGTTCCTCACCTTCTACGCCGTCTTCGGGCTGCTGCTCGGCAGGGGGATGGGGCTGGAGAACTTCGCCATCCACCTCTTCGCGGGGATGGTGCTGGTCCTCTACTTCAGCGAGACCGTGACGGCCGGGACCCGGTCACTGCTCAGCAACAAGGCGGTCATCGGCAAGATGGCGATGCCGCGCGAGATGTTCCCGGTCGCCTCGATGCTGGTGTCCTTGTGGCACACCTTCCCGATGATGGTGATCCTCACCGTCGCCTGCCTGCTCACGGGCTGGTTCGGTGACGGACCTGCCTGGCACCCCGACCTGCTCGGGTTCGGCGCAGCGGCGCTCGGCTTCCTCCTGATGATGGTCTACGGCACCGCGCTCGGTCTGATGTTCTCGACGATCAACGTGATCTTCCGCGACTTCCAGCGGATCGTGGCCACCTTCATGAACATGATCCAGTTCTCCGCCCCGATGATGTACCCCTACTTCCTCATCGCCGACGGCCGGCGCATCCCGGTGGAGTACCACGACATCTACGTCGGCAACCCCGTCGCCGTGGCGGTCATGCTCATCCAGCGCGGCTTCTGGTACCCCACCTGCTCGCCGGCGTGCGCGGTCGACCCGGAGACGGGGGCCGACCTCCCCGAGTTCGTCGGTGACCTCTACTCGCGCGGGTTCATCATGCTCGGCATCGGAGTGCTGCTCCTGGTGCTCGGCCAGTTCGTCTTCTCCCGCCTGGAGAAGTCAGTTCCGGAGCGCCTGTGACCACCTCGATCATCGTCGACGACGTCTCCAAGACGTTTCGCTACAACGCCCATCCGACGCTCAAGCAGGTCCTGCGCAGCAGGCTGCAGCGCGAGCGCACCCCTTCCACCTTCAAGGCCCTCGATGGCGTCTCCTTCGAGGTGAAGCAGGGCGAGTCGATCGGGCTGATGGGCCTCAACGGCTCCGGCAAGTCCACGCTGCTCAAGCTGGTGAGCGGCGTGATGCGGCCCGACGAGGGCAAGGTGCTCACCCGTGGCCGGATCTCGGGGCTCATCGCCACCGGGGCGGGCTTCCACAAGGAGCTCTCGGGCCGCGACAACATCTTCATGAACGCTGCGATGCTCGGCATGTCCAAGGAGGAGACCGAGTCCAAGTTCGACGACATCGCTGCCTTCGCCGACGTCGGGCGGTTCATGGACACCCCGGTCGGCAACTACTCCTCCGGCATGTTCGCCCGGCTCGGGTTCGCCGTGGCCGTCCACGTCGACTGCGACATCTTCATCGC
Source organism: Nocardioides seonyuensis (assembly GCF_004683965.1). Classification (NCBI taxonomy): domain Bacteria; kingdom Bacillati; phylum Actinomycetota; class Actinomycetes; order Propionibacteriales; family Nocardioidaceae; genus Nocardioides; species Nocardioides seonyuensis. The sequence continues at coordinate 2,711,166 of NZ_CP038436.1, forward strand.
CGACGAGGTGCTCGCCGTGGGTGACCGCCCCTTCAAGAAGAAGTGCATGAAGCGCATGCGCGAGATCCGTGACTCGGGCGTCACCCTCTTCTACGTCAGCCACTCGGCAGGCTCGGTGAAGAAGATGTGCAACCGCGCGATCGTCCTCGAGAAGGGTCGCCTCGGCTTCGACGGTGACGTCGAGGAGGCCGTCAAGTACCTCCACTACGACGGCGAGGACGAGGAGCCGGACGCCGAGGAGTCCGAGGAGGACGAGCGCGACGAGGCGCTCGCCAGCGACATCTGACGAGTCGGCGCCAACATCCGCCGAGCCGGCGCCAACATTCGCCGAGTCGGCGCCAAGATCCGCCGAGTCGGCGTGAAGATCCGCCGAGTCGGCGTGAAGATCCGCCGAGTCGGCGTGGACATCCGCCGAGTCGGCGCATGACACGTTGTCCACAGGCTTGATCCGGCCATGTTCACGTGGGGCGGTCCGAGGGAACGCTCGCCCGATGACCTTGCTACCCCTCCTTCCGCCGGGCTGGCCGCTGCACCCCGAGCAACCCTTCACCGCCGAGCAAGCCCGGAAAGCCGGCGTCGCCCACCTCCTCCCCAGACTCGTCCAGGGGAGGGTTCTCCGTCGCTTGGTGCGCTCGGTCTACATTGCCGACTGCGTGGAGGACTCGATCGACCTGCGAGCGCGGGCGCTGGCACTCGTCGTACCCAGCGGTTGCTTCGTGACGGACCGATCTGCCGGATGGCTCCACGGTGCCCCGATGGTGCTCGCGCCGAACGAGGACGTCCTCGTCCCGAAGGTCTCCTTCTTCCGACCCAGCGACGCCGGCAGGCTGCGCAACGGTCTGTGCGTGAGCGGAGAGCGCGAGGTGTCACGTTCAGACCTGGTGGAGATTCAGGGCATCGCGGTCACGACGCCGCTGCGTACGGCGTTGGACCTCGGCCGGTTGCAGCGCCCCGACGTGGCGCTGGCGGGGCTCGACGCCATGGCGCGCTTGGGCGTGTTCAGCGTTCCGGAGCTGATGTCACAGGTGGAGCGGTTCGCCAAGCGCCGTGGCGTACGACAGCTGCGCGAGCTGGCGCCCATCACGGACCCTGGCGCGGAGTCCTTCGGAGAGTCGGCCCTGCGTCGGCGTTGGTACGCCGTCGGTCTGCCACGACCGCGCACACAGATCCCGGTCCTGCTCGACGGCGTGGAGATCTACCGCCTGGACCTGGGGCTGGAGGAGATCCTCTTCGCGGTGGAGTACGACGGCGCGCTGTGGCACGGTGCCGCCGCCGATCGGGCACACGACGCTGAGCGAGCGTCGTGGTTGGCGCAGAATCGTGGCTACCTGATCGAGCCCTTCGTCGCCTCCGACTTGTTCGGTCCAACCCAGAACGCGGAGGCGAGCCTGGCCGTGCTCTTCGCCCACGCGCGTGAGACGTTCGCCGAGCGGCGGCGAGGCATCGTCTATTGATCCGCCGACTCGGCGGTGGGCTTGCGCCGACTCGCGCACGATTGACGCCGACTCGGCGGGGTTTCACGCCGACTGGGCGGGGTTTCGCGCCGACTCGGCGGAGAATTTCACGCCTGATCGGCGTGTCGACTGGAAATTACACGTTTGTAGTTACTCAGAAACCCTTCCGTGACTGGTGTGACTGGTGTGAAACTCCTGCCTTGTGTGACCTTCCCCCACACAGGAGCAGATCTTTCATGCGAATTCTTCAAGCCCGTGTCGTCACCTTGTGCCAGCAGCTGCTGGCCTTCGGTGTCGTTCTCGCCGTCCTCACGCCCGCCAGCGGGGTGGTGTCACTCGACATCGTCGCTGGCGACGCGCCTCGCGCAGCCGGCTCCGCTGGCCCCGCGACGCTCGTGTCGGCGACAGTGCCGTCCGAGGCGGTCGAGCCCGAGGTCACCGAGGTGCCGCTGACGACCGACGCCGGAAACGCGCGACCCCTGGCCGGCGACACCGTCTCGGGGGACTCCGTCTCCGACTCGAGCGTGGTCAGCAAGCCCCAGGCCGTGTCCGGCTTCGCCGCGGTCGGCGTGACCTGGGAGAACGGTGAGCAGCTCGAGGACGAGGAGATCGCCCTCCAGGTGCGCACGCGCACCGGCGAGGCCTGGGGGGAGTGGCAGGAGCTGGAGTACCACGACGAGCACGGTCCCGACGCCGGCAGCGCCGAGGCGCTGGAGGCCCGTCCCGGCACCGAGCCGCTGTTCGTGGGCGAGGTCGACGACGTCCAGGTCAAGGCCAGCACGGAGGGCACCAGCCTCCCCGACGACATGTCGGTGGCCCTGATCAGCCCCGGCGAGGCCGAGGGGGAGAAGGCCGAGGCCCCGGCCATCAAGGGTGCCGCTCCCAACGCTCTCCAGCGAGACGCCTCCGCGACCAGGGCCTACGAGAAGGAATTCGAGGAGCAGGGTGGGGCCGACGGCATCGTCCTGCGTGCGGCTCGAACGATCGCCCAGCCCACGATCTTCTCCCGTGCCCAGTGGGGCGCCGACGAGCGCATCCGCGACGCCAGCAACCCCAGCTACGGCACGGTCAACGCCGGGTTCGTTCACCACACGGTCAACGCCAACGAGTACACCGAGGCCGACGTCCCCGGGATCATCCGCAGCATCTACGCCTACCACGTGAAGTCCCGCGGCTGGCGCGACATCGGCTACAACTTCCTCGTCGACCGCTTCGGCCGGATCTGGGAGGGCCGGTACGGCGGCATCGACCGCCCGGTGATCGGCGCGCACACGCTGGGATACAACCACGCGTCCTTCGCCATGTCGGCGATCGGGAACTTCGACGTCGTCCAGCCCACCGACGAGATGCTTCGCGCCTACGGTCAGCTCTTCGCCTGGAAGCTCTCGCTGCACGGCGTCAACCCCGCGTCCATGTCGCAGAAGGTCGGCAAGTCCACCTTCGCCGCGATCAACGGACACCGCGACGCAGGTTCCACCGCCTGTCCCGGGAAGTACCTCTACGCCCGCATCCCCTCGATCCGGCAGTACTCCGCCGAGGCCGCGCCTGCGGCGCCGGTAGGAGTCGCGGTGTCGGAGCCTGCGCCGCAGAGCAGCCTGGTCGGTACGCCGCACCCCGACCTGGTCGTGCGGCGGGCCAGCGACGGACAGGGCCTTGTCCTGCCCACCGGTGGCCTGACGTCCTTCGGGAAGCGCGCCGTGATCGGCAAGCGCAAGTGGAACACCCGTGCCGACGTGCTCGTCAGCCCTGACCTGACCGGCGACGGGGTCGTCGACCTGGTCACCAGCGACGGCCGCGGCACCGTGCGGGTGCGCCCCGGCAAGGCCGGTGGACGCTTCGGCAACACCACCAAGAAGGTGCGTACGACGCGCGGGCACGCCCTGCTGGCCGCCGTCGGCGACACCAACGGCGACGGACGCAACGACCTCGTCGCTCGCCGCAAGGGCAAGCTCGTGCTCTTCAAGGGAACGGCGAAGGGCGGCTTCTCCCGGAAGGTCCTCGACCGCGGTTTCGGCAACGCCGTGCAGCTCCTGGGTGTCGGCGACGTCAACAGCGACGGTCACGTCGACGTGATGGCCCGACGCAAGGGCAGCCTCAACCTCTACCCGGGCACCGGGAGCGGCACGTTCGGGGCCCGCCAGCGGGTCGCCGGGACATGGGGTTCCTACGATCGCATCATCGGCGGGGACTACACCGGGGACGGCCGACCCGACCTCCTGGCCCGCAGGACCAACGGGTCCCTCTACCTGCTCCCCGGGAACGGCGACGGCACCTTCGGCGCCGCGCGTGGCCCTGCGTCCAACCTTCGCTCGATGCGCTTCCTCACTGCTGGGGGGAACCTGCTCGGAGGTCCCGGCGGCGACCTGGTCGGCGTGAGCGGCCAGAAGCTGATGGTTGTCACCAACCGGGACACCTTCGAGCTCGGCTCCCCGATCGACACCGGCGTCTCCTTCGCCGGACTGGACCTGGTCCTCAACGCCGGTGACGTCAACCGGGACGGTCTCGGCGACGTCCTGGGCCGCACCCCCGCCGGGCAGCTGATGCTCTTCACGGGCAACGGCCAGGGTGGGCTCGCGCCGGCCGGCGTGCTGGGCGAGGGCTGGAACGCCGTGGCCGACCTCAAGGCGGTCGGTGACGTCACCGGTGACGGCCTGCCCGACCTGGTCGGGACCTTGGACGGCCCCAAGGTCTGGCCCGGCAACGGGAGCGGCTTCGGTGCTGCGTCCTCGATCCTCGGACGCATCGCCGTGAGCGCCGGCCTGCCACAGGACCTCTCGCGCTTCGACTGGTTGATCGGGGTCTCCGACATGCAGCTTCGCGGCGGCATGGACTACGTGGCTCGCGAGCCGTCCACGGGGCGCCTGTACTTCTACAACGGCAAGCAGTCCGGGGCCTCGCGCGCCCGGGTGCTGGGTGAGGGAATGGGGGCCTACGACCTGGCGGGCTGATCTCAGGCCCGGGCAGTCGCCCGCTCCGAGGCGTAGACCTCCGGCAGGCGGTCGGCGTCCGGGTTGCGAACAAGGACCAGCGAGCCGCTGCGCGCAAGTGGCTCGATGAAGGTGGCCGTACCTGGTGGGGAAGCCGGGTTGGCCACCGAGAGGAGACGGCCGCCGTCGGTGAGAAGACTCCCGGCGGCGGCTGTCTCCAACAGCTGGTCCTGGGTGAGGTCGTCGGTCGCCAGGTCGGCTCCGCCCGGCGGGTCCGCCGCGAAGAAGGCGTCCGGCTGCGACCAGACCTCGATCCCCACGTCGTGCACCCCCGCCGGAACCGGGTCGGAGAACCGAGCGCCCATCGGGAGCAGGCTGCATGCGAACACCGGCAGCGATCGCGCCTCGCCCGCCCAGCGGTCCAGGGTGTCGGGGCCGCACACGACGGCGTCGCAGTCGTCCTGCGCAGTGACGCGCAGCCCGACCGTCCAGGCGGCCCCGAGGAAGACGGGGGAGAGCCAGTGGGGCGGCAGGTCGACACGCAGGCGCATGCCACGCTCGAGGTCTCCTTCCTCGACCAGGAGGCCGGCCGCCTTGGCGACCCAGTTGGCGTAGGTCGTGACCGACAGCTCGACCCGTTCGCCGGTCGCGTGGTCGTAGAAGGTGACCAGGGGGCGACCCGGGTCCCGACGGAGCTGGTCGGACAGCACGGAGGAGAAGGTCGGCACGCCCAGACTCTAGGGTGTGGCCCATGAGCACCCTCGACCACTTCTGGGCCGTCGTGCCTGCCGGCGGAGCGGGCACGCGGCTGTGGCCGCTCTCGCGCAAGGCCGCCCCCAAGTTCCTCCACGACCTCACCGGCCGGGGGCGGACGCTGTTGCAGGACACCCACGACCGCCTCGAGCCCTTGGTCGCAGACCGGCTGCTGGTCGTCACCGGAGCGGACCACAGGGACGCGGTGCTGGAGCAGCTGGCCGACATCGACCCGGAGCAGGTGCTCGCCGAGCCCTCCGCCCGTGACTCGATGGCGGCGATCGGCCTGGCCGCGGCCCTGCTCGAACGTCGCGACCCAGACGCAGTCATGGGATCCTTCGCGGCCGACCACGTCATTGCCGACCCCGGCGAGTTCCGCCGGGTGGTCGCACGGGCTGCGGAGACCGCCGCGGAGGGCTGGTTGGTGACGATCGGGATCACACCCACCCACCCCGCGACGGGGTTCGGCTACATCGCACGCGGCGACGCGCTCGGGGCCCCGGGCGTGTTCGAGGCAGCGGAGTTCGTCGAGAAGCCGTCAGCAGAGGTGGCGCGGGAGTACGTCGACCGCGGCTACCAGTGGAACGCCGGCATGTTCGTGGTCCGGCCGGGCGTGCTCCTCGACCTCCTGGGGGAGCAGGACCCCGCCTTCGCCTCCGCCCTGCGAGGAATCGCGGACGACCCCCAGACCCTCGCCGACGTGTGGCCGACCCTGCCGCGCATCGCGCTCGACCATGCCGTCGCCGAGCCTGCCGCCGCTGCCGGACGCGTCGCCGTGGTGCCCGGGGACTTCGGGTGGGACGACGTCGGCGACTTCGACTCGCTCGGCACGATCCTCGACGCGGGGAACGCCACGGCGAACCGGACGGGGCCGGTGGTGCTGGGTGACCCTGGCCTGGTGCAGGTCATCGACTCCGACGCCCTCGTGGTGCCGGCGTCAGGCAGGGTCGTCGCCGTCATCGGGCTCGACGACATCGTCGTGGTGGACACGCCCGATGCGCTGCTGGTCACCCGGCGCAGCCGCGCGCAGGACGTCAAGCAGGTCGTCGCCAGCCTCCAGCAGCAGGGGCGCGACGACCTGACCTGACTGGATCAGACGGCGTCCGGCTCGGGGGAGTCCATGTAGGGGTACTTCTCCATGAAGTCCACGAGCGCCTCACCGCTAGGCTCGGAGCAGTACTGCCAGGCTCCGACCGCCTTCTCGGGGTCGGTGGTGCCCGGGCCGCCGATGGACCAGTGCGTCATGGCGACGTGCTGGCCCTTGGGGAAGGCCTTGCCGTCCTCGGACGTCCATGGGACGACCTTGAACTTGTGACGTAGGTTGGTGGTGCTGTCGAGCTTGGAGGCGATGCCCCGAAGGTCGTCCATCGCCTTGTCGTCCTCGGCGATCGTCTCGTCGTACCACAGCAGCGTGTAGCCGTGCTCGAGGTTGTGGACGAGCTCACCGAGCTCGGGACGGTCGGACTCGCCGTAGATCTTGCGGTCGATGGTGTCCCAGACGTCCCAGTGCTGGCCGAAGGCCGGCGGGGCGTCCTCGTAGGTCAGCTCGGTGCCGACCGGGACGTGGTCCTGGTTGCCCTGGGCCTTCTCGGTCGTGATCTTGGAGCACTCGTCGGCGGCGATGCCGATCTTGTCGAGGGATGAGCCGGAGTACTGGCGCAGGTCGTACCAGTCCTTGACGGGCTTGAAGGCGGCTGCCCCGATGATGAGGACTGCGATGACCACGCAGACGCCGACGATGGCCAGTCCGCGGCGCTGCTCGCTGCCCCGCTGCTCCTTGCGGATGGAGTCGATGACCGCCTGACGGTCCTTCTTTTCCTGCTTGGCCACGGCTCTCGGAGTCTCTCGATCGGGGGTTGGCGCGGATGACGTCGGCAGAGTCTACGGACCCGCCGGTGAGACCTGCGCCACCGCATGCGTTCCGTCGTCGGACCAGGACTCCAGCGACCAGCCGTGGGCGAAGCAGACGGCTGCCACGGCCACCCTGTCCAGGGGCACGCGGGCCATGGCTTCGGCCAGCTCTGTGGCGGGGGCCGTGGCCCCGAAGGGTGCCCGGTCGGAGGCCTCGCCGGCCAGGGAGCGTACGACGGCCTCCCGGGCGCCGAACCCGAAGAGGTCCTCGCCCTCGGGCCGGATGAGGGCTGTCGCTCCCTCGCCGGCGACGTCGGCCGGCAGCACGAGGTCGGAGCGCCCGCGCACGACGGCCACCGGCCGGCCGGCGAGCTTGCCCTGCACCAGCTCGGCCGCAGCCGCGATCTCGTCGGCGACCGCGGGGAGGGTGACCCGCAGGTCGTGCCCGTGGGGGTCGGTCCGTCCCCGGTGGTCCTCGACCACGTGCAGCCCGGCCGCACCGATGGCGATGTCGGTCTGGCCACGGCGCCAGGCGCGCCCCGCGGTGTCTGTGAGCACGACGCCGACGTTGGCCCCCGTCCGACGGAGCAAGTCGCTCCGGAGACGACGCGCGGACCCGTCGGGGTCCCGGGGGAGGAGCGCGATGGTGCCGGCAGGAACGTTGGAGGCGTCGATCCCGGCTGCTGCCATGGTGAGCCCGAGCCTGTTGCGCACGACGCGCGTGGGCCCTCGGCGGGCCACCACACGGGTGGTCTCGGCCTCGAGCGCCTCGTCGCGATCGCCGGGGCGCACCAGTCCCTCGGCCTTGCTCACCACCTTGCTCGTCACGACGACGACGTCGCCGTCGCGCAGGTCGGTGGCGCTGGCCACCATGGCGGCGAGGTCGTCGCCCTCGGCCACCTCCGGCAGCCCGTCAGGTGCCCAGACCTCGAGGCGGTTCACGAGACGAGGTCGAGCGCTGCCGACGCCATCGCCGCAGTGGCGTCGTCGTCGGTCATCATCAGCGGCACCGCCCTGCACCTGGTCCCCGACTCCTCCACGCCGGCGACCTCGGCCGCGTCGCGGGTGTCGACGAGCCAACCGTCCAGCAAGCCCCCGCGGAGCGCGCGCCGTAGTGGCGCGCGACTCCTCCGGCGCTCACCTCGACACCGATCGAGGCGAGCAGCTGCTCGGCCATCCCACGGACGTGCCGTCCGCCCACGATCGGCGAGAGGCCCACGACGGGAGCGGAGGTCTCGCGGACGGCGTCTCGGACTCCGGCCACGCCGAGGATGGTGCCGACCGAGACGACGGGGTTGGACGGCGGCAGCACGACGAGGTCCGCGTCGCGGATGGCGTCGACGACGCCGGGGGCGGGCTCGGCCCGGTCCAGGCCGACGACCACGACGGCCTCCGCGGGCACCTCGGCGCGCAGGCGCACCCAGTACTCCTGGAAGTGGACCGCGCGTCGTCCGCTCGCCTCGCTCGGGTCAGCGATCGCGATGTGGGTCTCCACGCGGTCGTCCGACATGGGCACGAGGTGGACCCCCGACTCGGCCGGCGACCCCAGCCAGCGACGACACAGGGCGTCGGTGACCTGCGACAGCGAGTAGCCGCTCTCCAGCAGCTGCGTGCGGACCAGGTGGGTGGCGATGTCGCGGTCCCCGAGCCCGAACCACGTGGGCTCGACGCCGTACTGCTGGAGCTCCTCCTTGGCGTTCCACGTCTCGTCACGGCGCCCCCACCCGCGCTCGAGGTCCAGACCGTCACCGAGGGTGTACATCACCGTGTCCAGGTCGGGGCACACCTTCAGGCCGTGCACCCACCAGTCGTCCGCGGTGTTGGTGACGACCGTGATCCGAGCCTCGGGGGAGACGCCGGCGAGGGTGCCGCGGCGGATGCCGTGGCGAAGTCCCCGTACGAAGCGGGCCCCGCCCAGGCCGCCGGAGAGCACAGCGATGCTGGAGATCATGGCCGATACCCTGCCCGATGCCAGAAGTCCATATCAGATCCGGGCTTGACTTCCGTGCACGACAGGCATGTAATTCCAACTGTGTCGTTCTCCTGCGAAGTCCCCAGATCACTGGCAGGGTTGCGACACGCGTGATGTCGGGCACACACGAGCACCGACAGCACGTCACCAGGTCACTCGGGGCACAGCAGAATCAGACGGGTCGATCAATCCACACGGGTTGACCACCCACACGGGTCGAAAGGGCGAGAGTGCCATGAGAGCAGAACTGTTTCTCCTTGAGCCGGACGCCGAAGAGTTCGGTTGGCAGGACCGCGCACTGTGCGCGCAGACTGATCCGGAGGCGTTCTTCCCGGAGAAGGGCGGCTCCACGAGGGAGGCCAAGAAGGTCTGCCTGACGTGCGAGGTGCGTGATGACTGCCTCGAGTACGCCCTGATGAACGACGAGCGATTCGGCATCTGGGGCGGTCTGTCAGAGCGCGAGCGCCGCAAGCTGAAGAAGCGCGCCGTCTAGTTTCTCCCTCTTGGGGGCACCCTCGTAAGGTGCTCCGGTGACCGTCTCCGCGCTCGTCGTCAGCCACGACGGAGCGCGTTGGCTCCCGGCCGTGCTGGCCGGTCTCGCGGCCCAGACCCGTCCTGTCGACCACGCCGTGCTCGTCGACACCACCAGCCGTGACGCCAGTCCCGACCTCGCCCGAGCCGCCCTGGGTGATGACCGGGTCCACGTCGTGCCCGGGTCCACCAGCTACCCCGCCGCCGTCGCCCACGGCCTGGCCCTGCTGCCGGACGACCCGGACGGGTGGGTGTGGCTGCTCCACGACGACAGCAACCCCGCTCCCGACGCGCTGTCCGAGCTCCTCGCCGCCGCCGAGAGCCATCCCGGGGTCGACATCCTGGGGCCCAAGCTCCGCGAGTGGCCGTCCCTGCGGCGCCTGCTCGAGGTCGGCCTGACGATCACCGGGACCGGCCACCGCGAGACCGGGCTCGAGCGCGGCGAGTACGACCAGGGCCAGCACGACGAGATACGCACCGTCCTGGCCGTCAACACCGCGGGCATGCTGGTGCGCCGCCGGGTGATCGACGAGCTCGACGGCCTCGACCCCGAGCTGCCCATCTTCGGCAACGACATCGACTTCGGCTGGCGGGCCGCACAGGCCGGCCACGAGACGCTGGTGGTCCCCAAGGCCGTCGTCTTCCACGCCGAAGCGGCCCACCGCGGTGTCCGCCGCACGCCGCTCACCGGCCGTCACACCCACTACCAGGAGCGCCGGGCGGCTCTGTTCACCTCTCTGGCCAACGTCTCCGGACGCCTGCTGCCGTGGCAGTTCGTGCGGCTCTTCATGGGTTCGCTCCTGCGCGTGCTGGGCTTCCTGGGGGTCCGGGCGGTCGGCGAGGCCCTCGACGAGCTCGCCGCCGTGCTCTCGGTGTGCGGCAGGCCCGGACAGGTGCTCGCCGCGCGGAGGGCGCGGGCCGCTCGGCGGCAGGGCGACCCCCACGACGTACGCCACCTGCTGGCGCCGGCGTGGCTGCCCTACCGCCACGGCCTCGACTGCGTGACCGACCTGGTCGCAGCAGCGACGAACCAGGCCCAGGACGTCGCCGAGAGGCGGCGCTCGGCCAAGCTGGAGGCCACCGGAGCGCCGGGCGTGACTCCACGAACCACGTCGCGCCCTGCTCCCGAGGACGACGACGAGGCCTTCCTCACCGACAGCGGCATGGTGGCCCGCTTCTTCACCAACCCCGTCGCGGTGGTCCTCTTCGTCGCGGCGGTGCTCGGCGTGGTGGCGGCCCGCGAGGCGTTCGGCTCCATCACTGGTGGCGCCCTGTCGCCCACGCCGGCCGAGGTGTCCGACTGGTGGCAGCTCCACCTCGAGTCGTGGCACCCGCTCGGCACCGGCACGGACGTGCCCGCGCCTGCCTACCTCCTGCCGTTCGCCCTCGCCGGCTGGGTGATGCTCGGTGAGCCCGGCGCCGTCGTCTCGGCGCTCATGCTGCTTGCCGTGCCCGTCGCAGCGCTGGGTGCATGGCGCCTGCTCGAGGTGGTGGGCAGGCTGGCCGACCCGCGCGGCCTGCCACGCTGGCTGGTGCTGTGGGGGGCGCTCACCTACGCCCTCGTCCCGGCGACGTCCGGGGCCTGGGGGCAGGGACGGTTCGGCACCGTCGCGGTGGCGGCCCTGCTGCCGTGGGCGGCCCGCGCCGCTCTCGGCTTCGTCGACCCCGAGGTGGACCGACGGTGGCGAGCCGCGTGGCGTACCGCCCTGCTGCTGGCCCTGGGTGCCGCGTTCGTGCCCGGCCTGTGGCTGTTCGCCGTCCTCGCCGCCGCCGTCGTCCTCGCCGCCGCTGCCTTCATCGCGCCCCGGCTGCTGCGCGACCGCGACAGCTGGGGTCCGCCGGTCCTGGCCGTGGCGCTCACGCCGGCCCTGCTCGCACCCTGGTTCGTGCCCCTGCTGACCACGGGCTCCGCAGCCGGTCTGCTCCTGGAAGCAGGGCGGCTGCCGATGAGCGAGGTCTCCTTCGTCGGCCTGCTGACGGGACGGCTGGGCGACGGCGGTGCGCCGTGGTGGCTCGGGATCGGGCCCGGTGTGCTCGCGGTGCTGGCCCTGGTGCCTCGTCGCAGCAGGGTCTCCGTGCTCGCGTGCTGGCTGGTCGCCCTGGCCGCTGCCCTGGTGTCGGCCGTGCTCGCCCAGGTGACCCTCTCGCTCCCCGCCCTCGACACTCGGCCCAGCCTGGGGTTGTTCGTCGTCGTGCTCCAGGGCCTGGCGGTGGTCGCCGTCGTGCTGGGCGCCGAGGGGTTCGCCCACCGGGTCGAGGCGGGACACCCGTGGTGGCAGCGCTCGCTCGTCGTCTCCCTGGCCGTGGCCGCGGCGGTCGTGCCGGTGGGCGGGCTGGTGTGGTGGCTCAGCGGGCCCGACGACTCCTTGGCGCGCGACATCGAGCAGGTCGTGCCTGCCTACATGGAGCAGAGCTCGTTGCTGGGGCCCGAGCATGGTGTCCTGGTGCTGTCCGGGTCGGTGGAGACGGGACTGGACTACCGCATCCGTCGAGGTGACGGCGTCACCGTCGGCGAGGACGAGATCCTCTCGCTCGCCGACGAGGACCGCGCGTTCACCGAGGAGGTGCGACAGCTCGCCTCGGCCCCGACGCCGGACGTCGTGGCTACCCTGGGGGAGCGCGGTGTCGAGTACGTCGTCCTCAGCGCGCCCGCCGACGGTCGCATCTCGGCCCGGCTCGACGCCACCGCGGGGCTCGACCAGGCCAGTGCGGAGAACCGCGCCACCCGTGCCTGGCGGGTGGACCGACCGCTCGACCCCGAGGCCGTCGAGGGCGATCGCGACTGGTGGCGGAGCGTGCTGCTCCTGCTGCAGGCCGTCCTGGTCGTGGTGGCGCTTGTTCAGGCTGCACCCACGGTGAGGAGCAAGCGCGATGACTGACCGCACCGACACCGGCTCCGGACGGCGCAGGGCGGCGAGCGCGCCGAGCGGTCGACCGTCCCCGCTGACGATCCTCACCGCTGTCATCCCGTTGCTGACCATCGGGGCGCTCGCCCTCGTCCGTCCCGCCGACCCCGTCCCTGCCGTCCACCCCCCACGACCGCCGACCTGGCTCGCAGCACGCTGGTGTGCCCCGACGCCGTCCCGGGCAGCGAGCGCGTCCTGCTCGCGCACGCCGCCGGCGCGACCGGTGAGGTCCTCCTCCGGGCGGGCGGCAAGGACCGCCCCCTGCCCATGACCGGAGGCACCCTCCGGCGACGCGCCCTGCAACCGGTCTCGGTGACCGCGGAGGCGGACCTCGCAGCCGGGCTCACGGCCACCCGGGCCGGCGGTGGCCGCATCGCGGCGTGTGCCCAGCCGGCGCCGGAGCACTGGTTCACCGGGGTGGGCGCGGCGGCCGAGCACTCCTCGATCCTGTCGCTGGTCAATCCCGACCGGGGTCCTGCCGTCGCCGACGTGACGGTGCTGGGACCCGAGGGCGTCGTCGACGTCCCGGCCCTGCGGGGTGTTCGCATCCTCGGCGGGCGCGCCGCCACCTTCGACCTGTCCGAGGTCGCGCCCAGTCGCGAGGCGCTGGCCCTCCACGTCACGACCACCCGGGGGCGACTGGGCGCCAGCGTCGTCGACGTGGTCGACTCACTGGGTCGCGGACCCACGACTCGGGACTGGCTGCCCTCGCAGTCGACACCGACCGAGACGTCGTACGTCGTCGGTCTGGGGGGTCGGCCCGGCGACCGAACCCTCACGGTCGCCAACCCCGGCGACGCCCAGGCGCGTGTCGGGCTGCGGCTGGTCACCGGTGAGAGCGAGTTCGCGCCGGCCTCCTTCGAGGAGCTGCAGATCGCGCCCCAGTCGGTGGTCGAGGTCGACGTCGCTCGGCTGCTGCGTGGACGAGAGGGACAGGGTGCTCGTGCCCTGCGGCTGGACGCCACTGCACCCGTCACCGCGGCGCTGCGCACGGTCGCGGGCCGTGACCTGTCCGTGGCCGTGGCCGGCAGCGAGCTGGCCTCGCGGGCGGCCGTCGTCCTGCCGACCGGCGGCAAGCGGCTCGTGGTCGCCGGGGCCACCAAGCCGGGGGTGCTGACGTGGTCTGCCCGGGACTCCGAGGGCAAGCAGATCGGCGAGGAGCGGGTCGAGATCGACCCCGGGACCGCCGCGCGCATCAAGCTGCCCAGTCGCGCGACCCAGCTCGAGGTGGTCGTGGAACGGACCGGTGCCGTGGCCGTCGTCGAGGTCGGACCACCGGGGCTCTCGGTGCTGCCGCTGGTCGAGCTGGTGACCACCGCCGAGGTTCCGCACGTGCGCCAGTCCCTCTAGCCGTCAGTCGCGATCGCTGTCCTCGACCTGCTCGGGGGTGAGGTCGAGCAGGTCGGCCAGCTGCTCGACCACGATCGTGTGCACCAGGGCCTCCAGCTCTGCGCGCGACTCCGCGCGGTGCTCGACCGGTCGGCGGAACACCACGAGCCGGGTCGGCTCGCCCGAGGAGCCCCGCACCAGCGAGGAGAGCGGCACCGTCGACTCGTCCCAGTCGTCGGGAATCATCGGCGCGTCCTCGACGGCGTACTCCACGAGCCCGAGGCGGCGCTGCCAGCGCTCGTCGAGCGGCGTCACGACGTCGAGCACCAGCTGGTCGAACCGCTCCCGCGCGGTCCTCAGCGCAGGAGTGCCCGGTCGCTCCGGTCGTACGCCGGGCCCACGCATGCCGCGGCCACGGCGGTCACGGGTGCGGGTCCCCGGTCGACCTGCGGCTCGTGCGTCGATCTCCACGCAGCGAGCCTAAGCGGACGGACCCGGTCTGCGGGGTACCGTCAGCGCCGTGAGCCTTGCCCGACGTTGTTCGCGTACGGCGTGTGGCCGCCCTGCGGTCAACACGCTGACCTACGTCTACGCCGACCAGACGGCCGTGCTCGGACCGCTCGCGACGCTCGCCGAGCCCCATGCCTACGACCTGTGCGAGGCCCACAGCGAGCGGCTCTCGGCCCCCCGCGGCTGGGAGGTGCTGCGGCTGGCTCCCGACCCGTCCGCGCAGGGTCCGAGCAGCGACGACCTGCTCGCCCTGGCCGACGCCGTGCGCGAGGCCGCCCGCCCTGCCCCGGCGCCTGCTCCGCTCCGCCCGGCCGAGGGCGCCGGCCTCGACGACGCCGCCCGTGACGCCAACCGCGGTGCGAAGCGCGGGCACCTGCGGGTCCTCACTCCCACCGACTGAGCGTTCCTCTCCACGGTGGTTGAGGGAAGACGACGCCGCCCTCGGTGGTTGAGGAAGGACGGAGCGGCCTTCGGTGGTTGAGGAGGGACGGAGTCCCGTCTCGAAACCTCCGACCCACTCGTGGTCACGATCAGGTCACGATGACGGAAGTGCCGGTGGAATGGGCCTTTCAGCGCCTCGGAGTGAAGCTCCTATGTCTGGTCAAGCGGTGGTGAGCCATTCGCGGTAGCGGGTGATGACTTCGGGGGTGAGGTACTTGCCGCGTTCGGTGTAGCTGATTGTCATGGGGGCTATGCCCAGGGCTCGGGCGGCGGCGTCGATGGTGATGTTCTTGGCTTGGCGTGCGGGTCGTAGGTCGTGGACGCCGAGGTGCTCGTGCGGGCGGGTCAGCTGTTTGAACATCTCTCTGGCGATGGCGCGTTTGAGCATCCGCAGGATCTCGGGGGTCGATCGACCCTTGGCTCGCTGTCGGGCGGCGAACGCTTTGGTGGGCGGGTGGTTGCGCAGCCGGACCAGCGCGATGGTGTGCAAGGCGTTGTTCGCGCGGCGATCACCGCCACGTGAGAGCCGGTGGCGGGTGGTCTTGCCCGAGGACGCGGGAACCGGCGCGGTGCCACACAGTGCGGCGAACGAGGCCTCGCTACGGAGCCGGTCGGGATTACCGCCCGCGGTGATGAGCAACTGGGCTGCGGTGCTGTTCCCGACGCCGTGCAGACCCAGCAGGTGTGGCGCGGTCTGCTCGATCACCGAGGTCAGCTCGACGTCGAGTGCGGCGATCTCCTCACTCAGCAGCTGGTGGCGGCGTGCGAGGGACTTCAACGCGGTCAGCACCAGGCGCTCCTCGATGTCTGCATGGACTGCGGGGCGACAGGCCGCCAGAGCCTGGATCAACCGGACAGCCGTGTGGTGGCGGTACTTCTCCCGGCTCGTGAGGGGTGCGGTGATGAGCTGGTGGCGGATCTGGACCTGCGCGGCGGCGCGGGCCTTGACCGCGGACCGGCGGGCGTTGTGCAGGGCTCGCAGCGCGGTGACCTCGGCGCTCTTCGCGGCTGCGGTGGCCCGACCGGCCAGCACTGCGTGGGCTGCTTGGTAGGCGTCGATGGGGTCGGACTTGCCCTCGCGGCGCCGCACCGATCGTTCCGGGCGCAGTACCTCGAGCACGTCCAGACCCGCCTCGCTGGCGGTGCGGGTGATGCCGAGACCGTAGGAGCTGGTGCCCTCGATCCCGACCACTGTCACCTGCCCGTGGCTGGCCAAGAACTCCAGCGCCTGCCGATAACCCAGCGGTGTCGTCAGGAACTCCTTGTCGCCCAGCTCGCGGCCCCACGGGTCGATTGCTGCGACGTGGATGGTGTCGGCGTGGGTGTCGATCCCCCCGATGATCGTGCCGGGATCCAGCGTGGTCACTGTCATGATGGAGATGCCTTCCGTGTCGAATCGGATGGGTCGACGCCGGTCGGGCGAGCAGACAGGACACTGATGAGACTCTCGCCAGGCTCTTATGAGGTCATGTCCGCCCGGCCGGCGCGCGGGTACCTCAGGACCGGACGGTCCAATTGATGGTCAGGCCAGCAGGCCGACAGTCAGTGGCTGAGTCACAGCCCTGAGGTCGAACCATCATCAGTGTCGGTGGCGGCTGGTTGAGTTGTCCCCATGACCAGCACCGCCACCACTCCCGATCCGGAGGTCGTCGACCTCGCGGACGCGAGCGTGTCCGGGTTGTTGGAGCAGGCGGCCGAGTGTGAGGCGGTGCTGCGCGAGGCAGCGGTCCACCAGCTGCGCATCGCCTACGAGTGGGCGATCGCCCACCCGGTGGTGGACGCGGCCGAGACAGCCCGTGGGCCGGTGCTGCCGTCCGTGCTCGAAGCGCCCGAGACGCTGGGCGGCCCGGGCACTCCGGCGGTGGCGGCGTTCACGGCCGAGCCGCTGGCGGTCGCCTGCGGCATCGCGCCGTCCTCGGCGACCGCGCTGCTGGCTGACGCCCTGGATCTCCACCACCGGCTCCCGGTGCTGTGGCAGCAGACCCAGGCCGGGCTCGTGGCAGTGTGGAAGGCCCGCCGGGTCGCGGCCCGCACCCGCGACCTGTCCCTGGACGCCGCCCTGTGGGTGGACCGCCACACCGCCGGCCGCGTCGGCTCCCTCAGCCTCGTAGCGTTGGACCGGCTGGTCGCCGAGGCCGCGGCACGCGTCGACGGCGAGAGCCTGGGCGAGAAGGAGAAGTCCGGCCGGTCCCAGTGGGACGTGAAGCTCAAGCACCGCGACCCCCGCCACGGCGGCGCCACCTCCGAGATCCACGCGGTCGGCGACACCCTCGACCTGACCCGGTTCCACGACATCGTCTGCGCCGAAGCCGAGACCCTCGGCGCCCTCGGTGACGACGACGCCTTCGAGGTCCGCAAGGCCAAAGCCCTCGGAGTGATCGCTGATGCCCAGGCCCGTCTTGACCTCACCAGCCTGCTCTCGCTCCCGGGTGCAGCCAGCGACCGCGACTGCGCAGACGTCGATGCTGACCAGGTGACCCAGGTGCGGCGACGCCTCATCGAGCGGCGCGACGCCAAGGTCCGGCTCTACCTCCACGCCTCGCTGGCCGACATCACGGCCGACACATCTGGTTCCGTGGGCACGGTCGAGCGGCTTGGCCCGGTGACCCTCGACCAGATCAAGGCATGGGTCGGCAAGGCGCGCGTCACGATCCAGCCCGTCCTCCACGTCGCCTCCGACGACACCTGGTCCGTGGACCGCCACGACCCACCATCACGGATGGCCGAGCAGGTGGTTCTTCGGGATTCGAGCTGCGTGTTCCCGTGGTGCAGCCACCCGTCCCGGCACGCAGACCTCGACCACGTCGACCCCTACGAAGATCCGGACGAAGGTGGACCGCCGGGTCAGACCACCCCGTCGAACCTGGCCCCGCTGTGTCGAAGACACCACCGAGCCAAGACCGCAGGCGCCTGGACCTACCAACGCACCGCCCCCGGCACCTACCTGTGGACCGGACCCGCCGGCATCACCGCGATCGTCACCCCCACCGGCACCCTCACCCTGGGCTCCAGCTCGTGACCCATCATCTCTGCGCGAGCACGATCGCCTGAGCCGTCTTCTCGGTTCCTTCCGAGGCACGGGACATCCGCGCGTGGACCCTGATGCCGTGGTCCTCGAGCAGTCTCGTCACAACCGCCGGATCATGGCGGTAGTTCGTCATGGCGACCGTGTGTCCGTAGGCGCTGGTGATGTCCACGCCACGGCCGTCACCGGCTTGGAAGGCAATCAGCAGCCAGGCTCCGGGCCGGAGCACCCGCGCAAACTCCGCGATGATCGGCGCCAGCTGCTGAGGGGCAGCATGGATGAGCGAGTACCACGCCAGTAGACCTCCTGCGGTCGAATCCGGCAGGGGGAGACTCTCGAGCGCACCCGTCTCGAAGTGCAAGCTCGGGTAGTTGCGTCTGGCGACGTCGATCATCCCCGAGGACAGGTCTATGCCGGTGACCTCCAGGCCTCGAGCCACGAGGTGAGCGCTGATGCGTCCCGTGCCGCAGCCGGCGTCAACCACCGGGCTGAGCTCCGCAGCGGCGCATCGACGCGCGAAGTCGTCGATCATGGCGACATCCAAGGGCGTCTCAGCGTCCAGGCCAGGCAAGAGACGTGCGTAGTCAGCAGCCACGAGGTCGTATGCGCGCTGCACCTGCAGTCGGCCGACGCCTGGGCTCATGAGCAGGGACGTTACAGACGGACCGTGACGGGCGGCGCTCATCTGCCCTCCGCGGAGGATCCACTGCTCCGGCAGGATGGCGGCATGACCGCCGATCTGGGACCGGAGCGCAGTCAGCTCCCATGGCCCACCACGGCCGAGGCAGTCGCTGCCTCCGTGGCCTGCGCACGCGCCCTGGGGCTGCCTGTCGAGGAACCGGAGGTCATCGCCGAGGGCTTCAGCGTCCGCGTCCACCTCCGTCCCTCACCTGTCGTCAGCCGGGTGGTCACGACGGGTCAGCAGCTGCGGGGGAAGCCTCGCCCCTGGCTCGAGCGCGAGGTGGCGGTGGGGCAGTTCCTCGCCCGGTCCGACGTCGCGATCGTGGCTCCCTGGGAGGAGCCCGGGCCCCACCGCGTCGACGGGACCGACGTGACGCTGTGGAGCTGGGTCGAGGACACCGGCGGGTTGGTCTCCGCGGCCGAGTTCGGGGTGATGCTGGGGGAGCTGCACACCGCCCTGGCGTCGTACGCCCCCGACCTCCCCACCTTGGTGGGACCGCTCACCGACATCGCCGCGGCGGTCTCGCGCGTCGACGATCCGCTCCTCCACCGCGCGGCCGACGTGCTGGTGCCCTTGGCGATGGACTGGCCGCGGCGTCCCCTGCACGGTGACGCCCACACCGGCAACGTGCTGATGACGCGGGACGGTCCTCGGTGGAGCGACTTCGAGGACGTCTGTGCCGGACCGGTCGAGTGGGACCTGGCCTCCTTGACCCTGACCGACGAGGCGGTGGACGCCTACCCCGGTCACATCGACCGGACACGGCTGGAGGAGTGCCGCGACCTGCGCCGCCTGCAGGTCTTGTCGTACCTCCTGGTCGAGGACGCCCACGAGCCCCAGCTCCTTGAATCGCTCACCTCCGCGCTCCGGTGGCGCCTGTAGCCCGGCCGGCCCCTAGGCTTCGCCCATGCCTTCCAGCACCTTGGACCCCGAGAACCTTCACGCCATCTTCAAGGCGTACGACGTCCGGGGCACCGTGCCGGACCAGCTCGACGCCGACCTCGCCAGGGCGACCGGGGCCGCGTTCGTCGAGGTGATCGATCCGGGCACGGTGGTCGTGGGGCACGACATGCGGCCCAGCTCGCCGGAGCTGGCGGCCGCCTTCGCCGACGGTGCGACCCGCGCGGGTGCGGACGTCGTCATGGTCGGGTTGGCCTCGACCGACCAGCTGTACTTCGCGTCGGGTCACCTCGGTCATGCGGGCGTGATGTTCACCGCGAGCCACAACCCGGCCGGCTACAACGGCATGAAGATGTGCCGCGCCGAGGCGGTCCCGATCGGCACGGACAGCGGCCTCGTGCAGATCCGCGACGCGGTGGCGTCGGGTCGCCCGCAGGTCGCGACGGAGCCCGGCCGGGTGTCCGAGCAGGACGTGCTCTCCGACTACGCCGCCCACCTCCTGCGTCTGGCGCCCGTCGAGGGTCGTCGGCTCACGGTGGTGGTCGACGCCGGCAACGGGATGGCGGGGCTGACCGCTCCGGAGGTCCTGGGCAGGATCGACGGCATCGACGTGGTGCCGATGTACTTCGAGCTCGACGGCACCTTCCCGAACCACGAGGCCAACCCCATCGAGCCCGACAACCTGCGCGACCTCCAGGCTCGGGTGCTGGAGGAGAACGCCGACATCGGACTCGCCTTCGACGGTGACGCCGACCGGTGCTTCCTCGTCGACGAGCGGGGGGAGGCGGTGTCGCCCTCGACCCTCACGGCACTGATCGCCGCCCGCGAGCTCGGCAAGTCACCCGGGTCGACGATCATCCACAACCTCATCACCTCGCGGGCCGTGCCCGAGATCGTCGCCGAGCTCGGCGGCACGTCGCTTCGCACCCGGGTCGGCCACTCCTACATCAAGGCCTCGATGGCCGAGTCCGGCGCCGTCTTCGGCGGCGAGCACAGCGGCCACTTCTACTTCCGCGACTTCTGGCGCGCCGACTCGGGCATGCTCGCGGCCCTCCATGCGCTCGCCGCGCTGGCCGAGACCGACCGCCCGCTGTCGCAGCTGCTCGCCGAGTACGAGCGCTATCCCATGAGTGGTGAGATCAACTCCACGGTCGCCGACCAGCAGGCCGTGATGGACGGGCTGCGCGAGCACTACTCTGGCCACGACGGCGTCGAGGTCGACGACCTCGACGGGCTCACGGTGATCCATCGTGACTGGTGGTTCAACGTGCGGCCGTCCAACACCGAGCCGCTGCTGCGGCTCAACGCCGAAGGCAGGGACCTCTCCACCATGGAGCGGGTCCGTGACGAGGTCCTCGCCACCATCAGGTCCGCACCATCCGAGCCCACCCAGACCGGGGGAGACCAGTGAACATCGATCAGCAGCTGCTCGACATCATCGTCTGCCCCGCCTGCCACGGAGAGCTGAAGGTCGTGGACCCCGAGCTCGTGTGCCAGGGCTGCGGCAACGCCTACCCCGTGCGCGACGACATCCCGGTCCTCCTGGTCGACGAGGCCCGCAAGCCCGCCTGAGCGGCGAGCGGCGAGATCGGGAGCTGACGTGGTGAGCTGGTTCGACGAGTCGCGGCTCGACGACGAGACCGTGCTGGCGGGTGCTGACCTGAGGCTGCGGACGCTCGCCGAGTCCGGTGCCCGCGTACGACGGGAGGCCCACGAGGCCGCCCAGGTCACCGCCGACCTGGTCGCTCGTGACCTCCCGCGCCCACGCGCAGTCATCGCGGCCGGTCCGGACTCGCGGCTCCTGCGCGCGGTGCTCGAGCCGTGGTGCCCCGTTCCCTTCGTCGCGTGGCCCAATCCTGGCCTTCCCGGCTGGGTGGGGAGCCTCGACCTGGTGGTCATGCTGGCGCCCGAGGGCTCCGACCACGGATCGGCCTCGGCCGTGGCCGAGGCGGTGCGGCGTGGTGCCCATGTGGTCGTCGCGTGCCCTGAGCGCTCGCTGGTCGCCGAGCACGCCGCCGGGCGGGACACCACGATCCTGCCCACCGTGACGGGGGACCAGCTCGCCACGGCCGTGGTCGTGCTCGACTACCTCAGCCACGTCGACCTGTGCCCGGGGGCGGATGCCGAGACGGTGGCGACCGCGCTGGACGAGGTGGCGACTGCCTGCTCGCCCCATCGCGACCTCGCGGTCAACCCCGCCAAGATGCTCGCGATCGCCATGGCCGACACCAATCCCGTCCTGTGGGGAGGATCGGTGCTCGCCGCCCGCGCGGCGCGCCGCGTGGCCGAGTCGGTCCGGCGCGCGAGCGGAAGGTCGGCGATCGCCGGCGACGCCGAGCACCTGCTGCCGCTGCTCGAGGCCACCCGGCAGCGCGACGTGTTCGAGGACCCCTTCGCCGAGGAGTCACCCGAGCTCCGGCCCCTGCTCCTGATCCTCGACGACGGCTCCGACGACCACGTCGTACGCGAGCAGGCGGGGATCCTGCGTGCCGCGGCAGCCTCCCGCGGCGTCCGTGTCGAGACGATCTCCACCCAGGTCGACGCCGAGGTCGCGCGCTACGCGTCCCTGCTCCTGACCGGCACCTACGCCGCTGAGTACCTCCGCATCGGCCTGGTCGAGGACTGAGGGCACCACCAGGGCGCGCGAGATCCGCGCCGTGACCACGCCGATAGGCTGAGCTGCACCGACCCACACCGGAAGGACCCCTCATGGCCGGCGGACTCTTCGCCCTGCTCGACGACGTGGCCGCGCTGGCCCGCATCGCCGCTGCGAGCGTCGACGACGTGGGCGCGGCGGCGGGCCGGGCCAGTGCGAAGGCCGCCGGGGTCGTGGTGGACGACACCGCGGTGACGCCGCAGTACCTCGCGGGGTCGGCAGCTGCGCGCGAGCTGCCCATCATCAAGCAGATCGCCGTCGGGTCGCTGCGCAACAAGCTGATCTTCATCCTGCCGGTGGCCGTGCTGCTGGGGCAGTTCCTGCCCGGACTCCTCCCGGTGATCCTGATCTTCGGTGGCGCGTTCCTGGCCTACGAGGGCGCTCACAAGGTGCACGAGAAGCTCACGGGCCACCACTCCGCCGCTGAGGAGGAGATCTCGCCGCACGGGGAGATCACCCCCGAGCACGAGCAGCGCACGATCGCCCAGGCGATCCGCACCGACTTCATCCTCTCGGCCGAGATCATGGTCATCGCCCTGAAGGAGGTCGTCGGCTCGGACGGGGACGCCTCGATCTGGATGCGCGCCATCGTCCTGGCCGTGGTCGCGGTGTTCATCACGATCGTCGTGTACGGCGTGGTGGCGATCATCGTGAAGATGGACGACGTCGGCGTCCACCTCGCCCAGAAGAAGTCCGCGACCTCGCAGAAGGTGGGCCAGGCGCTCGTCGGAGCGATGCCCAAGCTGCTCACCGCCATCTCCTTCATCGGCACGCTCGCGATGCTGTGGGTCGGCGGGCACATCTTCCTCGTCAGCCTCTACGAGATCGGCGGGAAGATCGACGGGAATGCCGGCCTTCTTTACGGGACAACGCTCGGCGACGTCGTGCACGCGCCGTACGACGTGATCCACCACTGGGAGGAGGACGTCCACGACGCCATCGGGGGTGCGCTCGGCAGCGTCGCTGGCTGGCTCCTCAACACGGTGCTGAGCCTCCTGGTCGGCCTCCTCGTCGGCGCGATCGTGCTGGGGATCCTGCGCCTGCTGGGGATCGGCGGCCACCACGGGGATGAGCTCGGCAGCAAGCACGGCGAAGCCCACGGCGACGATCACGCGGATGGTGCCGCGGCCGAGCCGGGCGGCCCCGTCGCCGGCAGCGGCAGCCAGCGCATGCAGGTCGACATCGACGAGCCGCGGGGCGAGCAGGGCGGGACCGTCGAGGATTCTGATAATCGGTGAGGCCGGTTCTAGGCTTCTGAAGTCAGCGTGGGAGATCCCGACGACGCACAGACGTGCGGCGCAGACGCGCTCCACACACTTCAGGAGACAACGATGGACTTCAAGGTCGCTGACCTCAGCCTGGCCGACTTCGGTCGCAAGGAGATCGAGCTCGCAGAGCACGAGATGCCGGGCCTGATGGCCATGCGCGAGCGCTACGGCAAGGACCAGCCCCTCAAGGGCGCCCGCATCGCCGGGTCGCTGCACATGACGATCCAGACCGCCGTCCTGATCGAGACCCTCGTCGCGCTCGGCGCCGACGTGCGCTGGGCCACCTGCAACATCTTCTCCACCCAGGACCACGCGGCCGCCGCGGTCGTCGTCGGTCGCGACGGCTCCGTCGACGCCCCCGCTGGCACCCCGGTCTTCGCCTGGAAGGGCGAGACCCTCGCCGAGTACTGGGACGAGGCCGAGAAGGTCTTCGACTTCACCGACGCCGACGGCAACCCGGTCGGGCCCAACGTCCTCCTCGACGACGGTGGCGACATCACGATGCTGCTCCACCTGGGCGTGGAGTTCGAGAAGACCGGTGTCGTGCCGTCGCAGGACAGCACCGACAACGAGGAGTTCAAGGAGGTGCTGCGAGTGCTGGCCCGCTCGGTCGAGGCCAAGCCGCAGCACTGGACCACCATCGCCAAGGACATCAAGGGCGTCTCCGAGGAGACCACCACCGGCGTGCTGCGCCTCTACGACCGGTTCCGCGAGGGCACGCTCCTCTTCCCGGCGATCAACGTCAACGACTCGGTCACGAAGTCCAAGTTCGACAACAAGTACGGCTGCCGCCACTCGCTGATCGACGGGCTCAACCGGGCGACCGACGTGATGATCGGTGGCAAGGTCGCCGTCGTCTGCGGCTACGGCGACGTCGGCAAGGGCTCCGCGGAGTCGCTGCGCGGCCAGGGCGCCCGGGTGATCGTGACCGAGATCGACCCGATCTGCGCGCTGCAGGCCGCCATGGACGGCTACGAGGTCAAGCGCCTCGAGTCCGTCGTCGAGACCGCTGACATCTTCATCACCACGACCGGCAACTTCGACATCATCACGGTCGAGCACTTCCACAAGATGAAGCACCAGGCGATCGTCGGGAACATCGGCCACTTCGACAACGAGATCAACATGGCGGGCCTGGCCAAGATCCCCGGCATCGTCAAGGACGAGATCAAGCCGCAGGTCCACCAGTGGATCTTCCCCGGCGAGGACGGCAAGCCCGGCAAGAAGATCATCGTGCTGTCGGAGGGTCGCCTGCTCAACCTGGGCAACGCCACGGGCCACCCGTCGTTCGTCATGTCGAACTCCTTCACCAACCAGGTGCTGGCACAGATCGAGCTCTACACCAAGGCCGACGACTACCAGCTCGGCGTGCACGTCCTGCCCAAGCACCTCGACGAAGAGGTGGCCCGCCTGCACCTCGACGCCCTCGGTGTCGAGCTGACCGAGCTCACCAAGGAGCAGGCCGCCTACCTCGGCGTCCCGGTGGAGGGCCCCTACAAGTCCGACCACTACCGATACTGACCTGATCGCCGGTGGCGCTTCGGCGACCTCACTAGGCTCTGGGACATGAGTCCAGCTTCGGAGCAGCCCACCCGCGGCAGCATCCTGGTCGTCGACGACGATGCCTCACTGGCGGAGATGCTGTCGATCGTGCTGCGCCAGGAGGGCTTCGAGAGCCGCATCGTCGAGCGTGGCGACGAGGCCCTGGCCGCCTTCCGCGACTACCAGCCGGACCTGGTGCTGCTCGACCTGATGCTCCCGGGCAAGGACGGCATCGACGTCTGCAAGGAGATCAGGGCGGAGTCGGGCGTGCCGATCGTCATGCTCACCGCCAAGGGCGACACCATCGACGTCGTCGTCGGTCTCGAGTCGGGGGCCGACGACTACATCGTCAAGCCGTTCAAGCCCAAGGAGCTCATCGCTCGCATCCGCGCGCGCGTGCGCCGCACGGACACGCCGGCCGACGAGGGGCTCACGATCGCCGACCTCTCCATCGACGTCGCGGGTCACTCCGTCACCCGGGACGGTCAGCCGATCAACCTGACCCCGCTCGAGTTCGACCTCCTGGTCTGCCTGGCGCGCAAGCCCTGGCAGGTCTTCACCCGCGAGGTGCTGCTCGAGCAGGTCTGGGGCTATCGCCACAGCGCCGACACCCGACTGGTCAACGTCCACGTGCAGCGCCTGCGCTCCAAGGTCGAGCACGACCCCGAGAACCCCGAGGTCGTGGTCACGGTCCGGGGCGTGGGCTACAAGGCCGGCAAGTCGTAGGCCCGCGATGGCCGAGCCCACCACGCCCACCCGGGGCCGGGAACGACTCCCCGGGGGGCTGGGTCATGCGCTGCGCCGGGGCCCGTCGTTCTGGCGGCGCTCGGTGCAGGCACGGGTGGTGCTGAGCACGGCCGTGCTCTCCGCCGTGGTCATCGGCATCGTCGGCTGGGTGCTCATCCAGCAGACGCGCGACGGCCTCCTCGAGAACCGCGTCGACGCCGTGGTGAGCGAGGCCGAGAGGGAGACCGAGTCGGCGCGCTCCGCCCTCGACTCGGCGCTCGGCGTCGAGCTCGACGAGTCAGCCCAGCAGCAGGAGCTGGTCCAGCCGATCATCGCCCAGGGAGCCACGCGTGGCTTCGCGGTCGTCCTCTCGCCGCCCATCGGGGAGGGCAGCCGGCTGTCGGACGGCGGCGCGAAGTTCACCCTCGGTCTCGACCTCGAGAGCGTGCCCGAGGCACTCGAGGACCGGTTCGACGTCGCATCGCCGACGTCGTGGACCTACACCGACATCTCCACCACCCGCGACGTCCCCGGTCTGCCCGAGGGCCCGGGGGTGGTGGTGGCCAGCCAGGTACGCCTGCCCGCAGACGGCCACACCTACACGCTCTACTACCTCTACCCGCTCGCCGAGCAGGAGGAGACGCTCGCACTGGTCGCGCGCGCCATGCTCACCGCCGGCACGCTGCTGCTGGTGCTGGTGGCGGGACTCACGTGGCTGGTCACCCGCCAGGTGGTCACCCCCATCCGGATGGCGCGGCGCGTGGCGGAGCGCCTGGCCGCCGGCCAGCTGCAGGAGCGCCTCAGGGTACGTGGTGAGGACGACCTCGCCCGCCTGGCCACCTCGTTCAACCAGATGGCCTCCAACCTCCAGAAGCAGATCCGGCAGCTCGAGGAGCTCAGTCGCATGCAGCGCCGTTTCGTCTCCGACGTCTCCCACGAGCTGCGGACCCCCCTGACCACCGTGAGGATGGCCAGCGACGTGCTCCACGACGCCAGGGAGGGGTTCGGCCCGGTCGCCGGCCGTGCCGCGGAGCTGCTGCAGACCGAGCTCGACCGCTTCGAGACGCTGCTCGCCGACCTGCTCGAGATCAGCCGCTTCGACGCCGGTGCGGCGGTGCTCGACGCGGAGGACGTCGACCTGGTCGACGTGGCCCATCGCGTCGTCGACATGACCAGGGGACTGGCCCAGCAGCGCGGGATCCGCGTGGTCGTGCACGACCCCGGTGTCAGCTGCCTGGCCGAGGCCGACGTACGACGCGTCGAGCGGATCGTGCGGAACCTCATCACCAACGCCATCGACCACGCCGAGTCCGGCAACGTCGACGTCTACGTCGCCGGTGACGACCACGCCTCCGCGATCGCCGTTCGGGACCACGGCGTCGGCCTGGGCCCGGGGGAGTCGGCGATGGTCTTCAACCGCTTCTGGCGCGCGGATCCCGCCCGCGCCCGCAGCAGCGGCGGCACGGGCCTGGGGCTCTCCATCTCGCTCGAGGACGCTCACCTGCACGGCGGCTGGCTCCAGGCCTGGGGACGACCGGGCCAGGGGGCTCAGTTCAGGTTGACCCTGCCCCGTCGGCTCGCCGACGCGTTGCGCCACAGCCCGCTGCCGCTCGTGCCCGAGGACGCCAGGGAGTCGGCATGATCGCGCTGCGAGCCGTCGCGACCCTCGTGTGTCTCGTGCTCCTCTCGGCGTGCGTCGGGATGCCCACCGAGGGCCCGGTGGTCGAGAGCGCCGGGTCGGCCGACGTCGAGGAGGCGCCCGGGTTCTCCTTCAACCCCCGGCCACCCCAACCCGGCCAGGCTCCCGCCGAGATCGTCAGTGGCTTCCTCGAGGCGATGGAGGAGACCCCGGTGCGCACCAGCGTCGCGCGGCAGTTCCTCACCGCGGAGGCCCAGGAGACGTGGGCGCCGGAGACGCAGATCATCACCTACGACGACCTCGGGCCTCCGGTGGGCCAGACCCTCGTCTCGCTGCGCATCACCGGCGCCGACGTCTACGACGCGCGTGGCGCCTGGCAGCGCACCGAGCCCGAGATCCGTCTGAGCTTCGGGCTCACCCGCGAGGCCGGCGAGTGGCGCATCGGCCGGGCGCCGGACGCCCTGGTGGTCCCGGACTCCTGGTTCGGCGACTGGTACCAACGCGTGTCGCTCTACTTCTTCGACCCCACCGCGCAGATCCTGGTGCCCGAGCCGGTGTTCGTCCCCAAGGGCGACCAGTTCGCGTCCTCCCTCGTCCGCGGCCTGCTGACCGCTCCGGGCGACCGGGGCGACGTGGCCCGCACGTTCTTCCCGCCCGGGCTCACGCCGGGCGTCGGCGTACCGATCAGCACCGCCGGCATCGCCGAGGTGTCGCTCAACGGCGACCCCGACGTCATCGACCAGGACACGGCCCAGCGGATGCTGACCCAGCTGGTGTGGACGCTGCGCCAGGACGAGCGCGTCCGCGCGATCCGACTCACCATCGGCGGCCGCCCCTTCGGTGGACGCGAGGGCACGACCCAGGTCAACCTCGACGTGGGTGACGCCTTCGACCCCACCGGCTCAGGCGCGAGCCGGGACCTCTTCGGGCTGCGCGACGGCCGCCTCGTCCGCGGCTCGCTCGACTCGCTGACGGCCACTCCGGGGGCCTTCGGCGAGACGAGCCTGGGGATCCGCTCCGTCGGGGTCAACCTCGCCGGGACGCGGGTCGCTGCGGTCACGAACGACGGAACCGCACTGCTTCTCGGATCCGTCGACCAGCCCGACGGACGGGTCACCCAGGTGCTCAGCTCCGCGACCGACCTGTTGCCGCCGGCGTGGGACTTCTCAGACCGGGCGTGGCTGGTCGACCGCCGGGCCGACGGGGCACGTGTGCTGATGATGGGCAGGGGCGGCCCCCGGGAGGTGGTGGTCCCGGGGATTACCAGGCGTGACGTGCGCAGGCTCCTGGTCTCGCGCGACGGCAGCAGGCTGGTGGCGCTGGTGCGCGGGACCACGACCGACCGGGTGGTCTCGGCACGGATCCGCCGTGACGTCCAGGGGCGTGTGCTGGGTGCGACCCGGGCGAGGGAGCTTGCCGGCGACCTCGTCGGCACCGGCCGGATCCGCGACGTGGCCTGGCGCTCGACGACCAGCGTGGCCGTGCTCAGCGACTTCAGCGAGGTCCTGGCGGAGGTGCGCACGATCGCGGTCGACGGTGCTCCGGCCGACCTCGCGAGCGAGGGCTTCTCCCGCGTGCGGGGGCGGGTGCGTGGGCTGGTCGGCTCGCCCAAGCCGGGCAGCCAGGCGCTGGCGCTGACGCGCCGCGGCGTCATCGACGTGATCACGCCGGAGCGGGTCGTCCCCGAGCTGCCCAGCGGGCTCACCTACCTGACCTACGTGGGATGAGGATGCTCGACGCGGCCGTGGACCTGTTCCTCGGCTCCAGGTGCGCGGGGTGCGCGACCCCGGGGCGGATGCTCTGCCCGGCATGCCGTGCCGCGCTCCCTGCCGCTGCGGGCCCGGCCTGGCCCACGCCTGTCCCCGACGGCCTCGTGCAGCCCTGGTCGGCCGCCCCCTATGCCGGCGCGGTGCGCGAGCTCGTCGTCGGTCACAAGGACCGCGGCCAGCTCGGGCACCGTCGCGTCCTCGGCCGACTGCTCGCCGTCGCCGTCGAGGCAGCCGTCGCCGACCTCGACCCCGCCGACCCGGTCCTGCTCGTGCCGGTCCCCTCGCGTCCTGGTGCCTCGCGTCGACGCGGCTACGACCCGACGGCGGCGCTGACCAGGACCGCCGCGGCGGTGCTCGAGGGGCGCGACGCCCGAGCCGTCGGGCTCCTCGTCTCCCGCGGCGGTGTCGCCGACCAGGCCGGGCTCGGCATCGCCGAGAGGGCGACGAACATGGCGGGCTCGATGGCGTGTCCCTCGCACGTCGTACGACGACTGCGGCGCCGCGGCCCCGCCCGGGCCCACGTCGTCCTGTGCGACGACGTGCTGACCACCGGGGCGACGGCACGCGAGGCGCAACGGGCTCTGGAGGCGGCCGGTGTCCCGCCCGTCGCGGTGGCCACCATCGCCGCGACCGTGCGCCGGCAGGCAGGCCAGGTCCGAAGGTCCCTTTCGTAGGGACGGTCCACCGGCTAGCGTCATGTCATGGAGTCCGTCCGGGTCCGTGGTTGCGTCATTGGTCGGGCTGAGCCCGGTCCATGGCAAGCCGATGCCAGTCGCAGGCGAAACGGCCCACGTAATCACACGGGAGGCCATGCCTCCGGTGTGAGATCACGGTGCGGCTTAGGAGTAAGTCCTGCCTCGGCCCCGGCACCAGATGTGCCGGACGCCGGGAGAAGGCCGGTAGTGACGGAGAAGTTGCGGAAGCCTCAGCAGGCGGCTGTGGGGACGAAGACCAGGTCGGCCGGGCGGACTCCATCCCACCCACCCCACGAGCGTGGGGGACCATGACGGGTGCGGCCGAGTCGAGTCACGGAGGTTCACATGGAGGTTGTGGTCACTGGACGACACTGCGAGGTGTCCGACCGGTTCCGCGAGCACGTCTCTGAGAAGCTGACCAGACTGGAGAAGCACGATCACCGCATCATGCGGGTCCAGGTCGAGGTCGAACTCGAGAAGAACCCACGACAGCACGACAGGGGAGTGCGCGTTGAGCTCACCGGGTTCTCCAAGGGGCCGGTGATCCGCGCCGAGGCCGCCGCCGAGGACAAGATGGCCGCCCTCGACCTGGCCCTGGACAAGATGCAGGCGCAGATGCGCCGCGCAGCCGACCGGCGCCGTGTCCACCGCAACCGCAACACCCCGCCGTCCCTGGGCGAGGCGCTCGCCGTGATGGAGACGACTGCGGAGGAGCGCGACGACGACCACGAGGACGTCGTCACCGAACGCCAGGTCGGGCCGATCACCGTGTCGGGTGACGGCCCGCTGGTGGTGCGCGAGAAGTCCCACGCCGCCTCTCCCATGACGCTGGACCAGGCGCTCTACGAGATGGAGCTGGTGGGTCACGACTTCTACCTGTTCGTCGACAAGGAGAGCGAGAAGCCGTCGGTCGTCTACCGCCGTCGCGGCTACGACTACGGCGTGATCTCGCTCGACCTGGGGTCCTGACACCGGCGGATCCTGCGCCTCGGGCACGTCCGCGTGTAATGATGCGGACGTGACCGAGGCAACAGGCAGCGAACCCGTCCGTGTTCTGGTCGTCGACGACCAGGAGCTCTTCCGTCGTGGGCTGATCATGCTGCTCGGCCAGGAGCCCGACATCGAGGTCGTGGGAGAGGGGGCCGACGGCGTCGTCGCGACCGAGCTGGCCATCAGCACCGCCCCCGACGTCGTGCTGCTGGACGTGCGCATGCCGCGCCTCACCGGCGTCGAGGCCTGCCGAGCGATCAAGGAGGCCGTCCCGGCCGCCAAGATCATCATGCTGACCGTCTCCGACGAGGAGGCCGACCTCTACGAGTCGGTCAAGAACGGCGCAGCCGGCTACCTCCTCAAGGACTCCTCGATCGAGGAGGTCGCCCAGGCGGTCCGGGTGGTCAACGAGGGCCAGTCGCTTATCAGCCCCTCGATGGCGGTCAAGCTCATCGACGAGTTCAAGCAGATGTCCAAGCCCGAGCGCCAGGGTCCCGCGCTGAGGCTCACCGAGCGCGAGCTCGAGGTCCTGCGGATGGTCGCGAAGGGCCTCAACAACCGCGAGGTGGCCAAGGAGCTCTTCATCTCCGAGAACACCGTCAAGAACCACGTCCGCAACATCTTGGAGAAGCTCCAGCTCCACTCGCGCATGGAGGCGGTCATGTACGCCATGCGCGAGAAGCTGCTGGACCTCCCCTGAGCCTTGGCCGTCCCCGACCCGGGCGGCGGCTCCCGGAGCCTCACCACGCTCCAGGCCCGACGCATCGCGCTCGCTGCGCAGGGATTCTGTGACCGGCCGCACGCGCTGCCGACCATGCGCACCCTGGAGCGCGCGGTCGCTCGCACCGGCGTGCTCCAGGTCGACTCGGTCAACGTCCTGCAGCGGGCCCACTACATGCCGCTCTACTCGCGGATGGGTGCCTACGACCCCGACCTGCTGATCCGTGCCTCGGCGCGCCGCCCCCGACGGCTCGTGGAGTACTGGGCCCACGTGCAGGCGCTCATGCCGGTCGAGCTGTGGCCGCTGATGCGCCACCGGATGGACCACTACCGCAGCGAGCGCGGCAAGTGGGGCTTCGTGGCCGACCCCGGCCTGGAGCCCGGGATCCTCGAGGCCGTGCGTGAGCGCGGCCCGGTCACCGCGCGCGACCTCGACGCCGAGTTCTCCGGTCCCCGTCGCAAGGAGCACTGGGGCTGGAACTGGTCCGACGCCCGGCGCGTGCTCGACTTCCTCTACCTCGTCGGCGATGTCGCGATCGCCGGGCGCAACGGCTCCTTCGAGGTGCTGTACGACGTTCCGGAGCGGGTGCTGCCCCCGGCGGTCCTGGATCTCCCCACGCCTTCCCCCCAGGAGGCCGTGACCGAGCTGGTCAGGCGGGCCGCCCGGTCGCACGGGGTCGCCAGTGCCCAGTGCCTGGCCGACTACTACCGCCTCCGCCTCCAGCCGGGGGCCGGCGCACCCAGCACCCGGCTCGCGATCGAGCAGCTGGTCGAGTCCGGCGAGCTGGAGCCGGTCACGGTGCAGGGATGGAGGCGCCCCGCCTACCTCCACCGGGACGCGCGCCTTCCTCGCAAGGTCCCTGCGCGGACGTTGCTGAGCCCCTTCGACCCCCTCGTGTGGGAGCGGGCCCGCACCGAGGCGCTCTTCGACTTCCGCTACCGCATCGAGATCTACGTCCCTGCCGCGAAGCGGGTGCACGGCTACTACGTGCTGCCCTTCCTGCTCGGCGACACGATCGCCGCGAGGGTCGACCTCAAGGCCGACAGGGGGGCGCGGGTGCTGCTCGTGCAGGGGGCGTACGCCGAGATGCATGCGCCGCCGCACACCGCGGAGGAGCTCGCTGCCGAGCTGCGTCGGCTCGCTGCGTGGCTCGGCCTCGACGACGTGGTCGTGGCACCCCGCGGCGACCTCTCCGATGCGCTGCGGGCGGCGTTGGGCCAGTAGGTAGCATTACCACTCGTGCCTGCCATCATCGACAAGCTCCTCCGCATCGGCGAGGGCAAGATCCTCCGCCAGCTCGAGGGCATCGCCAAAGCCGTCAACGCCATCGAGGACGACTTCGTCGCGATGACCGACGACGAGCTCCGCGCGATGACCGGGGAGTTCAAGGAGCGTCTCGCCGACGGCGAGACCCTGGACGACCTCATGCCCGAGGCATTCGCCACGGTGCGCGAGGCCTCCAAGCGGGTGCTGGGCCTGCGCCCCTTCGACGTGCAGATCATGGGTGCGGCCGCGCTCCACCTCGGCAACATCGCCGAGATGAAGACCGGTGAGGGCAAGACCCTCGTGGCGGTCCTGCCGGCCTACCTCAACGCCCTCTCCGGCAAGGGCGTCCACATCGTCACCGTCAACGACTACCTGGCCAAGTACCAGTCCGAGATGATGGGGCGCGTCCACCACTTCCTCGGCCTGACCACCGGGGTGATCCTGCCGGAGATGCGGCCCCCCGAGCGTCGCGAGGCCTACAACTGCGACATCACCTACGCCACCAACAACGAGCTCGGCTTCGACTACCTGCGTGACAACATGGCCGACTCGGTCGAGGACTGCGTCCAGCGCGGCCACAACTTCGCCGTCGTCGACGAGGTCGACTCGATCCTCATCGACGAGGCGCGCACCCCCCTCATCATCAGCGGCCCCACCCAGGACGAGGTGAAGTGGTACGCCGAGTTCGCCACGATCGCCCGTGGGCTGGTGCGCGACACCGACTACGAGGTCGACGAGAAGAAGCGCACGATCTCGGTCCTCGAGCCGGGCATCTACAAGGTCGAGGACCACCTCGGCATCGACAACCTCTACGACTCGGTCAACACCCCGCTGATCTCCTTCCTCAACAACTCCATCAAGGCCAAGGAGCTGTTCCGCAAGGACAAGGAGTACGTCGTCATGGGTGGCGAGGTGCTCATCGTCGACGAGCACACCGGCCGCATCCTCTCCGGGCGCCGCTACAACGACGGTCTCCACCAGGCGATCGAGGCCAAGGAGAAGGTCACCGTCCGTGAGGAGTACCAGACCCTCGCCACGATCACCCTCCAGAACTACTTCCGCCTCTACGACAAGCTCTCGGGCATGACCGGCACCGCCATGACCGAGGCGAGCGAGTTCGACAAGATCTACAAGCTCGGCGTGGTCCCGATCCCGACCAACATGCCGATGCAGCGCATCGACAACGTCGACCTGGTCTACCGCACCGAGGAGGCCAAGTACGACGCCGTGGCCGACGACGTCGCCGAGCGCCATGCCAAGGGCCAGCCGATCCTCATCGGCACCGTCTCGGTCGAGAAGTCCGAGTACCTCTCCGACCTGCTCAGGAAGCGCGGCATCCCGCACACCGTCCTGAACGCCAAGCACCACGCCGACGAGGCCAAGGTCGTGGCCCTGGCAGGCCACAAGGGCGCCGTCACGGTCGCGACCAACATGGCCGGTCGAGGCACCGACATCATGCTCGGTGGCTCGGTCGACTTCCTCGCCGACCAGGAGCTGCGCAAGCAGGGTCTCGACCCGGCCGAGGACCCCGAGGCCTACGACGCCGCGTGGCCGGGCATGGTCGAGAAGATCAAGGCGCAGGTCGCGGCCGAGCACGACGAGGTCAAGGAGCTCGGCGGCCTCTACGTGGTCGGCACCGAGCGCCACGAGTCACGCCGCATCGACAACCAGCTGCGTGGTCGTTCGGGCCGTCAGGGCGACCCGGGGGAGTCGAGGTTCTACCTCTCCCTCCAGGACGAGATGATGCGCCTGTTCAAGTCGGAGTGGGTCGACCGCATCCTCACCGTGCTCAAGGTCCCCGACGACGTGCCGATCGACGCCAAGCGGGTCAGCAACGCCATCGCCGGCGCCCAGGCCAACATCGAGGCCCAGAACTTCGACTCCCGCAAGAACGTCCTGAAGTACGACGACGTGATGAGCCGCCAGCGCGAGGTCATCTACGCCGAGCGTCGCCGGGTGCTCGAGGGTGCAGACCTCGAGGAGCAGATTCGCGGCTTCCTCGACGACGTCATCACCGGCTATGTCGCCGGCGCCACCCAGGAGTACGCCGAGGACTGGGACCTCGACGCCCTGTTCACCGCGCTGGGCCAGCTCTACCCGATCGGCCTGACCAAGGACGGCGTGCTCAAGGAAGCGGGCGGCCTCCAGGGGCTCAGCCGCGAGGCCCTGACCGAGGACCTCAAGAAGGATGCCCAGGAGGCCTACGACCGTCGCGAGGACGAGCTGGGCGAGGAGGTCATGCGCGAGCTCGAGCGGCGCGTGGTCCTCTCGGTCCTCGACCGCAAGTGGCGCGAGCACCTCTACGAGATGGACTACCTGCGCGAAGGCATCTACCTGCGGGCCTACTCCCAGCGCGACCCTCTGGTGGAGTACCAGAAGGAGGGCTTCGACATGTTCGGGGCCATGATGGACGGCATCAAGGAGGAGTCCGTCGGGTTCCTCTTCAACCTGCAGGTCGAGGTTGCCGACGACGAGCCCGAGGCAGCCGCCGAGCCCGAGCCCGTGGTCAGCGCCGCCACGCCTCAGATCGACTTCGCCCAGGCGCAGGCACACGCTCCCAACATCCGGGCCAAGGGCCTGCAGAAGCCCGACCGCCCGCGCAACCTCTCCTACAGCGCCCCGGCCGAGGACGGTGAGGCCGAGGTGCGCGCCGAGGGGAGCGCCGCCGGTGACGACCCGTTCGCGGGCGTCGGCCGAAACGCCCTGTGTCCGTGTGGGTCGGGACAGAAGTTCAAGCGCTGCCATGGCGCTCCCGGTGGGGCGTCCGGCCAGGCGGTGCTGGGCGGCTAGCTAGCCCCACTCCAGCACGACGCACTGCCACCGTCCCGCGACGACCTCGTAGCGGGCCGCGAGCGCCCGTGAGCGCTGTCCGTACCTCGCGTGCGCGCACGCCTCGAGTGCGTCGGCGCGCACCAGGGACGTGCGCACGCCCACGACGACCGGCCGCACGGTGCCGCGCCCGCGGCCGGCGCCCGGGACGGTGCCGGCTGCGCCGCTCACCGTGACCGCGCGGGCGACCAGGTCGTCGTACACCTCGGGGACGCAGTGGCGCAGCACCTGGCGCGCCGGCCGGTCACCGAGGGCGATCTCCAGGACGGCCTGGAGGTGGCGTCGGACGAACGCGTCGAGCCGGTCCCGGGGAATCTCGACCTGCACGACGTCCTGGGCGGTGGCGGAGGACAGGTGAGGACGTGGTGGCTCCACGCGGGGCCCGAGGTCGAGGGCCAGCGATCCCTGCACGCTGGTGACGGGCACGGGGGCGTGGAGCTGGAACACGCGGGCCTCAGCGGTGGTCGGCTCGATCATGGGGTCGTCCTGTCGTGGTCGGTGGAGGGCAGCAGGAGGCGTTGGCCGGGGAGGATCAGGTCGGGGTCGTCGCCGATCACCGCGTGGTTGGCGGCCCAGATGGCTCGCCAGCGCGCCTCGACGGGCTCCCCTGACGGGCGTGAGGCGGCGATGGACCAGAGACTGTCGCCGGGCAGGACGACGTGCTCGTCATCGGTGACGGGTCGCGGCCGGGCGACGGCCCGGTCGGGAAGGACCAGGCCGGCGATGACCCGGTGGTCGGTCTCGGCCGGTCGGTTCTCGGAGGGCCCCGGACCTCCATGCGCGACCGCGGGCGTGGCCGAGCCCGCCACCAGCGCAGCCCCGCACGCGATGAGGACCCAGCGTCGGGCCGTGCCACCGCGGGGTCGTCGTCCTCCCACCAGCTCGAGCACGGTCACAGTCGTCACGAGCCAGAGCCAGCCCGACGAGGCCAGGAACGCTGTCGCGCACACCTGGACGAGCAGCTCCTCGAACGCTGCGCCCCGACCGAGGCCGGTCGTGCGGAGTGAGATGACGCTGGGTGCGGTGAACCCCGCGGCTCCGGCCGTGGCCACGGTGGCGAGCAACCAGACGAGGAGACACCGGAGCGTGTTGGCGCGTGCGTCAGTGCGTGCAAGGGAACCCCGAGAAGACATCTAAACCCTTTGTTTGCTTCTGTTTGCTTCATTCAACGGGTTTTTGACTCAGGGTGTCAACGGTCTTCTGTCCACTGTGGACGACGGCCCACGGCCCTGCGGCCGTCGCTAGGGTCACGGGCATGTCCTGGGAGCGCGACCTCTTCGCCGTCCTCGACGACCTGGAGGGCCAGGCCAGCGCGGCCTTCGACGCCGAGCGCGAGGCGGAGCTGGCCGACCGGGCGCGCGCGGCATACGCCGAGGTGACCCTGGCCAGTCGGTTGATGGCCTCGGTCGGTGAGCCGATCGGCCTCGACCTCCCGTCCCTGGGACGCGTCGAGGGCATGCTGGAGCGCGTCGGCGAGGGTTGGTGCCACCTGCGTGGCGCCGGCCAGGAGTGGATCGTCCCGCTGCGCCACGTGGTCTCGGTCCACGGCGCCTCGCAGCGATCGGTCCCCGAGGTGGCGTGGTCGCCGGTCAGCAGGCTCGGGCTGAGCAGCGCGCTACGACGACTGGCCGACTCGGCGGCTCTGTGTCAGCTGTGCCTGCGCGACGGCAGTCGTCCCGAGGTGCGGGTGCTGCGGGTCGGCGCCGACTTCGTCGAGGTGGCGACGGCGGCCGAGGTGCTGGTGCTCGTGGCCCACGAGGCCGTGGTGGCCATTCGCAGCCGGGCCGAGGCCTAGGTGGCCTCGACGTCGTAGGGCGGGACAGCGCCGGCCGGCGGGACGGTGAACGGCTTGGCGGGCGTGAGCGCCTCGAGCGGGTTGTCGGCCATGGCCTCGGCGATGTGCTTGCGCACGATGTTGCGCGGGTCGAGGTCGCGGAGCTCGAGGTCGGAGTACTCAGGCCCCAGCTCGGTGCGCAGCTCGTCGCGCGCGGAGTGGGCCATCTTGCGGCCCTTCTGGATGAGCTGGGCAGCCTGGCGGGCGAGCTCGGGCAGGCGCTCAGGGCCCAGGACGACGATGGCGACCAGGGCGATGACCGTCAACTCGAGCAGGCCGACGCCGAACATGGGTCAGAACCTAGCGGAAGGCGTGAGCCCCAGCTGCATACCGACCAGTCCGCGGCCACGCCCCGCCAGGGTCTGCGCCGCGCGGGTCAGCTCGCGAGCCGCCGGTGCGTCCGGATCGGCGGAGACGATCGGCTTGCCCACGTCGCCGCCCTCGCGCAGCGCGAGGTCGAGGGGCACCCGGGCGATCACCGGGACGTCGTAGTCGAAACGCTCCGAGAGGGTGCGCGCGACACGCTCGCCGCCACCGGAGCCGAACACCTCGAGGCGGTGGTCGTCCTCGGGCGGGCAGTGGGGGCACGGGAGCCAGCTCATGTTCTCGACCACGCCGACGACTCGCTGGTGCATCATCGAGGCCATCGTGCCGGCCCGCTCGGCCACCTCGGCCGCCGCCTCCTGCGGGGTGGTGACGACCACGACCTCCGCGTTGGGGAGGTGCTGTCCGAGGGAGATCGCCACGTCGCCGGTGCCGGGCGGCAGGTCGAGGAGGAGGACGTCGAGGTCGCCCCAGTAGACGTCGGCGAGCATCTGGACCAGGGCGCGGTCGAGCATCGGCCCACGCCACGCGACGACCTGGTCGCGCCGGGGCTTGAGCATGCCGATCGAGATCACCGAGACCCCGCTGGCGGTGGGCACGGGCATGATCAGGTCGTCGACCTGCGTGGGCCGGCTGTCGGCGACCCCGAGCATGGCGGGGACCGAGTGGCCGTAGATGTCGGCGTCGACGATGCCGACCTTGAGGCCCTGTGCGGCCATCGCCATCGCGAGGTTGACCGTCACCGACGACTTGCCGACCCCGCCCTTGCCGCTGGCGATGGCGAAGACCTTGGTGAGCGAGCCGGGCTGGGCGAAGGGGATCTCGCGCTGGGCGCGCCCACCGCTGAGGACCTCCTTGAGGCCGGAGCGCTGCTCGGGCGTCATGACGCCCAGGGTCAGGTCGACGCCGGTCACGCCCGGCACCTTGCCGACCGCCTCGGTCACGTCACGGGTGATCGTGTCCTTGAGCGGACAACCTGCCACGGTGAGGAGGACGGTGACCGCGACGCCGCCGCCCTCGTCGATGGTCACCGAGTCGACCATGTTGAGATCGGTGATGGGCCGCTTGATCTCGGGGTCGTTGACCTCCGCGAGAGCGGCGGTGACCTGCGCGACGGTGGGGGTGCTCATGATGCTCGAGTCTACGAGCCCCCCGGCTGGGCTCAGGCGGGAGTCCGCCCGTCGTGGTCATCGTCACTGCGACCACGGGTGAGCTCCTCGATGTCGCCCACCAGTCCGCGCAGCTCCGAGCGCAGGAAGTCGCGGGTCGCGACCTCGCCGACGGACAGGCGCAGCGAGGCCACCTCGCGGGCCAGGAACTCCATGTCGGCGTGGGCTCGGGCGTTGGCCTGCCGGTCCTGCTCCGCCACGACCTTGTCCCGCTGCTCCTGCCGGTTCTGCGCGAGGAGGATCAGGGGAGCGGCGTAGGAGGCCTGCAGGCTCAGCATCAGGGTGAGGAAGATGAAGGGGAACTCGTCGAAGACCAGGTCGTCGGGCGCCAGGGTGTTCCAGCTGACCCAGAAGAGCACGAAGAGCGTCATCCAGATGAGGAACCGCGCGGTTCCCATGAACCGCGCGAAGGACTCGGCGAACACGCCGAAGGCGTCGGCGTCGTAGGCCGGGCGCCTCACCAGGGTGCGGCGAGCCTCACGGGGCGTGTCGAGCCGGGGACGACGGTTGTCGCTCACGACCGCTCACCACCCAGGACCGTGCCGGGGCGTCCCGTGCGGTCGCGCCAACCCTCCGGGAGCATGTGGTCGAGCAGGTCGTCCACGGTCACCGCCCCCAGCAGGCGGCCCTCCTCGTCGACCACCGGGGCTGCGACGAGGTTGTAGGTCGCCAGGTGGCCGGCGACCTCGTCCATGGTCGCGTCGGGACGCAGGGGGTCCATCGACTCGTCGAGCGCCGCGGCCACCAGCGTGGAGGGCGGCTCCCGCAGGAGTCGCTGGATGTGGGCCGCGCCGAGCAGCCGGCCGGTCGGTGTCTCCAGTGGCTGCCGGCACACGTAGACCAGGGCGGCCAGCGAGGGAGTGAGCTCGGGGTTGCGGACCTGGGCCAGCGCGTCGGCGACCGTCGCGTCCGGGGAGAGGATCACCGGCTCCGGCGTCATCATGGCCCCGGCCGTGTCCGCGTGGTAGCTCATCAGCCGGCGTACGTCCTCGGCCTCGTCGGGCTCCATCAGACCGAGCAGGGTGGCGGCGGTCTCGGGGGGCAGGTCGGCGATGAGGTCGGCGGCGTCGTCGGCCGACATCTCCTCGAGCACGTCGGCGGCGCGCTGGGAGTCGAGGTGCTCGAGGATCTCGACCTGGTCCTCCTCGGGCAGCTCCTCGAGGACGTCTGCGAGCCGCTCGTCGTCGAGCGCCGCGACGACGGCGGTACGACGCTCCGGTGGCAGGTCGTGGATCATGTTGGCCGCGTCGGCCGGTCGCATGTCGTGGAGCGCCGCGATCAGGTGGGTCGCTCCTTGCGAGTCCTCCTGCCGCGTGAGCCCGGCGACGTCGCGCCACTCGACGACGTGGGTCTGACCACGACGCCGGAACCCCTGCGAGGGCTCCTTCACCGCGACGCGGGAGATGACCCAGTCGCGGTTGCGGGCCTGCTCCATGGCGACGTCGTAGACCGTGCCGGTGACGCCGGAGTCGCGGATCGTCACCGTCTTGTCGAGCATCTGGCCCATCACGAGCGTCTCGGTGGACCGCTGCTCGAAGCGCCGCATGTTGATGAGCCCGGTGGTGTGCACCTGGCCGCTGTCGATCGCGGTCACCCGGGTCATGGGG